>DASYGJ010000120.1:0-12818 GCA_035999915.1 Leifsonia sp.
TTTTGCCCCCCGAGTTGGGGGTGATTCGACTGCCCCCAGTGTGGGCGGAGGCCTCGGGCGGGGTTCGGGCGCTGCCTACAATGGGGAAACACTTGCCCGATGAGCCCGTGCGGCGTGCGCGGCGTACTTGAGACCCACGAAAACCCCGGGGAGGCGATATGGCCCGGCGCTTGCCGTCACAGCCGCCGAATCTTCCCGGATTCTCCTATGTGCGCGTGCTCGGCTCGGGCGGCTTCGCCGATGTGTTCCTCTACGAACAGAATCTGCCGCGGCGCCAGGTTGCAGTGAAAGTCATGCTTGCCGAGGTGGTGACGAGCCAGGTCAAACAGATGTTCCAGGCCGAGGCGAACCTCATGGCGCAGCTGAGCACTCATCCTTCGATCCTCACGGTGTATCAGGCGAGTGTGTCGGCGGATGGGCGCCCTTATCTGGTGATGGAGCTCTGTTCGGCCGCGATCGGGCAGCGCTACCGCATGGAGCCGTTGGCGGTTTCGGAGGTCCTCAGCATCGGCGTGCGCATTGCGAGTGCCGTCGAGACCGCGCATCGCGCCGGAGTGCTGCACCGGGACATCAAGCCGTCGAACATTCTCACGACGGCTTACGGGCATCCGGTGCTGAGCGACTTCGGGATCGCCGCGACGCTGGGTGAGGCCGACGTGACCGAGGCGATCGGGCTCTCGATCCCGTGGTCCGCGCCCGAGGTGTTACTGGACGAGACCAGCGGATCGATCGCCAGCGAGGTGTGGGCGCTCGGCGCCACGCTGTATTCGATGCTGGCAGGGCGGTCGCCGTTCGAACTGGCGGGGCGTGAGAACACGTCGTCCGAGCTGATCCAGCGGATCACAAAGGGACGCCCACAGCCGATCGACCGGGCGGATGTGCCACCGCGGCTCGAACAGATCCTGCTGCGAGCCATGGCGAAGAAGCCATCGAACCGGCAGCGCAGCGTGCTCGAACTCATCCGCGAACTGCAATCAGTGGAGACCGAGCTCGGCCTGGCGCAGACCCCGATCGAGGTCGCGATGGACGACTGGGCACTCGCCACCGCAGAGGATCCCGAAGACCGCACCCGACTCAAAGGCGTCGTCTCGGTGGATCCTGCGGGCACCCGCCGACGCCGCCGTCAGGGGGCCGCGCAGACCGTGACCAGAGTTCCGACCGGTACGGTCGTGCGCGACAGCGTCGGCAGCGACCGGAGCGGACCGGCGCCGGCACGCGCGCCGTGGTCGCGCGCGCTCATCCTTGCCGTCTGCGCCTGCGTGGTGCTCGTGGCCGCGCTGGCCGTGACGGCCACGTTCGTGCTCGTCAAGGTCTCGGCCGACAGCCAGATCCCCACGGTGCGTGACCTCTCCGGACGGGTGTCGAACAGTACCATCGTCTTCACCTGGTCAGACCCCGGGCTGCGCTCGGACGACACCTACCAGGTGACCGTCGGCGATCAGCCGCCGAGCATCCAGCACGCCACGGAGTTCCGGGTGGATGCGAAAGCCGGCCAGACGGTCTGCGTCACGGTCATGGTCAACCGCGACGGCAAGACTGGGCCATCGAGCGGCCAGAAGTGCGTGGAGAGGACGACCGGATCGTGATCGGCCGGTGGCTGATCGCCCACAAGTCCCTTGTCGCCACAGCGACGAGCGGAACCGCGATCGTCGCTCTGGTGACGACCCTGGCCGTCGTCTCCGGCGGTTACAGCGCCCAGCGGATGAATCTCGGCGACGCCGCGGTCTGGGTCGCCAGCGACACGAGGAAGGCCCTCGGACGCGCCAACACGGAGATCGACAAGCTGAACTCGGTCGTCTCGGGAACGGGTGCGGCGCTCGACGTGGTGCAGGACGGTCACAACGTACTGCTCGTCGACAAGGAGTCGAACACGGTCGCCGTTGTGGACCCGGCGACGAGCGAGGCGGGCAAGACCGTCGCGCTGCCGCCGCGTGCGCCGGTCGTGCAACTCGCCGGCGGGCAGGTGGCGCTGCTGTCCAAGACGACAGGACAGCTCTGGCTGACAACGGTCTCTCAGCTGCCGGACTTCAACGCCGGATCGGCGCCCACGATCGACCTCGGCGGTCGTGCGGTCACCGCGCTCGACAAGTCCGGCATCCTCTACGCCTACCTCCCCGACACGCGGACTGTGACGCGCATCGACATCACCGGGCCGGAGCCGGCGACGAGCTCGCAGAAGGTGGCGACGGCCGGCGACGGTGCCAACGCCGAACTGACGGCGGTCGGCGACAGCTGGGCCCTCTTCGACCCGGACCAGCGGATGCTCTACACCGCGACCAGGTCGATCGACCTCTCCGGCGTATTGGCCCGCGGTGCGGCTTCGGCGCTCCAGCAGTCGAACTCGACGGGGAACTCCGTGTCGATCGCCACAGGCACCGGTCTCGTGCGCGTTCCGCTCGACGGCGGCAAACCCACGCGCGCTGTGACCGGCCAGTCCGGAACTCCGGTGGCACCCATCACGGTCGCCGGATGCACGTACGCGGCCTGGAGCGGCGGCACGACCTGGCGGCTGTGCGGCGACTCCGGAGCAGGGCAACGCGGGACCCTCAGCGGAGTCACCGGTGGGGCGGACCTCGCATTTCGCGCCAACGGCGACCGAGTGGTGCTGAACGACACGAAGTCCGGTGTCACGTGGGCGGTTCAGAACGGCAACCAGCGCATCGACAACTGGGATGAGCTGGTGTCGAAGAAGGACACGAAAGAACTGGTCGACCAGAGCAAGCAGGACACGGCGCCGCAGTACGAGAAGCAGGAACTCCCGCCGGTCGCGGTCGAGGACCAGTTCGGCGCGCGGCCGGGACGGGTGACGCCCCTGCCGGTTCTGCTCAACGACTACGATCCCAACGGCGACGTGCTCGTGATCGACTCGTTCACGAGCATCCCGCCCGACAAAGGCACCATCGAACTCACCAACAGCAACCAGGAGCTCCAGATCACGCTGCCGGCGTCGGCCAGCGGAACGATCGGATTCGACTACACGATCTCCGACGGCCGCGGCGGAACGGCGACCACTCACGTGGTCGTCACGGTTCGACAGCCCACCGAGAATTCGCCGCCCGTGTGCGTCCGCACCGCCAAGGCGGTTGTGCAGACGGGCGGTCGCGTCACCGCCCAGGTGCTCGGCGACTGCTACGACCCGGACGGTGATTCGTTCTATCTGGCCGGAGCCAGCGTTCCCGCGCCCGACACTGTGACCTTCACGCCGCAAGGGCAGGTCGCGTACTCCGACCATGGCGGCGGTGGCGACCTGAAGGAAGTGTCGCTCGTCGTCTCCGACGGCCGGGCGCAGGGGACCGCCGCGCTCGCTGTCACCGTGCGCGCGCCCGGTCAGGTGCCGATCATCGCGGATCCGTTCGCCGTTCTGGCTTACCAGAGCCAGGAGATCACGGTCCACCCGCTCGACCACGTGCGCGGTGGGACCGGCACTGTGCGGCTGAGCAGCGTGCCGGCGAAGGCGGACGCGACCATCACCCCCGACTACCAGGGCGGCACGTTCCGGTTCCAGAGCGACCAGGCGGGCACGCACAACATCGAATACACCGTCACGGATGGGGTCATCACCACCACGGGCAGCGTCCGGATCGAGGTGAAAGCCCCACCCGGGGCGAAGACCACGCCCATCGCCGTGCCGCACACCGCATTCATCCGCGAACAAAGCACCCAGGATGTCGACGTGCTCTCGACCGACATCGATCCGTCGGGCGGTGTGCTGCTGATCACCGGCGTGACGCCGCCGCCCGTGTCCTCCGGCATCCGTGTCGAGATCCTCGGCCAGAGCACGCTCCGGGTGACGCTGGGCCGCCCGCTGGCCGGCCCGGTTGATTTCCACTACCGGCTGAGCAACGGTCTGGCCGACGCCGAGGGCACGGTGACCGTCGTGCAGCTGCCGCCGCTCACGGTGCATCAGCCTCCCATCGCGAACCCCGACTCGATTTCCGTGCGTGTCGGCGACGTGGCGGACATCCCGGTGCTGGCCAATGATGTGCAACCGGATGGCGACCCGCTCACGCTCGACCCCACGTTGGCCACGCCGTTGCCCGCCGGGGCGGGCCTGCTCTTCGCCAGCGGCGACTCGCTGCGGTACCTCGCGCCGTCGAAGCCCGGCAACTTCACCGCGGCGTACCGCGTCACCGGAGCGGACGGCCAGTGGGCGACGGCCGACGTCAACATCACCGTGCGCGAGCGCAACGCGGCGACCAACAACCCGCCTGTCCCGAAGACCGTGACCGCCCGAGTACTCGCCGGCGACACCGTGCGCATCACCATCCCGCTCTCTGGAATCGACCCCGACGGCGACTCCGTGCAGTTCATCGGCCAGGAGACCAACCCGCAGAAGGGCGCCGTGATCCGGTCGGGCCCCGACTGGATGGACTACCAGGCCGGTCAGTACGCGGCAGGCACCGACACCTTCACTTACGCGGTCGTGGATGCACTCGGCGCCCGCGCCACTGGTACGGTGCGCGTCGGCATTGCGCCCAGGGCGGACGGCGCGCGCAACCCCGTCGCCGTCGAAGACGACGTGACGGTGCGTCCGGGCAAGACATTGTTCGTGCAAGTACTCGCGAACGACAGCGACCCCGACGGAAGCCCGCTCTCGGTCACGAAGGTGAGTTCGCTCGACGGCAAGGCCAAGGCCAAGATCCAGGGCGATCTTGTCGTGGTGGCCGCGCCGAAACAGGCGGGTGTCTACAGCTTCCTCTACACCATTCAGAACGAGCGAGGCGGCACGAGCGAGAATTTCCTTCGGGTGACCGTCGATCCGAAGGCGCCGCCCGCGCGGCCGATCGCCCAGGACACGGTGCTCGGTCTCTCCGACATCCTGGACAAGCAACACGTCGACGTCAACGTGCTGGCGAATGTGTTCTTCGCCGACGGGCCGGTCTCGGGCCTCAAGCTCGACCTTGTGCCGGGATACTCGAGCTCTGCCCAGGTGACGTCGACCAAACGCATCCGCATCGCTGTCGGCGCGAAGAGCCAGATCATTCCGTTCCAGGTGTCGAACCCCGAAGATCAGACAAAGGTGGCGTACGCGTTCGTGCGCGTTCCCGGCTACGACGACGCGCTGCCTCAGCTGAAGCGGGACGCCCCGAAGCTCACGGTGCCCAGTGAGAAGACACTGACCATCAAGCTGAACGACTACATCGTCGCCGTGAACAACCGCAAAGTGCGGCTCACCGACGCGGCGACGGTGCGGGCCACGCACGCCAACGGTGACGATCTGGTCGTGAGCAACGACACCCTTCAATTCACGAGCGCATCTCGGTACTTCGGGTCGGCCTCCATC
Source organism: Leifsonia sp. (assembly GCA_035999915.1). Lineage (GTDB taxonomy): Bacteria > Actinomycetota > Actinomycetes > Actinomycetales > Microbacteriaceae > Leifsonia. Next base: position 5,285 of record DASYGJ010000120.1, read on the forward strand.
TCGTTCCAAGTGACCGATGGCGACTCGGCCACCGATCCGAAGGGAAACGTTGCGACGATCGTGCTCCCGATCACGGTGACGCCACGCACGAACCAGCCGCCGGCTTTCACCGGTGCGCTGATCGACTTCGAGCCCGGCCAGTCCAAGACCGTCGATCTCAGCAAGCTCACGAGCTACCCGTATGCCAAAGACCAGGGCGAGCTGGTTTACTCGATCCAGGATCCGCGACCCGACGGGGTCAGCCTCTCGCTGAAGGGGCAGAACCTGACCATCCAGGTGGCCGAGGGCGCGCCGAAGGGCTCGCATCCCTCGATCGCCATCGGTGTGAAGGACGCGGTGAACGTCGGCCAGGCGGGACGCATCGACCTGAATATCGTGCCGTCGACGCGCCCCCTCGCCTCCCCGCAGCCCGACAGTGTGATCGCCCCACGCGGCAAGACCACGACCGTCGACGTGCTGGCAAACGATGCCGCGACGAATCCGTTCCCCGGTAAGCCGCTCAAGGTGATCGCCGTTCGCGGGCTGGGTTCGGGCAACCTTCCGGATGGGGTCGTCATCACACCGAGCGCCGACAACTCGACGCTCACCATCGCCGTGTCGTCAACGGCGGCCCCGGCCGACACGACCCTGCAGTACGAGGTCGCGGACGCCACCGGCGACCCCGATCGGTACACCTGGGGCACCGTGACCGTGTCCGTGCAGGACAGGCCGGCTCCCGTCTCGAACGTGCAGGTCATCTCGTTCGCCGATCGCACGCTCGGCTTCTCCTGGATTCCCGGCGCCTTCAACAATTCGCCGATCACCGGCTTCCAGGTGACGGTGACGCGGGTCGACAACGGTCAACTGTTCTCCACGACGAGCTGCGCGACGACCTCCTGCACAGTGCCCACCCCCGGGAACGGCTCGGCGAACGCCGTCACGGTCGCCATCTCCGCCCGCAACGCGCTCGGCCTCTCCGACCCGACGGCTTACGCGGAGCCGGTCTGGTCGGATGTGGTGCCGAACGCGCCGTCCAACGTCGCGTGGACACCGCTCGATCACGGGCTGCGGCTCACCTGGACCAAGCCGGCGGATGCTCCCGGCGCAAGTTCGATCCTGTCGTATGTGGTGACGGTGGGCGGAACGACGACGACCGTCACGGCGAGCGGTGGCGATCCCGTGGGCAAGCCGTATTCCGTCAACGTCGCCGACCCGACGATCGGGAACGGCGCCTCCATCGGATATTCGATCTCGTCGCGAAACGACTTCTACGCCGGCCGCACCACCTGGAACCAGACGCAGGGCAGTGGCGTGCCCGCGGGCGCCCCGCTGCCCACCGGTAACGCTCCGGTCGCGACGCCGAGCATCACGGACGGTCGGTCGGCGACCCTCAGCTGGGCCGGTGTGTTCGGCGACAACGGTCAGGCGATCAGTAAGTACTACGCCGCGGTGTACGAGGGCGGCGCGGTCCCGCAGTGTTCCGTTTCCGGCGTCGACACAGGCAACCCCGTGCTGACGGTCGACCCGCAGAGTTCGCGCTTCCAGGCGACGACGTCACAGCAGTGGACCTTCACCGGCCTCACTCCGGGCCACCAGTACTCGTTCTTCGTCTACGCATACAACGGCCAGGGATGCACAGCCAGCAGCGTGGTGACCGCGACGCCGCGTCTCGCCCCGAGCACCCCGACCAATGCGACGTTCAGCGGCCCGGCCGACGGCGGGAACGGGCTCTGGGACTTCACGTTGACCGGGCTCACATACACCCCGGGGAGCGGCGGCGGGAGCACCATCGTTCGCTACCGAATCGATGGCGACAACGGGGTCTCGGAGACCGGTCAACTGACCGGGACCACCGGAACGCTGATCGGCAGCGGGGGCAACCACTACGGGACGGGCCTGACGTTCGTGGTGCTCAGTGTCTGCGAGCAGTACCCCGATGGACAGGTCTGCAACGATCCGTCCGATCCGCCCTTCAGCAAACGCATTCCTGGCGTTGCGGTCAGCACCGTGCTGGGAGGGACACACTTCGACCCCCCGAGCAACACGTTCACCTGGACGTCCTGGCCGACCGGTTCGTACACGGCCGTGACGTACAACTGCGACGGCGGCCCCACCCAGACCCCGATGCCCGTTCTCGGCCAAACGGCCAGCTGTGTCGCGCCGGGGGCGCCCGGTACGCAAGCCACCCTGAAGGTGACTGTGGTGGCCAACGGAACAACATATGTCCGCAACTACCCGAGTGGCAGCTTTGGATAGCCGCGGGAACGCCATACTGAATGGCGGCGCCGCTTTCGGCGGCGCCCCGGATCGATCATTGCCCCCGATGCCCGAGAGAGGCCCGCGTATGACCATGACCCAAGAGCAAGCATCTTGGTTCTCGGGCGTCTTCGAACGCCTCGTGACGAACATCGACAGTGTCCTGCTCGGCAAGGCCCACATCATCCGGCTCGCCCTCACCGCGCTGTTCAGCGAAGGACACCTGCTGCTGGAAGACTTCCCCGGCACGGGAAAGACGTCACTCGCACGGGCGATCGCCGAAAGCGTGCGTGGCACGAGCAACCGGGTGCAGTTCACGCCCGACCTGCTGCCCGGCGACATCACCGGGGTGAACATCTTCGATCAGCGCACCGGCGAGTTCGAGTTCCACCGCGGACCGATCTTCGCCAACATCGTGCTGGCCGATGAGATCAACCGCGCCAGCCCCAAGACACAGTCCGCGCTGCTCGAGGTCATGGAGGAGGTACAGGTCACCGTCGACGGAGTGCGGCATCCGGTCGGCGCGCCCTTCATGGTCATCGCCACGCAGAACCCGATCGAACAGGCCGGCACCTACCGGTTGCCCGAGGCCCAGCTGGACAGGTTCCTGATGAAGGCCTCCATCGGGTACCCCGACCACGAGGCGACCCTGCGCATCCTCGAGGGCGCCGAGCACAAGGCGCACGAGATCATCGTCCCCGAAGTCATCTCGGCAGCGACCGTGGTCGAGATGGGCACGATGGCGCGCAGCGTGCACGTGGATGCGACCATCAACGATTATGTCTCGCGACTCGTCGACGCCACCCGAAACGCCGACGAGGTGCGTCTGGGCGTCAGCGTGCGCGGCGCTCTCGCACTCGTGCGCGCGTCCAAGACGCTCGCCGCATCCCTCGGCCGGTACTACGTGACGCCCGACGATGTGAAGACGCTCGCCGAGCCCGTGCTCGCTCACCGGCTGATGCTGGATCCGGAAGCGGAGTTCGAGGGGGTCACCACCTCGAGCGTCGTCGCGCAGCTGCTGATCGAGACCCCGCCGCCGATGGATCGGCCCGCCGTGTGAGCACCACCGTCAGCCGAACCCAGGCCGAACTCACCAACGCCAGAGCCAAGATCGTCGGCAGCCGGGATGGCCTGCTGGCGGATGCGATCGTCTGGCTGGTGCGTTCGACACGCGTCGTCTGGTCGACCGTAGCGACCGGCTGGCGTTGGCTGAGCGCGGTCATCACGGCCCTCGGCTGGTCGATGATGGGCGTCGTCGTGCTTGCGCTCGTGGCGGGCTACGTGTTCGGCTGGACCGAAGCGGTCGTCCTGGGCTGGACGGCGCTGGCGATGCTCCTCGTCGCCACGGCGTACCTCGCCGGACGCAACGCCTATCGGGTGCACCTGTCCCTTCCGACCAACCGGGTCGTCGTGGGCGACAAAGCTCCCGGCGAAGTGCAGGTCTCGAACCCGACCCGCCGCCGGCTGGCCGGGGTCCGCGTCGAGGTGCCGGTCGGGCAGGGCCTCGCTGAGTTCGCTTCGCCGTCGCTCGCCGGTGGAGACAGCCATTCCGATGTGTTCGTCGTACCGACCACGCGTCGCGGGATCGTGCCGATCGGGCCGGTGCGCACCGTGCGGGCCGATCCGGTGGGGATGCTCCGGCGCGAGATCGTCTGGGCCGAGTCGCTCGACCTGTTCGTGCATCCGCGCATCATCACCATCCCGAGCATGAGCACCGGTTTCGTGCGCGACCTCGAAGGGGCGCCCACCCGCGACCTGACGTCGAGCGACGTCGCCTTCCATGCGCTCCGTGAATATGTGCCCGGGGATGAGCGGCGCAACATCCACTGGAAGAGCACCGCCAAGACCGGCAGCTACATGGTTCGCCAGTTCGAAGAGACGCGCCGCAGCCACCTGCTCGTCGCTCTGAGCCTCTCGTCCGCCGACTATGCGACTCCGGAGGAGTTCGAGCTGGCCGTGAGCGCGACGGGCTCGCTCGGGGCGCGCGCGCTGCGGGACTCGCGCACGGTCGCCGTGGTCGCCAGCGCACTCACTCCGGATTTCGCCAAGCGGGCCGTGCACACCGTTCGCCGCATCAGCACGATCAACAGAGGCCGGCTGCTCGACGACCTCGCAGCCGTCGAGACGGCCGAGACGGCGCTGCGGATGCCGGAACTCGCGCGGGTGGCGTCGGAGGACGCCGCGGGCACCTCCATCGCGTTCCTGGTCTGCGGCTCGACCGTCGGCGCGGCGCAACTGCGCGCCGCGTCTGCGCACTTCCCGCTCGGTGTCGACGTCGTGGCGATCGTCTGTGACGAGGGCGCCGTTCCCTCGCTCCGGCGGGTCACCGACCTCACCGTGCTGACCATCGGCTATCTGGAAGACCTGCAGAAGAGCCTCGCCAAACGTGCGGCCGCCTGATGAGAACCCGCCGCGTTCGCTTCTTCGTGGTCAACACCCTGTTCGCGCTCGGTGCGACGGGACTCGCGGCCTGGTCGTTCTGGGGCGTCTATCAGTCCGCCGGATTCGCCGTGATGCTGGTGGCGACCCTGCTGGCCGGCGGGATCATCGCTGTCCTCGGTGCGTTGTTCCACTGGCCGAGTATCGTGCTCACCGGACTGATCGTTGTCGTCTACCTCGCGCTCGGCGTGCAACTCGCGGTACCCGGAGAGGCGACCGCGGGTGGCCTCCTTCCGACAGCGAACGGGTTCTGGGATCTCGTCCAGGCCAGCTGGCTCAGCTGGAAGCAGCTCGTGACCATCTCGCTCCCCGTAGGGTCCTATCAAGCGCTGCTCGTCCCGGCCTTCATCCTCACCCTGCTCTCGACCGTCGTCGGCCTGTCCATCGCGCTACGAGCGAAGCGCGGCGAGCTTGGCGCCCTGCCGCCGGTCGTGCTGCTGGTGGCGGGAATTCTGCTGGGATCGGGAGCCTCCGCGGTGCCCCTCTGGCTGGCGCTGACCCTGCTGACCGTTCTGTTGGCCTGGACCATGTGGTTCCGGTGGCAGCGACGTTCGGCAGCCATCCACGGCCTCGCCGAACAAACCGGTGTGTTCGTCGAGACGCCTCGGGAGCGCAGGCTCCTCGGGCTCCGCACGATCGCCGGTGCGGCCGTGATCCTCCTCATCGCCGGTGTCGCAGGAACCGCCGCCAGTTTGCTCGTGCCCGCCGGTGCCGACCGTCAGGTGATCCGCACCGCGGTCGAGCAGCCCTTCGACCCGCGTGCCTACCCGAGCCCGCTCACCGGATTCCGCTCGTACCTCCAGCCGCCGCGCGACCGCGAGGCGATGCTGACTGTGACTGGTTTGCCGAGCGATCGCCGCATCCGCATCGCCGCACTCGACACCTACGACGGCATCGCATACTCGGTCGGCACCGACAAAGTGACCAGCGCATCCGGATCCTTTACCCGGATGCCGTACCGCCTCGCGCAGGCGGGCGTCGACGGCCGGCATGACACACTCACGGTCACGGTGCGCGGCTACCGCGGCCCGTGGGTTCCGGGTAGCGGGCAGCTGCAGCAGATCACCTTCGCCGGCTCGCAAGCGGCCGCACTCACTTCGTCGTTCTTCTACAACGACGTGACCGGCACCTCGGCGGTCACGCGCCGGCTGAGCAGCGGCGACACCTACACGATGGACTCGGTCGTCAAACCGCTTGTCGCCCTTGACGGGCTGGCACGACTGCGCCCCGGAAGCGCACCCGTTCCGAAGCCGACGGTCGTCCCCGACGAACTGGCGTCGACACTCCAGAAGTACACGGCCGGCGTCAGCGGAGCCGGCGCCAAGCTCAAAGCAGCCCTCGGTGGCCTCGCCCAGAACGGCTACCTGAGCCACGGGATCGGCCCGAATGAACCGCCCAGCCGGTCCGGCCACGGCGCCGACCGGATCACGGAGTTGCTGACCACGGTGCCCATGCTCGGCGACCAGGAGCAGTACGCGGTGACCGCGGCCCTCATGGCCGGACAGCTCGGCTTCCCGGCGCGTGTCGTCGTCGGCTTCGTGGCCCCGGCGGATGCGGACCGGTCACAGGCGGTCACCCTCACCGGCTCGGACATCTCCGCCTGGATCGAGATCCAGACGGCGGATGCGGGCTGGGTGACGGTCGACCCGACTCCGCCCGTACGTCCCGTTCCGCCGAAGCAGCCCACCCAACCGACCCAGATCTCGCGTCCACAGACGAACGTGCAGCCGCCGGTCGACCAGAATTCGCAGCAGCACGTCGAACCGCCGCAGGCGCAGGTGGACACCGCAGACCAGCAGCCGCCGAATCCGGTGCTCGACGCGATCCTCGGTGTCCTCGCCGTTCTCGGTTGGATCCTGCTCGCTCTCGCCGTCGTCGCGGCACCCTTCCTCGCCGTCGTCGGCGCCAAATGGCGTCGACGTGTGCTGCGCCGCTCGGCGCCCACATCGGTCCAGCGGATCGAAGGCGGCTGGCGGGAGTTCGCCGATGCCGCCGTCGACCACGGCTACGACGCACCTCCCTCGTCCACCCGCAAAGAGATGGCCACGACAATCGGCGGCTCTCGCGCAGCCGCGCTTGCATCCGTCGCCGACCGCGCCGTTTTCAGTCCGACGGCGCCGAGCCCGGAGGAAGCTGATTCGGTCTGGCTCGCCGTCGACGATCTCCGCCAGGCGCTCGACAAGCGCGAGACACGCTGGAAGCGCCTCGTCGCGGCCGTGTCGTTGCGCTCACTCGGTTACCGTGGGTGGGGAAGCAACAGAAAGAGGGGCAGGCGATGAACTGTCGGGTTTGCGGCAACGAATTGTCGGAGGGAACACTGTTCTGCGGGTCCTGCGGCAGTTCGGTGACGGCGACCCGTGTGCGTCCACCCGCCATCGCCGACTCACGACCATCGGACACGACGGTCGTGGAACGCTTGCCGAAACCGGCCGTCGCCGGACGGTTCCCGAGCGATGACCTGCCGGAGACCCAGGCGCTCGTGATCGAGCCGATCGAGGCCGCGCCGCCCGCCGAGGCTCCGGTCGTCCGGTACACCCTGAGCTTCTCGACCGGTGAGACCGTGGTCGTCACCGGCCCGGGGCTCGTCGGCCGCCGCCCGATCGCCCAGCCGGGGGAGCAGGTGGAGCAGTTGGTGGCGATCCAGGATGCTGCAAGATCGGTGTCGAAGACGCACCTCGAGTTCGGTCTCGAGGCGGGTGAGCTGTGGATCTGCGACCGGTACTCGGGCAACGGCACGGTCGCGCGGCCCCTCGGCGGTGTCGCCCGTCAGTGCGAGGCCGGACGTCGGTACCGTGTCACGCAAGGGACCCGCGTCGAGATCGGCGACCAGTGGTTCGACGTCAGCTGACGGGCCGTTGAC
>DASYGJ010000159.1:0-7019 GCA_035999915.1 Leifsonia sp.
CTACGCGGCACGGCCGAATTCGACTTCTGACTACGTGCCGATGGGGTGACTGCATCGCCACTTGTCGATTGACGTCGGTATCGCGCGGCAGAACGTCGTGAAGCGACAAACGACGCCGGATTCAGGGCGATGGTAGGCGAGAGTCACCTCGCCCCGATCGGATGACCGATTACTTGCCTGCCCCGACCGCGATCCCGGCCACGACGTACCGCTGCAGCGCAAGGAAGACGATGAACAGCGGGAGGACACCGAGGACGAGGGTCGGGAGCAGCTGGTCGGGGCTCAGCGTGTGGGTTCCGATCGTGGCGTAGACGGCGAGGGTGACGGTCTGCTTGGAGTCGGAGGAGAGCAGGACGAGCGGGAGGATGAGGTCGTTCCAGACCTGCAGGATGATGAAGATCGCGAGCGTGGCTGTTGCCGGCCGCAGAAGCGGAAAGACGATCTGCCAGTAGGTGCGGAGAAGTCCGGCGCCGTCCACCGCGGCTGCCTCCTCAAGCTCGGCGGGCACCGTGCGGAGGAAGCCAGCGAAGAAGAACACCGCGAAGGGCATGATGGTGGCGGTGTAGGCGAGGACGATTCCGGCGTAGCTGTCGAGCAGATGCAGCTTCTGCATCACCTCGTAGAGCGGGGTTAGAACGACGAAGATCGGGATCGTGAGACCCGAGACGAAGATCTGATACACCGTCCGCGTCCATCGCCGGGTGTGGCGGACGATCGCCCACGCCGCGAGCGACGCGGCAAGCACGGTGAGGACGGCAGTCGAGAAGGTAATGATCAGCGTATTGCCGACGCTGCGCAGGTAGTGCATGTTCTGGAACGCCGTCACATAGTTCTGGAAGTCGAGCGGCGCCGGCAGAGCGAACGGATTCGCCGGGGCGGCCGCGCCGTGATGCAGCGACACCACGATGAGGACCCAGATCGGCGTCAGGACGATCGCCGTGAAGGCGAGCAGAACGATCGATGCGATCACGCGGGCCGCGCGGGCCCGCGCGCGCCGCATCCGGTAGCGTGGCGCCTCGGCCTCGGCCTCTGCGGCGGTGCGGGTGCTGGTGAGTGCGGTCATGCGAGGTCGGCCTCCCGTCGGCGAAGCAACGTCGCCTGGGTGACTCCGACGATGATCGTGAGGATCAGAAGTCCCACCGCGAGCGTCGTGCCGTATGCGAACTGGTAGTTCGCGAAGCTGTTGTTGTAGATCACCAGGCTCAAGGTCTGTGTGGCATCCGCAGGGGCACCCTGCGTCATGATGAAGGGCAGGTCGAACACGCGCAGCGAACCGATGACGCTGAGGGTCATGTTGATGGTGAACGAGGGCGCGAGCAGGCGCCAGTCGATGCTCCAGAATCGCTTCCAGCCAGCGGCCCCATCGAGATTCGCCGCTTCCATGAGGGCCGGGTCGATGGCCATGTAGTTGGCGAGGTAGATGGTCGCGGTGTAGCCGAGAAACATCCAGATGTAGATCGCGGCGATCGACATCAGCGCTGTGTGCGGGTCGCCGAGCCAGACAGGCTCGAGCGCGTGCAGCCCGAGCGCATCCATCACATCGTTCAGCGGGCCGCCAAGCGGCGAGTAGATGTACGACCAGAGATAGCCGACGGCGACGAACGCCATCATCGCCGGAAGCAGCAGTCCCGCACGTACGAAGTTGCGGACGCGTTTCAGTTTGAACAGCCAGAAGGCGACGAGAAGCGCCAGAGCATTCTGAACGACAACGACGACCACCGTGTAGACGACTGTGTTACCGAGCGCGTGGAGCACGGTTGGGTCGGTGACGGCATGGATGTAGTTCGTGAAGCCGACGAAGTTCCCTCCGTTCGGGCCGATCGCGTCGGTGAAGCTGAGCTGCACACCGCGGATGAGCGGATAGATCACGAAGATCGCGAAGATGACGGCTGCCGGCGCGATGAGGACCATCGCGGATCTGCCACGGATCTGCATGGGCGGGGCCTCCAGGCTGGGGCCGGGGATGCACGCTCGTTGCGGACACCCCCGGCTGGATGGTGAACTACTTGGTCTTCGGGATCGTGCTGTCGAGTTGCTTCAGGAGCGTCGCCGTGGACTGCGACGGGTCGTTGAAGAGCGAGGTGCCGACCTTCCAGAACTCCTGCTCGTACGTCGGGTAGTGCAGGTACTCGATCGGAGACACCTGCGAGTGGCCGGCGTTGAATGCGTCGACGTAGGCGGTCGCTTTCGACATCTTCGGGCTCGGAACGTTCTTCAACGTCGTGAACGAGTTCTCGGCGGCGAGGTAGCGGCTGTCGTTGGCCGGGTCGGCCATGAACGCCACGTACTTCTCGGCGGCATCCTTGTGCGCACTACCGGCGTTCACGCCCCAACCGGAGCCGACGAACGTCACACCATAGGGCTGGCTTCCGCTGCCCCCACCGGGGAAGGGGTTGAACGAGAAGTTGAAAGCCGTATTCTGCGTGAAGCTCTGCAGTTGCCAGGCGCCCATGACCGTGAATGCCCATTTGCCGGCCGCGAAGTCCGCGTTTCCTGTGTTGAACGGCTCGATGCCGTTCATCAGCTTGCCATCGACTGCGCCCGAGGTCAGCACCTGTTTGATCTGATCGAATACGGGCGTGTATGTCGGGTTCCACGACGTCTTTCCGGCGTCGTAGCCCGGGCCCCAGCTGGGCTTCAGCTGGTTCGCGGCGAGTGCCAGCGTGAGCTGTTCGCTCGTCCAGCCGCCCTGGTTCGCCAGCAGAAGACCGGGCTGTCCTGCCGCTTTGAGCTTTTGGAGTGCGGTCAGGAAGTCCGGCCAGGTCTGCGGGACGTCGGTGATGCCGGCCTTCTTGAGGATGTCGAGGTTCGCGTAGAGGCCGATCGGGATGTTCTGCTGGGTGAGTGCGTAGGTCTTTCCGCTGATCTGTCCGAATGGGGCGACGTTGGGCAACACCTGCTTGACCCAGCTCTGGTCACTGAGGTCGGCGAGATAGCCCTGTTTCTGCCACTGTTGCACGCGTGTGGCGTTCGTCATGAGTACGTCGGCTGCGGTGCCGGCGGCCAGGCGGGTGTTGTTGTACTGGTCGTATTCGCCGTTCGCGACGTATTTGTAGTCGAGGGTGATGTTCGGGTACTTCTTGTGGAAGTCGGCGTTGATCTGCGGGATGTCCGCGAGTTCCGTTCCGCCGCCTTCGAAGCCGACGACGGTGAGGGTGACTTTTCCGTTGCTGCTCGACGCGTTGTCGCCGGACGAGCAGCCCGTCAACACGAGCGCCAGCGTCGCCGCAGCGGCGAGGATGACTGTCTTACGCATGTGTGTCCACTCCTTTGTGATGTGATTGCCGGGCGTCGCGGAATGCGTCCGCCGGGTCCTTCTTCTGCTGCCGCGCCCTACTGCGATTCGCGTGGGCGGACGTCTGTGAGCTCGTATGCCGCAGTTCGCGACTGGATGGCGCTCAGGACGGTGAGGTCGAATTTGGGCGCGCGAGCGAAGTCGAAGATCCCGTTCTTCTCCTGGAAGACATCGGTGAGCTGGGTGAAGCAGTAGCCGAACATGTCGGGGTCGTTCAGCAGGGTGTCGACCAGTCCACGGAACCGGTCGATCCATTCGTCGCGGGTGCGCGGCGCTTCGCCGTATCCCCATGATTCGTCGCCGTGCCCGTCGACGTCGGACCACCAGATGCCGCCGAACTCGCTGCAGAAATAGGGCTGTCCCTTGTATGGCACCGACCAAGCGGTGCCGTCGGGTGCGGTGTTCACGTACGGCCGGCCTTCCGCGAGCCCGCTCATCAGCGCCGCGAACACCGTCGGGTCCTGTTCGTACAGGTGCGAGTCGAAAATGTCGGCGCCGATCACGCGATGCGAGTATCCGGATGCGTCCAGTACTGGTCGAGTCGGGTCGATCGCCTTGGTCAGTGAGTAGAGCGCCTTGGTCGCATCGTCCAGCACGGTCGACTTCGCCGCGATCGGCTCATAGGTCTCATTGAGCGGGCACCAGCCGACGATCGAAGGATGGGAGAGATCTCTGGTGAGCGCTTCAACCCATTCGGTCACGAAGGAGATGGTCGGCTCCTGTCGACCGGATGCGTGGACCTTGGCACCCCAGTCGGCGAACTCGGCCCACACTAGATAACCCAACCGGTCGGCGTGGTACAGGTACCGTTCCTCGAACACTTTCTGGTGCATCCGTGCGCCGTTGAAACCGGCCGCTTTGCCCAGCTCGATGTCACGCACCAGAGCCTCATCCGTCGGGGCGGTCATGAGACTCTCCGGCCAGTAGCCCTGGTCGAGGACCAGGCGCTGGAAGACCGGGCGACCGTTGAGGAGTACCCGCCGCCCGTCGATTGACACGGACCGCATCCCTGCGTAGCTGCGCAGTTCGTCGACGGCGATGCCGTCCTCGAGCAGAGTGAACTGCACGCGGTACAGGTGCGGATCCTCGGGAGACCAGACCCGGAGCCGGTCCCGCGGTACCGTCAGGGACAGAGTCGGCGTGACCTGAGCGGCGATGCCAACGGAGCCCGATACGACGAGACCGTCCTCGTCGTACAGGTCGACCCTTGCGGTGAGGCGCGCCGACGGTGCGGTGGCGCTGAGCTCGATCGTGAAACGAGAGGACTCGAGATCCGGGATGATCGCTGGTCGCGCGAAGTGTGCTGAGGCGACCGGCTCGAGCCAGACGGTCTGCCAGATGCCGGTCGTGCGGGTGTAGAACGCCTCGTAATTCTCGCGTTTGCGCGACTGCTTGCCGCGCGCCTGGACCGAATCCAGGTCATCCTCGACGAGCACGGTCAGGTCGAAGCTTCCGCCCGAGACGGCATCCGTGATGTCGAAGGAGAAGGGCGTAAAACCGCCCCGGTGGCGACCCACCTCGACGTCATCGACCCACACGGTCGTGTAGAAGTCGGCGGCGCCGAAGTTGAGGAGGATTCGGTCGCCGAACCAGTCCTCGGGAACAGCGACGTTCCGCTGGTACCGGATCGCGCGGATGAAGTCGGTACGACCGATGCCCGAGAGCACGGACTCCGGCGCGAACGGTACGACGATCGTCTCCGCGAAGCTCCAACCCGAGGGCGCACCATCGTGAGTGCCGAAGCCGGCGCTCCAGACACCGTTCAGGTTCAGCCAGCGGTCCCGGATGAATTGGGGGCGCGGGTACTCCGGGCGGGGAACCCGCGATTCGGCAGGAACCACGGGTTCGGCGACAATTTCCCTCGATGCAAACGACACGATCAGGATGCTAGCCGAAATGTTTGCCTCGATGCAACCCCTTGGGTCAGGCGCTCGGCGAACTCTCGCGGACCACCAACTGATGCGGCCCGATGAGCAGCTCCGGCTCGAGCTCCTCCCCGGCGAGGCGCCGGCCAATACGTTCAAGCGCCGTTTTCGCCAGCCACTGCTTGTCAGGACTCACCGTGGTGAGCGACGGGGTCGCGAAAGCACCATCCTCGATGTCGTCCCAGCCGACGACCGCGATGTCCGCGGGGACCGAGAGACCCGCCTCATGTATTGCCCGGAGTGCTCCGAGTGCCAGGGCATCCGAAAAGCAGAAGATCGCATCCGGCCGATCGGGTCGCTCGAGCAGGCGACGCATGGCCGCGGCACCCTCCGGCCGACGGAACCCATCGACGAATTCGACGGTCTCGGCAAGCGCGAGGTCCGGTCGCGACGCGATCGCCGCACGGTAGCCGTCGAGACGAAGGGAACTAGAGCGGTGCGAGGTCCGCTCCGCGCCGATCGCCGCGATTCGACGACGGCCCCCGACGATCAGATGTTCCACTACCTCGAACGCGGCTTGGAAGTTGTCGATCATCACCTTGTCGAACCCGGGGAACTCATCCTCGCCCAAGAAGACGAGCGGAGCGGCGCCGAACCCCTCTAGATCCTCGGCACGGAGCGCCAATGGACTCAGCACAAGCGCGTCGAACAGCGAGCCCCCTGAGGTTCGGCGCAGAAGGGCGAGTTCTCGTTCACGATCCCCATCCGTCTGATCCACCACGACCGTCAGTCCTCGCTCAGCCCCGCCCTCCACGAAGGCGCGCGTCAGCTCGGCGAAGTACGCCGTGTCCAGTTCTGGCAGCATCAGGGCGATGAGGCCCGACCTGCCCACCTTCAAGCTCCGTGCCAGCTCACTCGGCTGGTACTCCAATTCACGAATGATCCGCACCACACGCTCGCGAGTCTCGGGCGCGACGTGATCGAACCCATTGACCACATTCGACACCGTGCGAACCGAAACGTTCGCCGCCTGAGCAACATCGCGCCGTGTCGCCATCGGACCTCCCTCATCCGTCCACAGGTTGCCTCGAGGCAATTCCTGCTCTCCAGGAGCATATCGGCGATAGGGATCCGCAGACCACTTGTCCTCGTCGCGGCTTTTTGTTGCGTCGCGTCGCGAACGCTGGGCGGATCAGAAGCAGTTATGGGCTACTTCCCTGGCACCGGCACTCTGTCGTATTCTGGACTAAACCGTCCTATTTACGAGATGGGGACGTCGCTCGAACCCATCGCAGGTCGGCTGCACCGAAAGACGAAAGGCGCATCGGCAGACACCGTCAGTCGCAGGACACACAATGACAAGCAAGAAGACCAAATCGCCGCAGACCTTTCCGGTCCTGGATGGGGCGACTTCGGCGCCACGCGCAGATCGAATCGCGGGGATCGTGGAGCGTGTTCGGGGGGAATCGCAGCTATACGGCGAAGACGTCGAACCGCTCCTCCGGGAGTGGCTCACTTCTGACGGGTGTGTGATTGGTGACGATGAATTCGCCAAACTGCTGTCCAGAGCACGAGGTGAGTTCTCACGGGTTGCGACGATCACCGGTAGCGATGAAGCAGCCCACTGTCCAGCGCATGATCTCGTCGAATGCCTCTATTGGGACGTTCAGCGTCTGGAGACCAACGACAGCTTCCACTCGTGACGACGACCGCCGACTCGACCACAAGTAAGCGCCTGACGCCTCGGGGCGCAAAGACGCGAGAGCGGATCGTCACCGCTGCGGCTGACCTGATGTTCGTTCGCGGCATCGGGGCGACGACCCTTGACGACGTGCTCGCGGCGAGCGGCGTGAGCAAGT
>DASYGJ010000278.1:0-1782 GCA_035999915.1 Leifsonia sp.
TAGCTGCCGTCCAGCTTTGTGGTGGGGCCCGGATGCGTCACCACGATGTGGTAGCCGTAGGCCGCGTTCATCGAGACAGGCACGCTGATCGAGCCGTCCGCGCCCACGTGATACTGCGTGTTCGAGATCGTGATCGGGCCGGCCGTCGGGTTGGTTCGCCCATAGGACGGGGTGTACTCGAGTTTCACGTTCACGGCGTTGCCGAGAGCGAGAGATTTCAAGCCGTCGATGTGCACAACGGTCGCGCCCTGACCGCCGCCGGCGATGATGTCGAGTTCGCGCTTGTCGCTGGTGACGGATGCGGCGCCATCCAGGCCGGTCGAGGCGGGCGGCGTGGTGGTCACCATGTTGCCGCTCATGTCTCCGTACCACTTGTAGAGCCAGTACGAGCCGTTCGGTGAGCCGCCGGTGTCGGTGAGCACGTCGCCGAGGGTGCCGTAGTGGTTCCAGAAGGCGAGCTCCGCATCCTGCACGCCGTACCGCTCGAATTTGGCGACATAGCCGACGAGCGGCCCCGGCACGCCGATCTCCGAGGGAGTCGCGTATTCCTCGATGGCGATCGGGCGCGGGCTGATGCCCAAGCTCTTCTCGATCGCTGTGACCTTGGCGATATCGCCCTGGATGTGCGAGGCGCTCTCCAGCTCGTGCCAGGCGATGATGTCGGGCACCGTGTTGGTGGCGACAGCGTTCGTCAGGAAGCTCTGCATCCCGCTGATGTTGTCGGAATAGCTCGGTCCCTGGATGGGGGTTGTGGCGTCGAGCGAACGCACCTCGCGGTAGGTGCGCACCCAGGCATCGTTGAAGGAGCCGGCTTTCGCGGTGTCCCACGTCCAGTCGGGCTCGTTCCAGAGGGCGTACGCGGAGATGTTCTTGGCGCCGGAAGCCTGAACGGCCTTGACCTGACTGTCGACGGCGCTCAGCCAGTCGCTCCAACTCACCCACTGATACGGGAAGTTCGGGTACCAGTCCGACATGCGCACGACGACCTTCGCGCCGGCATTTGCGGCTTCGGGCGCGACGACGAGCGCGTCACCGGCGGGAGCGGGCTCACCGTTGGGCAACTGGTGGCCGCCCGGCGCCATCTGCACGAACGTGTTCGGCCTGATCGCCTGCACCAGAGAGTCCGAGGGGACGGTGCTGCTCGCCAGGCCGTAGAGAGAACCGGACGCCAGATGGGTGACCGGCCGGAACGCCTGGTCGGCGTGGACTTCGAGGGTGGCGGCCGCACCGGGAAGCGCCTGGGCGGGAGCCGATGCCAGCGTTGCACCGGTCGCTCCGAGTGCCAGTGCTGCGAGGGCGGCGGTGAGCTTTGTCGGCGCCCACCGCCTGCCGTGTGTTGACTGAGACGTCATCTTCTGTTCTCCATTGATCGAGCGATGAGGCGCGGGACTCGAACCGGTTCGATTATCGGATCAGCGGCGCGAGAGGCCGGAGAGGGGAGGCGAATCGGGAGAGGACCCGTTCCGGCAACGTAACAGGGTGAAATTGCTGAGGTCAAGGGGTGCAGGGCTCACTTTTTCCCACGGAATCTCGGGGGACACACGCCCAGGCTTGCCTCGGCGAGCTCAGCGGATCGGCAAATCGCGCGGCTGATCAGCGGATTTATCGAACCGGTTCGACCTGTCACCCGAATGGGTAACACCGGTATTGACATCCCGGTGTACCGTGGGCCACAGTTCGATCGTCTCGACGGCCTTTCCACGACGTCTACCGGGCACCACGCCGAGCGGGCGCTGCGGGAGGGCCGCCGATCCGCGGAGTGAGGAGACGCTGATGTCATCG
>DASYGJ010000279.1:0-11063 GCA_035999915.1 Leifsonia sp.
TGGCGAACTCCCAGACGAGGAGCTGCCCGCCGAGGCTGCCCGAGACGAGGATCTCGCCCTCGTGACGATTGCTCGGGAAGAGATGGTGGGCCTCGGCGTTGTCGACCAGGCGCACGATCTGCAGATCGGCGAGGTTCTCCGTGACCTCGGCGGACAGCGGGTCGAGCACCACGGGAAGCAGACCAGTGCCCTGCTTGCCGGTGGACTCGGCGATCAGCTGTTCGGCCCAGTCGGCGAAACCGACGATGTGGGTGCCGTCGGAGATGATGCCGAGCTTGTCCTTGAGAGGGCTCGTCCCGGCGATCGCTGCGCCCAGGATGAGTCCCGGGTTGCTCGGGTCGTCGATCGCGAGCTCAAGCGAGATGGTCTCGGCCTCGGCGAGGAGCTCCTCGAGGTCGACGCCTGCGAGTCCGGAGGGCACGAGGCCGAACGCGGTGAGAGCGGAGTAGCGCCCACCCACGTTCGGGTCGGCATTGAACACGCGGTAGCCCGCTTCGCGCGCCGAGACGTCGAGCGGAGAGCCGGGGTCGGTGACGACGACGATGCGCTCGCGCGGGTCGACGCCCACCTCCTGGAACGACTTCTCGTAGATGCGGCGCTGACTGTCGGTCTCCAGGGTCGAACCCGACTTGCTGGAGATGACTACGGCCGTGGTCTCGAGGCGGTCCCGCAATGCGGCCAGCACCTGGCCGGGCTCCGTGGAGTCGAGCACGGTGAGTTCGACGTTCGCGGTGCGCGTGATGACCTCAGGAGCGAGCGAGGATCCGCCCATCCCGCCGAGCACGATGTGGTTGACGCCCTTGGCGCGCAACTCGTCGCGCAGCGCCACGATCTGCTTCACGAGGGGACGCGAGACCGTGACGGCCTCCGTCCAGCCGAGACGCTTGCCCGCCTCGTCCTCTGCGTCGGGGCCCCAGAGCGCCGGGTCCTGCGCCGTGATACCGGACGCGACCAGATCGGCGACAAGCTGAGGGACGTTCGCCTTGACGGCGTCCTCTGCCGCGCCGGTCACATGGATCTTGAAGCTCACTTGGCGGCCTCCAGAGCATTGGTGACCGTCTCGAGCAGTTCGTTCCAGGAGACGATGAACTTCTCGACGCCCTCCTTCTCGAGGAGCGCGGTGACGTCGTCGATGGAGATGCCGAGCGCCTCGATCGCCGTCAGAACTGCGTCGGCGTCACCATACGATCCCGTGACCGTGTCGCCGGCGATCACGCCGTGATCGAAGGTCGCGTCGAGCGTCTTCTCGGGCATGGTGTTGACCGTGTTGGGAGCGACGAGTTCGGTGACGTAGAGCGTGTCGGGCAGGCTCGGGTCTTTGACACCGGTCGAGGCCCAGAGCGGGCGCTGCTCGTTGGCTCCGGCGGCGACGAGGCTCTTGGCGCGCTCGGTGGCGAACAGCTCTTCATAGACCTGGTAGGCGAGGCGGGCGTTCGCGATCCCGGCCTTGCTCTTCAGTGCGAGGGCCTCATCCGTACCGATCGTGGTCAGGCGCTTGTCGATCTCGGTGTCGACACGTGACACGAAGAACGATGCGACAGACTGGATGCCCGACAGGTCGATTCCCGCCGCTTTCGCCTTCTCGAGACCGCTGAGGTACGCCTCGATCACGCCGCGGTAGCGCTCGAGACTGAAGATCAGGGTCACGTTGACGCTGATGCCGGCCGCGATCGTCTCGGTGATGGCCTCCAGACCCTCGGCCGTCGCGGGGATCTTGATGAGCACGTTGGGCTTGTCCACCTTGGCGGCGAGCTTCTTGGCTTCCGCGATAGTTCCGGCGGCGTCGTGCGCGAGGCCCGGCTCCACCTCGATCGAGACGCGGCCGTCGACGCCGTTGGTCTGCTCGTAGATGGTGTGGAAGATGTCGCTCGCGGCGGCGACGTCGTCGGTCGTGATCTCGAAGACCGCGTCGGAGACGTTCTTGCCGGCGGCGGCCAGCTGCTTGACCTGCTCATCGTACGACTCGCCCTTGGAGAGGGCCGTGGCGAAGATGGTCGGGTTGGTGGTCACGCCGACGACGTTCTTCTCGGCGATGAGCTTCTGCAGTCCGCCGGAGTTGATGCGCTCGCGCGAGAGGTCGTCGAGCCAGATGCTGACGCCGGCGGCTGAGAGCTGGGCTGTGGGGGTGGAGTCTGTCATTTTGTTCTTTTTCTCCTAGCTGGATGAAAGTCTGTCGACGCTCAGAGCGACGCGAGCGATTCTTTGACGGCGGCCACAGCGTGCTCGGTCGTGATGCCGAACTCGCGGAAAAGCGTCTTGTAGTCGGCGGAGGCGCCGAAGTGCTCGATCGAGACGCTTCGACCGTGGTCGCCCACATACTTGCGCCAGGTCAGGTCGAGGCCGGCCTCGATCGAGACGCGAGCCTTGACCGAAGACGGCAGCACCGACTCCTTGTACTCGTCGCTCTGCTCCTCGAACCATTCGAGGCAGGGGGCGGAGATGACGCGAGCGTTGATGCCCTCGCTCTTCAGCACCTCGCGGGCTTCGACGGCGATCTGGACCTCGGACCCTGTGGCGATGAGCAGCACGTCCGGTGTGCCGTTCTGCGCGTCGGCGAGCACGTAAGCGCCCTTCGAGACGTTCTTGGCCGAGGCGAAGGTGTCGCCGCTGGCGTCGCCGTCTCCTCGCTCGAACACGGGGATGTTCTGACGGGTCAGCGCGATTCCGGCCGGCCCTTCGCGACGCTCCAGGATGGTCTTCCAAGCGTAGGCGACCTCGTTGGCGTCGCCGGGGCGCACGACATCGAGGTGTGGGATGGCGCGCAGCGTGGCGAGTTGCTCGATGGGCTGGTGAGTGGGTCCGTCTTCGCCGAGCGCGACCGAGTCGTGGGTCCAGACGAAAATCGAAGGCGCTTTCATCAGTGCGGCCAGACGCACCGCGGGGCGCATGTAGTCACTGAAGATGAGGAACGTGCCGCCGAAGGGCCGCGTCGGCCCGTGCAGCACGATGCCGTTGAGGATCGCGGCCATGGCGTGCTCGCGGATGCCGAAGTGCAGCACCCGTCCGTACGGGTTGCCTGTCCACTCATGGGTCGAGTGCTCGGAGGGGACGAAAGACGCCGCGCCCTCGATCGTGGTGTTGTTCGACTCGGCGAGGTCGGCTGATCCGCCCCAGAGCTCGGGAATGACCGCGCCGAGCGCATTCAGCACCTTGCCGCTGGCAGCACGAGTGGACACGTCTTTGCCGGCCTCGAACACCGGCAGAGACTCTTCAACGCCATCGGGCAGTTCGCCGGTCAGCAGGCGGTCGAGGAGCTGCTTGCGCTCCGGGTTCGCCGCGGCCCACTCGTCGAAACCGACGGTCCACTCGGCACGCTGCTCGGCACCGCGGTCGATGGCCTTTCGGGTGTGTGCGATGACCTCGGGGTCGACATCGAAGTTCTTCTCGGGGTCGAAGCCGAGCACCTCTTTGACGGCGCGCAACTCGTCGGCGCCCAGGGCGGATCCGTGGATCTTGCCGGTGTTCTGCTTCTTAGGCGATGGCCAACCGATGATCGTCTTGAGGATGATCAGCGAAGGCTTGTCCGTAACGCCCTGTGCCGCGACGATCGCTTCGTGCAGCTGCTGCACGTCTTCCTGATAGACGCCGGTCTTCTTCCAGTCGACGACCTGGACGTGCCAGTGGTAGGCCTCGTAGCGCGCCTTCACGTCTTCGGTGAAGGCGATGTTGGTGTCGTCTTCGATCGAAATCTGGTTGCTGTCATAAAACGCAATGAGATTGCCCAGCTGCTGGTGGCCGGCGAGCGAAGAGGCCTCGCTACTGACGCCTTCCTGCAGATCGCCATCGCCCGCGATCACGTAGACGAAGTGGTCGAACGGGCTGGTGCCGGGCGCGGCATCCGGGTCGAACAGGCCACGCTCGAAACGGCTCGCATATGCGAAACCGACGGAGGAGGAGATCCCCTGGCCGAGCGGGCCGGTGGTGATCTCCACGCCGTCGGTGTGTCCGAACTCGGGGTGACCGGGGGTGAGGGAGCCCCACGTGCGCAGCGCTTCGAGGTCTTTCAGTTCGAGCCCGTAGCCGCCGAAGTACAGCTGCACGTACTGCGTGAGCGAGCTGTGGCCCGCCGACAGGATGAAGCGGTCGCGACCAAGCCAGTGCTGGTCACGGGGGTCGCGGCGCATCACTTTCTGGAACAGCAGGTACGCCAGCGGCGCGAGGCTCATGGCGGTGCCGGGATGCCCGTTGCCCACCTTCTCGACCGCGTCGGCCGCGAGAACGCGCGCCGTGTCTACTGCCTTGTTGTCAATGGGATCCCATTGCAGAGCTGCCACGTGAAACTGACCCTTCGTAGAGATGGTGAGGTCCGTCTGGGGGTCCGCACCGATTGAGGTAGTGCGCGCCGTGGACGTCATCGGCACCGAAGCAGCGTCCGTCGATGACCTCCAAAAGGGCACCGGACGCGAGCGGGTTCGGCTGGCGAGCATCTCCAAGTATAGGTAACGCACGCGAAACGTCACGTGTTCCGTTCGACGGTTGCGGATAAGGCTCGGAGCGGGTAGTCGAGAGCAGTATCGTAGACTCGTCGGGGGAATCGGCCGAGTCGTTAGAGGAGCAATGGACGTCGCTGTAGAAAGCCGGGTCGAATCGAGCCGTATCGGTTTTCGTCGCAAGCTGAAGGCGTACATCTCTCTGACCAAGCCCCGCGTGGTCGAGTTGCTGCTCGTGACGACGGTGCCGACGATGATCCTGGCCGCGCACGGCATCCCGAACCTCGGACTGGTTCTGGCGACGGTGATCGGCGGGTACATGAGCGCCGGATCGGCCGGCGCGTTCAATTGCTACATCGATCGCGACATCGACCGGGTGATGAAGCGCACGAGCAAGCGTCCGCTCGTCACGGGAGAACTGACCGACCGCGAGGCCCTCGTGTTCGCTTGGGCCCTCGGGGCCGCCTCCATTCTCGTGCTCGGATTCTTCGCGAATTGGGTTGCCGCCGGGCTCTCGCTCGTCGCGATCCTGCTCTATGTGGTCTTCTACACGCTCATCCTCAAGCGTCGCACCCCGCAGAACATCGTCTGGGGCGGTATCGCCGGGTGCATGCCGGTGCTGATCGGCTGGGCGGCCGTCACCGGCTCGCTCGACTGGGCGCCGTTCATCCTCTTCGGCGTCATCTTTCTCTGGACTCCGCCCCACTACTGGCCGCTGTCGATGAAGTACCGCAACGACTACAAGGAGGCCGGCGTGCCGATGCTCGCCGTCGTGCGCGGTCGGGCGGCGGTCGGGCTGCAGGTCATCCTTTACGCCTGGGCGATGGTGGCGTGTTCGCTGCTGCTCATCCCCGTGGCGCACATGGGCGTGTTCTACGCGGCGATCTCGCTCGTCACCGGCGGCTGGTTCCTCTTCGAGTCGCACCGTCTGTACAACCTCGCGATCAGGCACGAGAACGTGTCGCCGATGCGAGTCTTCCACGGCTCGATCGCCTACCTGACGCTGATCTTCCTGGCCGTCGCGATCGATCCACTGCTTCACTTCTGAGCCCATGACTGCGCTGCGCACGGAACGCCTCGTTCTGGATGCGCCGCGCGAGTCGGACATCGACGCCGTCTTCGCCGCGTGCAGCGACGCCGTCGTGCAGCAGTGGATCCCGATCCCGTCGCCGTACACGCGGGAGGACGCGGAGTTTTTTGTCCGCAGTTACGTGCCGCACGGCAAAGCGAGCGGACGCTTCTCGGTGTGGGCGTTCCGGATCGACGACGGGCCGCTGCTCGGCACGATCGAGGTGCGAAAGGACGAGGCGACGGGCTCCGCATCCGTCGGCTGCTGGCAGGCACCGGATGCGCGGGGTCACGGCTACATGCGGGAGGCGCTCGCGCGCATCCTGTCGTTCGCCTTCGCTCCGGACGGGCTGGGACTCACCCGACTGCGCTGGGAGTACCTGATCGGCAACGAGGCGAGCAAGCGCCTCGCGACAGACGTCGGCTTCGACTTCACCGGGAGGCGGGCGCACAGCGTCGAGTTCCGTGGGGAGTCGCGGGAAGCGGTCTTCGGCGTCCTCGCCAGGCCGTCTGCACCCGCGTCAGCACCACCTATTTGATCGTGTCGCCTGCACGCCCGTACCCGGACCCGAGCGGGCGGCCCTGACCGCGGCGCGGGCATGGAATCGCACGCTGAGCCGAGCCCCGGGGCAGTGTTCCCGGTGGTCCGAGCGCTATCAGTCGGCGTTGTCGCGCTCTGCCAGGAAGCGGTCTCGCTGCTCGTCCTGGTCCCTCATCATGGCGTCATACTCGTCGTCCAGCTCGCCGATCTTGCGGCCCGCGTACGCGACATTCGCGTCGGCGGTGTCGGAGACGCGCTGGAGTTCCTGCCGGAAACCCGGATCGTCGGCCACCCCTTCGCGAGCGCCGAGATGGTAAAAAGTCTCCCGCACCTGGTCGATTCTGGACCGGTAACGGCCGATGTACTGATCGGCCGACTCGATCCTCAACCGTGCGGTCCTGCGCTCCTGGTCCTGGGCGTCTTCCAGCTCTGCCAGCGATCGGTAGGTCACCATGTGACGCTGTTCACCCCCTCGGCATAGTCGCTCTCCGCCTTCAGCTCATCGAGGCCGCGCTGCACGGTATCCGCGACGGCGCCGGCGAGGACCGCGTTGCCGAGATCCGCGGTGCTGAGGGTGAGCCCGACACCGGTACTCGCCGGCACCACGATCGCGGACTCGCCGACCTTCACCGCCGCGTTGGTGGCGCGGACGATCGGCGGCATCAGGCTCTCCAGGAGCTGCACGGCCGCACCGTGGGCTTGGGCCTCGATCCAGTCCTGCACCTCGTGGACACCGGTCTGTATTTCGCGGTTGATGCCGTCGAAGAGCTCCTGCACGAAGTCTGCGGGATCCATGATCAGTCTCCTTTCTAACCGTCGAGCCCGAAGGTGAGAGCCCACTGCGCGTCCTGCATCAGGGTGTGGTGCACGGTCTGGGAGATACCCTGACTGAGCTTGCCTACGCGCTCGATGTGGCGGTCGACCCGCTCATCGACAGCATGCACGGCGGCCATATCGACGTTCTGATGGACATGCAAGCGGTGCCTGTCGACGCAGCGCTCGATGTCGTAGGCGGTGATCGTCGGCAGCAGCGCGGCGGCGTTCTTCGCCGCCAGCAACCCGTCCTCCATCCGCGGGATGATCCGGCCGTTGGCCAGCTTGATCTCCGCCAGCGCGTTGGCGGTACTTCCGATGCTCGCCGCGAGGCCGAGGGCTGCGACCGAGTTGACCGCCACCAGGGCCCCGGACGCGTTCTTTGCCAGCGTCTTCATCGACGCCGGGTTGCGCGCGATCCCCGCCAGCGCCAGCAGCACGGGAGACACTGTCGCGGACGCCCCGGGAAGGAGCCCATCCACTATGTTCCCGACAATGTCCTCGAGGCGACGGCCTTTCGCCCCCGCTCCCTTGACCGAACCATCCGACTCGAACGTGAACGCCCCACCCTTTCCGATGTTGTGATAATCCAACTCGGAGCGGCCCTGCTTGTCGGTCACGAAATCGGCGGCGCCCGTCCGGTTGGCATAGATGTTGCCGATCAGGTCCCACTCGATCACGTAGTTGTGCAGCCGCTTGCGGCCCGCTTTCTGGTCGGCCTCCAGCCGCGTCTTCGCCTGCGGCGATAACCACTCCCACGGGTCCGGTCCGTTGAACGTCGTCGCGTCCCAGTTGTTCTCCGCTGCCACCAGCAATGCGAGGAACGCGCCGAGCGAATGCCCGGCCGTCGAAACGGATGAGCCGGGATGCGCCTTCTTCACGCGATCCGCGAACCGCTGAGCATCTGCCACCTGGCTCAGCGGGCCCTGCGTGCCGCCGACGACCGTCTCGACATCCTCCAAGATGTCGGCCCGGTGCTCCGCATTCGTGCCCGCATACGACACGACGATGTGCGACAGATCCGGCACACCATCCACGACCGGTGCGACCGCCATCGCCTGGAAGCCGTTAGCGGGGTGGTCCTCGGTGTCGAGCACCTGATACAGCTGCTTGTGGTCGCCGCTGCCGACGTTGAACCTCTCATCTATAGCCGGCGGAGGGTCTTGGATCAGGCGATCCACCCGGTACGCGTACTCCGCGAGGAACATGTATTCTTCGGCGGTCGTCACTCGATCACCTCCGACGTTCCGTCGCTATAGATCACCGTCAGCGCCAAATGCGGGGAAGGCGTCGACGCTTCGGGCGGCACACCAGTGCCGCCTACGAACGACGGACCAGTGTCCGGGCCGATGATCACGTAGTAGTCGCCGCCCTCGATAGTGGCTACGGCGTTCACGCACCAGGGGACGCCGTAACCCGGCCTGCTACCGTCACGGGTGAACCGGATTTTCTCGACGTTCGGTTGGTACTCGTCGCGGAAGTAGAGCGCGGCCGCTCGCTGCTGTTCCAGGACTGGGAGGTCTGGTGTCATGAGGCGATCTCCTATCAATGAACAGGCCGTCAGGCCGACGATCAGGGCAGCGCCCAGCAGTGCGGCGCTTACCGCTCGAATTACGCGTGTGTACGCCCGGCTCCAGTGGCGCGCCTTCTTCACCAGGTTTGCGAAATGCTGAACGCTGAGCACTTGGCTCATTGGGCCGTGCCTGCTATCAACGACAGCCACCGACTGGGAGCCGTAACGATCCAGCTGGTCTGCTTCGCTCGCAAGATCCATGTACTTTTCGGCGGTCGTCACTCGATCACCTCCGACGTGCCGTCGCTATAGACCACCGTCAACGGCAGGTGCGGGGGAGGCGTCGACGCTTCGGGCGGCACACCAGTGCCGCCCACAAACGCCGGACCGCTGTCCGGGCCGATGATCACGTAGTATTCACCGCCGGCGACTGTTGCGATCGCATTTGCTCGCCACGCCGCACCCAACCCTGGCCGATCGCCATCCTGCGTGAATTGGACCTTCTCGGCGTTCGGTTGCCACTCGTCGCGGTAATAGAGCGCGGCCGCTCGCTGCTGTTCTCGGACTGGGGGGTCTGGTGTCATGAGGCGATCTCCTATCAATGAACAGGCCGTCAGGCCAATAATCAGGGCGGTCCCCAGCAGTGCAGCGCTCACCGCTCGAACAACACGTGTGTGTGCCCCCTCCCGTGATCTGCCTTCATCACCCGATCTGCGAAGAGCTGGACATCGAGCACCTGACTCATCAGGCCCGTTCTTGCCGCCAACGACAGCCATCGCCCGGGAGCCGAAACGATCTAGCTGATCCGCCGCGCTTGTAAGGGCCATGTGCTTTTCGGCGGTCGTCACTCGATCACCTCCGACGTTCCGTCGCTATAGATCACCGTCAGCGCCAAATGCGGGGGAGGCGTCGGCGCTTTGGGCGGCACGCCAGTGCCGCCTACGAACGCCGGACCAGTGTCCGGGCCGATGATCACGTAGTAGTCGCCGCCCTCGATAGTGGCTACGGCGTTCACGCGCCACGAGGCGCCGAAGCCCGGCCTGCTACCGTCCTGTGTGAACCGGATCTTCTCGACATTCGGCTGCCACTCGTCGCGGAAGTAGAGCGCGGACGCTCGCTGCTGTTCTCGGACCGGGGGGTCTGGTGTCATGAGGCGATCTCCTATCAATGAGCAGGCCGTCAGGCTCACGATCAGGGCGGCGCCGAGAAGAGCAACGCTCACCGGTCGTCGAGCTACTCGCATGTCTCCCCGCTCCCGTGACCCCAGTCCAGGGACCCGAATCCGCCGGCTAGAATAGATAACCCGCTATTCAACGCAACGGCATATTAGACATGACACTATCAGACCTCACGGACGGTTAGTCCTACCGCTCTACACGCTCACGGGCGACGCTCGTGTGCACCAGCCCTCGGGGAGGCTCGGCGAAGGTCGAGGCGGTGGCAACCTGGTCGGCGGACGCGGCGCGGCGCAGCGATTCCAGCATTCTCAACGGCAGGCGCAGGCCGTCGGTGTTTCGCTCGGCCAGCCGCGCAGGTGACGTTCGGCGTCCTGCCCGGGGCGTCAGGCGACCGCGGCCCCGCGCTCGACCGACGCCGTGTCCGCCGCGGTGTCGCCAGCGACGGGCGCCTTGAGCGAGAGCACGACGACCGTCATCGTGGCGGCGAGGGTCGCCGCCAGCGTCATGTGGATGCCGACGAGGATGCCCGGCAAACCGTTGTCCGCCTGGATCAGGCCGACGGCGATCTGCACGAGTTCCACGGCGAGCAGGTACCTCGTGTAACGGTGCACCGGCGTGGTGCGGATGCGGAGCGATGCGATCACCAGTACGAGTGTCAGCCCGAAGGTGATGTAGGCGGGGATCGCGTGCACGTGCTCCAGGATCTCGGGATTGAGCCCGTTGCGCGGCGAGTTCGCGTCGCCCGCGTGCGGTCCCGACCCCGTGGTGAGGATGCCGACGAGAATCGTGATGGCGACGACGAAGCTGGTGATGCGGGTGGCGATGGCGAACCACTTGGGCACGGCCCGCCTCCTCGGCCCGGGAACCGCGTAGACGCGAACGAGGAAGGCAGCACAGAGCGAGACGAGAACCATCGAGAGCACGAAGTGGAGGCCGACCACGTAAGGGTTGAGGTTGCTCAGCACGCTCAGGCCCCCCAGAACACCCTGCATCGGGATGCCAAGCCCGGCGAGCAGCGTCAGCCGGAAGAAGTCACGGCGCTCTTTGCGCATTCTCAGGATTGCGACGAACGCGAGAATGGCGATAAGGCCGATCAGCACGCCGAGCACGCGGTTGCCGAACTCGATGAAACCGTGGATGCCCATCGCGGGCGTGTTGACGATGGAGTCGGCCGTGCATCTCGGCCAAGTGGGGCAGCCGAGACCGCTATCCGTCAAACGCACCAGGCCGCCGGTGCCGACAAGGACGATCTGCGCGATCAGGTAGACCCAGGCGATGACCTTCAGCCTCGTGTCGACGCGATCGGGCAGCCACTCGGCGATGCGCTTCATTTGCTTGGTGCTCTTCCTTGCTAGTGGATCAGATACTCGGCCAACGTGCAGGCGCGTCACTACTATTACCGTTCTTCACCTGTAGAATTGGTGGGTTGGAGAAAACGCGCACCATGCGCGTGCCCGCTGAGCCCGCGCTATACAAGCCTGGTGCTCTGTGGCGGGGCACCGTCGCCCCTCTTCGAACAG
>DASYGJ010000308.1:0-9866 GCA_035999915.1 Leifsonia sp.
GGGGTTGGCGGAGGCCGCCGTGCCGCCGCCGCGGAGCACGCCTTGCAGCGCGAAGATCGCCGCCGCGGCCACGTTGGGGTCGATCGGCGTCGATGAACACACGCTCTTCGGAACGGCGTGCTCCGTGCCGTCGGAGTTGAGAACCTTGTCGATCGCGATGGGGCTACAGGCGAGCCCGTTGTTCGCGATGCCCGCGTAGGCGGTGGCCATGGTGATCGGCGCGATGTAGTTGGTCCCGAGTACCGACGAGGGGTTGGCGCGGTACGGGTTGACGCTTTCGTCCGCTCCGTGCATGAGGAGGTCCTGTGCGCGCTCCTTGATTCCGCAAAGATCCAGCTTCGTCGCCATCATGGCGAAGATCGAGTTGATGGATGCGGCTGTCGCGTTCATCACCGTCGTCCGCCCGACCGTCTCGCCTTCGTCGTTCGCCACCGCCCAGGCCGGTCCGCCGATATCGGCGCAGGGCGCGCTCTCGTGGAACATCGTCTGCGGGAAGAGGTGCTTCGTTCCATCGACGGACTCGTAGAGGGAGTGTCCCTCCTGAAGCCACTCGAGCAGGTCGAAGGCTTTGTATGACGACCCCGTTTGGAAGCCTTCCGATCCGCCGTCCTTGTAGTCGGTGTTGTAATTGACCGCCGTGGTGCCGGGCGCGGGAGCAGCGGTGTTGTCGTATGCCCGGTTCTGCACCATGGTGATGACCCGTCCCGTGCCGACCTCGACGGAGACGTTGGATGCTCCGAGATCGAGGTTCGGGCTGCTGGGCGGGATGTAGTTGCTCAGCGCCTGCTGCGAAGTGTTCTGCAGGTCCAGGTTGAGCGTGGTGTAGATCTTCAGCCCGCCGCGACTGAGGAAGCCGTAGCGATCGTCCGTCGTCTTGCCGAAGATCGGGTTCTGCTCGATCTGGCGTTCGACGTAGTCGCAGAAGAAGGCTGCGTGGTACTGCTGGGCGGTCATGCACCCGTTCTGCACGGGGGTGATCTTGGGCGTGACCTTGGTGGCCTTCGCCGCGTCGCGTTCCGTGGTCGTGATCTTGCCGTTGGTGAGCATCCGGTCGAGCACGTAATTGCGCCGCGCGAGTGTCTCCGCGTATCCGTTCGCCGCGCCATTGGTCTTGCTGGCGGGCTGATCGATCCGCAGGTTGTCGGGGTTGTTCAGGATGGCGACGAGCGTGGCGGCCTGCGGCAAGCTGAGAGCATTCGCAGAGACCCCGAAGTAATACGAGGCCGCCGATTGCACCCCGTAGACGCGTCCGCCGAACAGAGCGATGTTCAGGTAGCTCTGCAGGATCTGGTTCTTCGTGTACTCCTTCTCGAGCCCGATGGAGTACCTCATTTCCTTCAGTTTGCGCACCGGGTCCACCTTGGTGGCGTCGAAGTAGCAGGCGTCGTAGATCGCGAGTTGCTTCTTCTGCACGGCTGCTGTGGCGGTAATGTCCGGCTGCTTGGTCTCACAGCGCTGCACGAGGATGTTCTTCACGTACTGCTGCGTGATGGACGAGCCGCCCTGCACGTTCTTGTGCAGCGCGGTGAGCACGGCGCCGCGCAGGGTGCCCGTGACATCCACGCCGCCGTGTTCGTAGAACCGGGGATCTTCGGTGGCGACGGCCGCGTCTTTGAGGTTCTGCGAGATGTCGTTCCAGCCGACCTCGATGCGGTTCTGCGAGTAGAACGACGCGATCGCAACAGGTTTGCCGCCCGAGGTCGCATACATCGTCGAGGCCTGAGCGAGCGGATCGACTTTGATGTACTCGGGGAGGCCGTCGAACAGGCCGATCGTCGAGTCGGCCGCCGATCCGGTGAGTGCGACCGCCGGTGTCACGGCCGCGGCCGCCAGTACACCGGCGACGGCACTGAGTGCGATGAATCCAAGTAGAGACGGTGCCCACACCCAGCGTCTGCTCCCCGAAGATTTCATGGGCGTCATGATACGCGTCGAAAGTGAGGGGTCCAGCCCGCCATCCTCAGGCTGGGGGAGAACAGGATGCTCTGGGCAGCGGGTGTCACGCGCCGCCGCGGAGTTTGTTGCAGAGTTCCGCGAGCCGGTCGAGCTCGTCGGGATCCAGCCGCCCGCCGACACGATCGGTGATGGTCTTCATGTGCTCGAAGGCCACGCGCCGGAACATGGTGAATCCGTCTTCGGTGAGGCGGATGACGGTGCCGCGTGCATCCGTCGGCTCCGGACACTTCGCGACGAGTCCGCGTGCGACCAGGCGGTCGACCAGGCGGCTCACGCTCGGCTGGGTGAGCAGCACGTGCTTGTTGAGATCGCGGAGGCGCAACTGCTGGTTCGGCTGGCGCGACAAGTTGAGAAGGACGTCGTACTCATTGAAGGAGATGTCCCTCGTCGGAAAGTCGGCCGCCAGGGTGCGCATCACTGCCACCTGCGCCCGGAACAGAGATTCCCAAGCGTTCACGGCGCTTCGTGTCTTCGCTCGCTCCTGCGTAGGCATGCGCGACGCCTCCTCGATGCTTTGACTCGATACACGCACGAAGATGCATGCATCCGCATCCTCCCACCAACCGCCGACACGGTCATCCGTGCGAGCACGGTCCGTCCTTGCTTTGGGCCGTTAAACAGATCGAGGGCCGGTCGCAGAGGCTAGCGACCGACCCTCTCCCTTGCACCAAGAGTGTCCTGCAATCACATTCCACGTTTCGTTGCCACAGCAAACAACTAACGCTCTTCGACTATATAACGAAGAGGTAACGGCCGCTAGTTACCTGTTCGTTATTTTTGCTGCGAGTCTCCTATGTGTCGATTCAGGCGCCACCCTGCAGGTGCTGGCCGGCCTCCTTCGCGTCGTCGGTCACGTCGTCCGCGCGCTCGGCCGCTTCGGTCCTGATTGTCTCGAAGGAGTCCTGGGCGGTGGACTTCACAGCCTGGACTGCCTCCTGGGCCGGTTCCTTGAGATCTTCCGCTACCTGCTTTCCCACCTCGGCCGCCTGGTGGAGGGCCGGCTGCGCTGCATCCTTCGCGGCGGAGGCGAGTTGCTGCTCCTTCTCGGTCGTCGGGATGAGAGAGGCGGCGAGCCAACCAACGCCGAAGGCGATCATTCCGACGGCAAGCGGATTGCCTTCGGCTTTGGCGACCGCCCGTTTGCCGGCATCAACGGTCGCGTCCTTGGCATCGCCGAGGGCGTCGTTCGTGGCCTCGCCGACAGATCGGTGGTCATCAGAGCCCATCACGCGCTCCGTGAGCGAATGGAAGGCTCCTTTGACCCGTCGGGTCTGGCGCTGTGCGATCTTGCTGGGCGTGACCTTGTCGGCCAGCGCATCCACGTCTCCACTCAGTTCGAGCCGTGTTGCCTCGATATCGGCGCGGATCGCGTCGGGATTCTCACTCATCTGTTCTCTCCATTTCGTTTGAGGGTGTCCGGGAATTCTTTGATCGTCTCGGTGGTCTGGGGCATCCCCTGGACGCTCTTCAGCTGCTTGCGACCGGCGGAGTAGAGGATCACCGAGACCACGGCCCAGATGATCGCCACGATGACGCCGGACCAGGCGTTGCCCACGAGGTAGCCGAGCGCCCACCAGACCGCGATCGACACGAAGAAGACCGCCATCAGCGCTGCGTAACCGGCGCCGCCCAGTATTCCGGCGCCCTTCCCTGCCCGTGTCGCTGTCTCTCGCAGCTCGGCCTTGGCAAGCTGTACCTCCTGTCGAACGAGGGCCGACAGGTC
Organism: Leifsonia sp.; assembly: GCA_035999915.1. Lineage (GTDB taxonomy): Bacteria > Actinomycetota > Actinomycetes > Actinomycetales > Microbacteriaceae > Leifsonia. Next base: position 3,680 of record DASYGJ010000308.1, read on the forward strand.
GCGCGTCACCTCGCTCAGCAGGTCGCCGAGTGAGGTGTTCGCGGCACGTTCCTCCGAGGGGGTCGGCTCGTCGGTCACAGCGGGCCTCCGCTAGTGGAGCCGGTGTCGTCGTTACCGTCGGTGCCGCCATCGGACGCGAGCGCCCGGGTGAGGCGTCCGCCAAGCGCACCCGCCGCGGCAGCGATCGCGATGAACGTACCTGGGCTGCGGCGTGCGTAGGATTTGACCTCCTGCAGCAACGACCCGGGGTCGCGTTCGTCCAGCCAGCTCGCCACCGAGCGTGTGCGCCGAGCGGCCTGCCCGACGAGATCGCTTGCGACGCCATGTGTTTCGGATGCTCCCGCCATCTGGTCGAGTTCTTCGCCGATCGAGTGGAGGCCGGCCGCAACGCGTTTCTGCTGCAGCGCGGCCTGCTCTCTGAGCTCGTCCTGCGTCTGCCGGAGCAGATCCTGCGCCTGAACCTTCGTCTCCTCGACGACGTTCAGCGCCTCATCCTTGGCGACGCCGGCGACGTCTTTTCCGGCATCCACCGCCGAATCGGCCAGCCGGCCGGCCTCGCCACGCACACCGTCGGGCTGCATTCCGCTCCCCGTGCTGTCGAGCTCGTCGTACGTCTGCCGTGTGCGTTCGAAGATCGGAGTGCCTTCGGAGTTGCTTTCTGAGATCGTCATACTTCGGCTCCCTTCCTGTGGTTTCACTGTTCCTGTTGGTTACTCACTGTCCTTACGAGCCATCCACCCACCGAAAAATGCCCCAGCACAGGCGATTGACAGAAGCGAGGCGCGCGGGGATAGACGCACGGCTGGACAAAGCATCCGAATTCGAATACTCTAAACAAAGTATTCGGAGGTGAATATGACGAAACGACCGGTGTCCAACCCCCTGGCGCTCGCTGTGCTTTCCTGCCTGTGGGAGCGGCCCATGTATCCGTATGAGATGACGACCTCCCTGCGTGAGCGCGGCAAGGAAGACAGCATCCGCCTCAACTTCGGGTCCCTGTACTCGGTCATCAAGTCGCTCGAGAAGAACGGGTTCATCTCGGTAGCGCAGACCGAGCGTGAGGGCAACCGCCCCGAGCGGGTCGTCTACGCGATCACGGAGGACGGCCGACGTGAAGCCGACGAATGGCTACGCGAACTGATCGACACACCGGTCAAGGAGTATCCGGCCATCGAGACGGGTCTCTCCCTCCTGGCGATGCTCACGCCCGAGACAGCCGCCGGGCTGCTGCAGAGGCGCTTGGAACGCCTCGACGCGGAGGTGGCCGATCGCGAGCGGGTGCTGTCGAACGAGGCGGCCGGCGTTCCGGAGCTCTTCATGGTCGAGTTCCACTACAGGTCGGCCGTGCTCGCGGCCGAACGTGCCTACCTCACCGAACTGACCGAGCGCATCCGCGACCGGTCGATCGGCGGGTTCGAGATGTGGGAGCAGCTGCACGTGCTGCTCTCGCAGGGTCACAGCATGGAAGACATCAACAAGATGGTGTCGGCCGGCGAGTTCGGCCAGGAGGTGGCAGACCTGTTCGAACAGTGACACATCCAACACCCAAGAAATGATGGCCGGAGAGCGGCAACTCCCCGGCCATCCAAACCCCAGTCGTTCCGTGAGGAACCTGCGTCAACAGTCACCGAGGGTCATCTCCATGGTACCGCGCAGCACATCACGGACGGCATCCGCACCTCAGAAAGGAAGCCACCGTGGCTACTTCGTACCCGGGGAACTCGGCGCTCATCGCCGAGAACCTCGTCAAGACCTATAAGGCCGGCCGGGGCAAGACCCCCATCCGCGCCCTCGACGGCGTCAGTTTCACCGCCGAGACCGGAACCGTGTTCGGATTGCTCGGGCCGAACGGCGCCGGCAAGTCGACCACCATCAAGATTCTTGCCACTCTGGCCCGAGCCGATCAGGGCGCAGCCTTCGTCGCCGGGATCGACGTGGGCCGGCATCCGGCACGCGTGCGGCGCTCGATCGGCTTCGTGGCGCAGAAGTCGGTCGCCGATCCGATGGACACCGGGTTCGAGAACCTCGTGCTCGCGGGCCGGCTGCACGGACTCAGCGCGAAGGATGCGTACGCTCGGGCGACCGACCTGCTCGACCGGTTCCGGCTCACCGAACAGGCCAAGCGGCTCGTCAAGACGTATTCCGGCGGCATGGCTCGCAAGCTCGACGTTGCCATCGGCCTGATGCATCGCCCGACCGTCCTGTTTCTCGACGAGCCGACCACAGGGCTCGACCCGGAGGCGCGCGCTGAGCTCTGGGCGGAGATCGAACGGATGACCGCAGCCGAGAACATGACGGTGCTGCTCACCACGCACTACCTGGAGGAAGCCGACCGTCTCGCGAAACGCCTGGCGATCGTCGACAACGGAACCATCGTGGCGGGCGGCACACCGGAAGAACTGAAGAACGATCTCCGCGGCGACGCCGTGATCGTCGAACTCACGGCCGACGGCGACCCCTTCGCCGCGCTCGAAGCGCTGAATCGGGTGGATGCGCTCCGTGAGATCGGCGGAGACGGCCACACCCTGCGTGCTCGCGCCGACAACGGAGCGGTCACACTTCCGCTGGCGCTCGCCGCGCTCGACGCGGCCGCGATCACGGTCGCATCGGCCACGGTAGCCCGGCCCAGTCTGGACGACGTCTACCTGCGGCACACCGGCCGCACCCTCGACAAGGCCCAGGAGAACTACGCATTGGGAAACGCATCATGACCGCCATCGCACCGTCGGACCTCGCCGCCCGCGCGACGCGACCGACCTTCCTCACGCACACGGCCATCCTCACGGGACGGCAGTTGCGGGCGGCCGGGCGGCTGCCGGCTTTCCTGGTGATGAACCTCATCCAGCCGATCATCTGGTTGCTGCTGTTCGGGCAACTGTTCAAGGCGGTCGTGCAGATTCCCGGCTTCGGCAATGGCCAGAGCTATCTGGAGTTCCTGACGCCCGGCATCGTGATGATGATGGCGCTATTCGGCAGCGCCTGGTCGGGGACGGTCTACATCCAGGATATGCAGCGCGGGGTGATGGATCGCTTCCTGACCTCGCCGACCAACCGCGGCGCGCTCATCGTGTCATCGCTGGTGTACCAGTCCATCCTCGCGATCTGCCAGTCACTCGTCGTGATCGGAATCGCCTTCTGGGCGGGCGCTCGCTTCCAGGGCGGCTTCGCGGGCATCCTGTTGCTCCTCCTCGCCGTGGTGCTGCTGACCGCCGTTTTCTGCTCGCTGTCGAACGCCGTGGCGTTGCTGGCTCGCGATCAGACGGCCCTCATCGGGATCTCGCAGATCATCACGCTCCCGCTCATGTTCCTCAGCTCGGCGATCATGAACACGAAGCTCTCGCCCGAGTGGGTGCGAAACGTCGCGGCCTTCAACCCGTTCGAGTGGGCTGTGATCGTGGGGCGTCAGGCCCTGAGCGCATCCCCCGACTGGGCATCCCTCTGGGGTCATGTCGGGCTGCTCACAGCCCTCACCGTGCTCATGGCGACCTTGGCCACCACGGCCTTCCGCGCCTACCAGCGCTCCTCCTGACCCTCTCTCATCCCCAGGGCAACCGTCGAGTCCGCGCAAAATCATGCGACACGCCGCGAAAACGATGAATAATCGCGGACTCGGCTGTTGGCCGGGCGGGGGAGGAGGGGGAGGGGGCGGCGGGGGTTAGAAGAGGTCGGGGGAGGGGGCGCTGGCGTGGCGGATGGAGACGTCGGCGTGGCGGTCGAAGCGGTAGCCCACTCCGCGCACGGTGCGCACGATGTCCTCGTAGCGGCCGAGCTTGGCACGCAGGCGCCGGACGTGCACGTCGATGGTGCGCTCGTTCGGCGCCTCGTCGTCGGCGGCGGCCCAGAGCGAGCTGATCAGTTCGGTGCGCTCGATCGTGCGGCCCTCGCGCAGCACGAGGTACTGCAGCAGCTCGAACTCTTTGTAGGTGAGCGCGGCGGTCTGGTTGTCGAGCAGCAGGCGCTTGCGCGAGATGTCGACGACGACGCCGCCGGATGCGCGGTCCTCGTCCTCGTCCGGGGTGCTGGCGTGCCGGTGCTTGGCGATGGCGGCCGGGTCTTGCAGCGCGAGACGCACCACATCCACATCGCGTCCACCGGCGCCCTCCGGTGCGAGTGCGACGGCCGCGTAGGTCTCGGCTCCGGGAGCGATTTCGGCGGTCAGGCGCTTGAGTGCCTCCACGATGCGGCCGAGGTCGGTTCCGGCAGCGGCCGCCTTCGCCTCGTCGATGCCGACGTAGAGCACGAAGCCGCGAGCCTCGGTGCCGTTCGGTACGGCGCGGATCTGAGGGGCGGGAGCCGCGGGAGCTGCAGGTGCCGGCGCCGCGACCGGGGCGGGAGCGGCGGAGAGGCGGCGGGTGGGGGCGAAGTCGGTGTCGACGGTTGCAAGAGACATGGGAGGAAGTCCTTCGTGATGATGCTGAGAATCCGCTGCCGCCGGTGTCGGCTCCCGTGAGCTGTCGGAACATCCGACCGATGAGCTGACGGGGAGGCGAGGATTCGCGAGTTGTGTTGGGCCTGGAGCGGCCGGTGAGCGGATGCGTGAGTGTGGCGCATCCGGGGAACCAAGTGGCCTGGCTCGACTCAGTGGGTCGGCGGCCGGTTGGTTCGGCGAAGGGTCGTCAGATTAGCGACACATTCGGCAACACATGACCGAAGCGCTGCCGGGCATCATCATGCCGGCATCCCCAGGGGCCTCGAAGGAGGTCAGGGTACGCGAGTTGTCAGTCATACCCGCAAGTAAAGCGAACAGTGACCCCTCGTGTCAAATCATGACGGGATGTTACAGGGCGTGACGAACGGTCAGACCGTGCCGTAGAGGCGGTCGCCGGCGTCGCCCAGACCGGGAACGATGTAGCCGTTCTCGTTGAGGCGCTCGTCCAACGCTCCGAGCACGATGGTCACATCACGGCCTTCCGTGGCCTTCTCCAGGGCGGCGAGGCCTTCGGGGGCGGCGAGGATGCAGATGGCCGTGACATCCACGGCGCCGCGCTTGAAGAGGAACTCGATGGCCGTTCCGAGGGACCCTCCGGTGGCCAGCATCGGGTCGAGCACGAAGCACTGGCGGTCGGAGAGGTCGTCGGGAAGGCGTTCGGCATAGGTGGTCGGCTCGAGCGTCTCCTCGTTGCGCACCATTCCGAGAAAGCCCACCTCGGCGGTGGGCATGAGCTTGACCATGCCTTCGAGCATCCCGAGACCTGCGCGCAGGATGGGCACGACCAGCGGCCGAGGGCGGCTCAAAGTCACACCGGTCGTCGCGGTCACCGGCGTCTCGATCTGCACCGGCTCGACGCGAACGCCGCGGGTCGCCTCATAGGCGAGCAGGGTGACGAGCTCTTCGGTGAGCGCACGGAACACGGGAGAGGGCGTCTCTTTGTTGCGCAGCACCGTCAGTTTGTGGGTGATGAGAGGGTGGTCGGCAACGTGAACGCGCATAGGCTCAAGGCTATCGAACATCTTCGTCTGGAGAGCCCCGCTTGAGCCTGCCCGTCCCCACCGCTTACGCCGATTGGATGCGCCGCGCCATCGCCGATGCCAGGCTCGCGTGCGGCACCGGTGACGTTCCGGTCGCCGCGATCGTGCTCGACGAAAACGGCGTGGTGATCGGGACGGGACGCAACGAACGAGAGTTGCGCAACGACCCGACCGCGCACGCCGAAGTTCTCGCACTCCGTGAGGCCGCCGCCTCCCGCAACGATTGGCACCTCGAAGGATGCACACTCGTCGTCACGCTGGAGCCGTGCGTCATGTGCGCAGGCGCGGTGCTGGCCGCCCGGGTGCCGACCGTGGTGTTCGGCGCCTGGGATGAGAAGGCGGGCGCGGCCGGATCCGTGTACGACGTGCTGAGGGACCGTCGACTCAACCACCGCGTCGAGGTCTACGCCGGCGTGCTCGCCGAGGATTGCGCCGACCTGCTGCTCGACTTCTTCCGCGCCAAGCGCTGAAGTGGTGCCTCGGGTAGCCCGGCGAGCCACTCCGCGAAAGCGCGGCGCGAGGCCTCCTGCATTCCCGGCGAGTAGCGGTCACGGTCTTCGCGCAGTGCTCCGGTGCTCAGGGCGAGCACGTCGAGTTCCCCTGTCCCCGAAGGATTCGTGCCTTCCGACATCCACTGCTCGTACATCTCGTCTGTGACTTCCGGGTGGAACTGCACCGCGAGCGCGAAGTCGCCGATGGCGAAAGCCTCGTTGGAGTA
>DASYGJ010000326.1:0-3807 GCA_035999915.1 Leifsonia sp.
GAGCCAGGGCAGCATCGTCTCGGGCCCGCGGAAGCAGTTCATGCCCACCACGTCCGCGCCGGCCTGCTCCAGCCGCTGGCAGGTCTCGACGATGCCGACCCCGTCGGCCATCTCCTCCAGCGCCATCGGCGCGATGGTGACGACGACGGGCAAGCCGGTGGCCTTCGCGACCTCGAGCGCCGCCAGCGCCTCGCCGGCGTAGTAGAACGTCTCACCGATGATCATGTCGGCGCCGCCCTCGACGGCCCAGCCCACCATCTCCTCGAACATGCCGCGCACCTCGGCCTGGCGGGCGGTGTCCTCGGGATCCCAGATGTTGGTGTTCGAGATGTTGCCGGCCATGAGGTCGCCGGGTCGCTGGTCGGCGACCTCCCGGGCGATCTGGAGTGCGGCGCGGTTCAGCGGCTCGAGCAGGTCCTCCTTGCCGATCACCCGCATCTTCTCGCGATGACCGTTGTACGTGAACGCCTCGACGACGTCAGAGCCGGCACGCTGGAAGTCGACGTGCAGCGTCCGGAGGGCGTCCGGATACTCCAGGGCGACCTCGGGTACGAACTCACCGGCGCTCAGGTAGCCGCGGCGCTCCAGCTCGAACAGGAAGCCCTCGGCACATATCACCGGCCCGGCATTCAGGCGCGCGGTCAGGTCGCCGCTCGGAACCTCAGAGATGGACTCGGTCATGTACTGCTCCTTGGTGGTGAAGGGACGGAGGCGCTCCGTTGACGCGTCGGCTCGTGTCGCGAAGCCGTGATGACGAATAGAGCCGGCAGGTTTTCGGACTCAGGATCGACCTCACGGGCTCCTTCCCAGGCCCTTGCCGGACCCAGTGGACGAGCGCCCGCTCGTCTCCTCTACCGCTGCGCGTCAGTCCCGGGCTTTGACCGGGTTCCCTGGTGAACACGTCACTTCACCGACTCCCGCCGCAGATTACCAGCGCCAGCAACCTCCGCAGAATTAGTCCCGTCGTGCGGCGAGGGCACGGAAGCCCGGCACGTCCCCGTGGCTGGGTGTGTCCCGGTTGGGGAAGCGCTCGTCACCAGGATCGGCACCGGCGTTCTGGCCGCCTCGCACCCGATAGCGACAACGTCGGCGGCTCGAGAGGCGCGGCTACTTTTGGGCGAACGGAGAAGCCCAGCGCTTCCAACGCCGGCGATCGCGTTCACGCGATAGGAGAAGCGAGAGCCGCCCGGCTCGCCAAGCGAGTGCACAAGTGACCGAGCGTGGCGCGCGACCGCCCCTGTCGTCCGGACGGAAGGCGTCTCAGGCGCTCGATAGCACCCAGGAGTAGCGATCGGTCCGTGAATTGACTGCCTCGCGCGGAAGAGAGAAGACTCAGGCCGGCGCTGGAGATGACTCCATGAACGGCGATCCAGTCGTCTTGTTGGTCCGTAGGAAGAGTGCCGCATCACGCTTACCGGAGCGGGAGAGTGGCTCCCTCAGATGCAGCCTAGGCGCTGGGAGCGGAAGCGTCGATCGCGTCGAAGATCTGTGTCGGTCCGGACGAGCGCGGTCCTGCCACATAAGCGATGCGAAGACCCCGTCGACGGCAGCCGTGACGTCGCGGGCGCGATCTTGTCGCGTGTCCGCGCGAGCAACGTTGCGACTGAGTATGCGGCTCTACTCCGAGGTGGCCGGACGAGTCCGGCACCGTGAGTACCTACAACGCAGCGAGAGATTGAGTCTAGCCTGGGACTACCGGAATGTGGTCGACGGTGTACGTCGCGAACTTGTCGATGAAGCTCTTGTTGTCTTCGACGGCTTCCGCCATCTCGGGAGTGCCAAGGAGCTCCTGAAAGTCCTCGGCGGAATCGAACGTCATCAGCGCGAACGCATCCGGTGTCTCACCGTCAGCGCCTGGTGCCGGGTGAACCGGGAAGATCTCGTACTGCCGAAGCATCGGCAGCCGCTTCGCGATCGGGAGGTGAACGTCGCGGTAGTGGGTTAGGAACTCGTCGAACGACAGCTCCGGCTTGCGGTGGATGGCGAACAGCACACGGTGCATTGGGTCTCCTTCTTCTTGTCGCGGGTCCTCGGGCCGTTATGTCGCCCGTGGTTGAGCTGGCGGTGTATCCGACGTCGATGGGATCATGAGGCCGCTGATCCAGCGCGTCCTCGGCGGCCCAACCCCGGAGGACGTCACGTCGGTCGTCCCGTTCCTGCGTCCGGCGCACTAGACGGCGGTGCGCCTGGTCACACGTGGGCACGCGGCGAACTCCTCCGCGGCGGACTCGTTGATATCGGCGACGACCACCTTCGCGCCTTTGTCGGCGCACTGCTCCGTGGTCGCAGCGCTCAAGCCCGACGCGCGACCGGGACGAAATTGGCATCGTTCCCGAATCTCATAGCAGTGTCTTCAAAGTAACAGAGGTTGTCCCGGCACACCGACAACCAGTTCACTGGTTGGTCTGCCCGAGGTCGCTCCTCGGGTCCGTCGAGGGACCGCAATCCCGCGGCGGCTCGCGTACGTCGTTGCGCGGAATATGCGCGTCGAGGCTGCAGCCGTCAACTCCGGGATAAGGCTGAGTGCTCGCCACACCGACGCGGCCGGCCCCCCAACTTCACCGTGGCCGACGATGTAGGCACGTCCTTGCAACGGAGACGCGAACGTCGATGCCCCAGGCAGGGCGTTTCCGCGGAAGCGCCCGCCGCGGGTCGGTGCCCGCCAGTTCAGGCGGGCATCGGAGCCCCTGGTGAGGAACGCGACAGTGAGTGGCCGAGCAGACTCGACGCGCTGCCCGGCGGGCGCGGGCTCACGGGTTCCGTTACCGGATCAGAGGACGAGCGCGAGCGCTTGGGAGGGACTCGTCCCGGCCTCGCGCTCGCCAGACCTGTCAGGGGCGTGTGGTGCGACACGTCGCGAGCAAATGGGACCCCATGCGATCATCCGCTGAAGCGTGACGGCAATCCCCCAGAAGGAGGCATGATGGACAGGCGCTTCGAGGGAAAGGTGATTGTTGTGACCGGAGCGGGCACCGGCCTGGGGCGGGCAGCGGCGCTGCGATTGGCGCAGGAGGGCGCACGCCTCTCACTGGTTGATGTCAACGCGCAGGCACTGCGGGATGCAAGGGAAGCGATCCTCGCCGAAGCGCCGAATACCGAAGTATTGCCGATAACGGCGGATGTCTCGATCGAGGACGATGTGAAGTCCTATGTCGAGCAGACGATCCGCCGCCTCGGTCGAATCGATGGCCTGTACAACAATGCGGGCATCGAGGGCAAGCAAGATCCGGTCGAGGCGTACGGCGGCGAGATGCTCGACAAGGTGCTCAATATCAATCTCAAGGGTGTCCTGTACGGAATGAAGCACACCCTGCCGTATCTCAAGGCACAAGGGTCGGGCGCGATCGTGAACGCGGCGTCGGTCGGCGGCATCCGAGCGGTCCCGAATCTCGTCGCTTACGTCGCGAGCAAGCATGCGGTTGTCGGGATGACCAAGCAGGCCGCCATTGAGTACGGCCAGTACGGCATTTCGATCAACGCCGTCGCGCCGGGCGCAATCATGACCGACATGGTTAGAGGCTCACTGATCCAAATAGCCGGCGAGGACGGCTGGGAGGAGGCCGGTGCCACTTTTGTGAGCGTCAATCCGATGAGGCGATTCGGTCAACCGGACGAGGTGGCCAGCCTCGTCGCCTTCCTATTGTCGGACGAGGCTCAGTTCATCAACGGCGCCGTGGTGCCGATCGACGGGGGACAGTCACAGGCGTACTGACGCGAGGTGTTCACACTGACAGTAGATGGCCGCCCAGCCGGCGGAGTTGTACCGGCGTGCATTTGCCGCAGCGCGCCCTGGCCCAACGCCCTCTC
>DASYGJ010000028.1:0-13447 GCA_035999915.1 Leifsonia sp.
AGTTGTCGACCCCGGTGATCTTGTCGACGTTCTCGAACCGGCTGTTGTACCAGATGTTCCACTCGTCGAACGAGATGTTGATCGTCTTGTCGCAGCCGCGCACGGCCTTCACGTGGTCGGCGGTAGCGGTGACGCTCCGGATGAAGTGGTCCATGTCGAGCCCGGATGCCAGGAAACTGGCGAGGTCGCCGGAATTCTCGTAGTACGCGTGGCAGGAGATGTAGTCGATCGCGTCGTACGCGTGGGTGAGCACGACGCGCTCCCATTCGGCGAACGTCGGCATCGATGAGCTGGACGATCCGCAGATGACCAGTTCGAGGTCCGGATCGAACGCCTTCATCGCGCGGGCGGTCTGTGCGGCCAGCTTGCCGTAGTCGTCCGCCGACCGGTGGCCGATCTGCCACGGTCCGTCCATCTCGTTGCCGAGGCACCAGATGCGCACATCGAACGGTTCGGTCCGTCCGTTCGCGACCCGACGCTCGGCGAGTTCTGTTCCCTCGGCGAGGTTCGTGTACTCCAGCAGTTCGAGCGCCTCGGGGATGCCCCGCGTTCCCAGGTTGACGGCGAGCATCAGCTCGCTTCCCACCTCGTCGAGCCAGCCCTTGAACTCGTGCAGTCCGATCTCGTTCGTTTCGCTGGAATGCCAGGCCAGGTCGAGACGGCGCGGCCGCTGTTCGCGCGGCCCCACGCTGTCTTCCCATTTGAATCCCGAAACGAAGTTGCCGCCCGGATACCGGATCGCCGTGACGCCCAGCTCCTTGACCAGGTCGATCACGTCGGTACGGAATCCGTCTGCGTTCGCGAGCGGGTGGCTCGGCTCATAGACACCGTTGTAGACCGCCCGGCCGAGATGCTCCACGAACGAGCCGAAGAGCCGGGGATTGATGGCGCCGATGCTGGCGGCCGTGTTGATGGTGAGGTGTGCTTTTTGCATTATCGGGTTCCGGTACGGTGCGGCAGCGAGGCGGCGGCAGTATTGGCATGGTGGCGATAGCGGTCGGCGAGCGCGTTCTTCGAGCGCAGGAGAGCGGATTCGGTTTCGACGAGGTCGTAGAGGCCCATCGTCAGCAGGTGGTCGCGGCGCGGACGCTCGGTGTGACGCCAAGTCCACTCGTACATGTCGAAGAGGGGCCACCACGTGTATCCGACGATGGGTGTCCCCTCCGAGCGCATGGTTTCGACCAGGCCGACCGAGGCGTCGAGCCACGAGATGCGCTCGTCGACGGAACCGGTCACACAGGTCTCGGTGATCATCACAGGAGCGCCGTAGCGGGTCGCGTACGTCGTGAGCGCATCCCGGAGCCCGTCGGTACCGCGGTCGATCGACGGTCGTGGATCCGCGAAGCCGCCGGAGTGATGCACTCCGGCCTCGAACCGTTCCGTCGAGTGCCGCGGGTAGTAGTTGACGCCCATCACATCCGGATGTACGGGGTTGTCGCGGAACCAGGCGAGCGTGTTGTCGTCCACCCCGTTCTCGTGAAGAACCGCCGCCAGCGGATGCGCGTCGTCGACCCGTCCGGTCACCAGATCTTCGACCAGGTACACCTGCTCGGTGAGGCGAGCGGCTTCGTCGCGATGTTCTGGCGCGTGGATGTCACCGACGAACTTGATCGCCGCATCCACGTGCACGAATGCGGCGTTCGGCACGAGCTCGGCGATGGCCTGCTGGGTTCGCACGAAACCGCGAGCGAGGTTCACCGCGATGGTCGTGAAGCCGCGAGCGCCCGACAGGTACGGCGGCCAGTATGCGTACTCGCCCGCGAACAGCGCGTGGATGACAGGCTCGTTGACCGGCGTGTAGTCCGTGGCGAAGTCGCCGTACCGTTCGGCGAAGCGGGCCCCGTACTCCGCCACGTGCTGCGGGTAGTCCGGATGCGCGAATTCCTTCTCGAGCCAGGTCGGCGTGCCGTAGTGCATCAGGTCGATGATCGGGGTCAGCCCGGACGCACGCAAGGAGTCGAGAGCGCGGTCGGTCCACGACCAGTCCCAGCGTCCAGGTTCGGGAGACACCCGGTACCAGGGAACGCCCCAGCGGAGCAGCTCGGCGCCGGTGGACGCGCCGAGAGCGAAATCGGTCGCGAACTGCGCATAGTGGTCGGTGAGCTCGTACTCGTCGATGGCGCGCTCGCCGGTTCGGGCCTGGGGAACGAAGGTGTCCTCGATCCCCAGGGCGAAGTGGAGGCGGCCATCCTCGAACCAGCGAGGAGTGGGGTCGGGGGCGGTCACGGTCATCACTTCAGTCCGGTCGTGGCAACGCTCTCGATGAAGCGTCGCTGCATGATGAGGAACAGGATCGCCAGCGGGAGCACCGCGATCAGGGAGCCGGCCATCATCGTGCCGTAAGGGATGATCCCGCTCGGCCCGGTCAGCAGAGTCAGTCCCGACGTGATGGTGCCCATGTCTGGAGTCGTGGTGAACACCAGCGGCCACAGCAGGTCGTTCCAGTTGTTGACGAAGGTGAAGATCGCGAGCGTCAACAGGGCGGGGATCGCGTTGGGCAGCACCACACTCCGGAACACGCGGAATTCACTCGCGCCGTCGATCCGCGCCGCGTTGTCGAGATCGCGGGGGAGGGCGACGAAGAACTGGCGGAGGAAGAAGATGCCGAACGCGTCGGCGGCACGCGGGAGTATCAGGCCGGCGAACGTGTTGACCAGACCGAGGTTGCCGATGAGCTGGTAGATCGGGATGAGGGTGGCCTGGAACGGGATCATCAGGCTTGCGACGATCATGATCAGCAGCACACGGTTGCCGCGAAAGTCGAGCCGGGCGAGCGCATATGCCGCCAGAGAGTCGAAGAGCAGCGCGAACACGGTCACGCCGCCGGCGAAGATGAAGCTGTTGAGGAACAGCCGGGCAAACGGAAGGTCGCTGAAGATCCGGGTGAAGTTGGCGAGTGTCCAGGCGCTCGGGGCCAGGGTCGGTGGATAAGCGTTGATCTCGGCGGCCGGCTTGAACGCGGTGAACGCGATCACAATCACCGGAAGCAGAATGATCAGAGTGAGCGCCAGGACTGCCGCGAAGAGCAGCCAGCGGGTCGCAGTGCGTCCGAGAATGCGCCGGTTGCGCGCGGACGCTCCAGTACGGGAGCGTGCGGTAGTGGTTGTCGTGCTCGTCGTGGTCATCAGCCGAGGTCCTTTTCGCGTCTGCCGAAGAATCGGAACTGAATCAAGCTGAGGATGAGCGTCGCCAGAAGCAGCACGTAGGAGAGAGCCGAGGCGAGCCCGAGGTCGAGCTTCTTGAAGCCCTCCTGGTAGATCTCCATCACCACGGTCTGAGTCGAGCGGTAGGGTCCGCCCCCGGTCATCACGTAGATCTGGTCGAACGCTTGGAGTGCGGCGATCATGGCGAAGACCACCACGAATGCGAGGGTGTTGCTGAGCTGCGGCAGCGTCACGTTCAGGAAGCGCTTCCACGCTCCCGCGCCATCGAGTCGCGCCGCTTCGTAAAGGCTGGCCGGAATCTCTTGAAGACCGGCGATGAAGATGACCATGTAGAAGCCGAAGAACTTCCAGACGGCGACCAGGACGACGGCCGGCATCGCGAGGGTCGGGTCCTGCAGAACATTGCCGAGCTGGATGCCCACGGAGCGCAGCCAGTAGTTGAGCAGGCCAAGCTGCGGATCGAGCAGGTACGACCAGGCGAACGCGGCGACAGCGAGCGAGACGATGAACGGCAGGAAAAGTGCGGTGCGGAAGAATCCCCTGGCCGCGAGGCGAGGATTGTTCAGCAGGAGCGCGAGCCCCAGGCCGCCGGCAAGTGCAGTCGGGGTGAAAAGCACGGCATACAGCGCGGTGGTGCCGAGTGTTCCGAGGATGTTCGGGTCGGTGAACACCTGCAAGTAGTTGCCCAGCCCGATCCATTCCGCCGGACCGAATCCGCTGCTGTTCGTGAACGACAGCAGCAGAGCCGAGATCATCGGCCAGGCGGTGAAGGCGGTCAGGATGATGAGGGCCGGGAGCAGGAACGCCAGCGCGATTTTGGCGGTGCCCCGTCTGCCGCGGATCGGTCCGCGGCCACCCAGCGGCGGCGGTGGGCGGTACGACCGCTGTTTGCGCGGCCTGACAGTTGTGGTCATCGTGGTGTCTCCAGGGCGGTGGCCGCCGTGTCGCTAGGCGCGGCGGCCACCGGGTCGGTGCGAGCTACTTGGAATCCAGAGCCTGCTGGACCTTGTCGGATGCGGCCTTCAGGAGCGCGGACGGGTCGCCGCCGGCGAGTGCCTTCTGAGTCGCCTCGTCCACAGCCGAGAGAACGTCGACGCTGTTCGGCACACCGGGCAGCAGCGGCCGGGCGGTTCCGGCGATCGACGTGAGCGACGCGACGACGGAGTTCGACGAGACAGCGGAGGCCGGGATGTCCGTGCGCAGGGGCGGCCAGCCGGAGCCGAGTGACCACTTCGTTGCGACCGTCTTGGTGAAGAAGTAATCGAAGAACTTCTCCGCCGCCGCCTTCTTGGCAGAGTCCGCCTGCGCGGTGACAGCCGCGCTGATGCCGATTCCGGAGGCAGCCTGACCCTTCGGGCCGGCGGGGATCGCCGCGATGCCATAGTCGATGTTGCTCGCGGTGGCGACGCCGGCCATCCACGGACCGCCGACCTCCATGGCGGCCTTGCCCGAACTGAACAGCTTGTCGGAACCGACGCCGTCGACACCTGTCGGCGAGATGTGATCCGTGGTCACCGCATTCGCCCAGTACTTCAGGGTCTGCACGTTCGCCGCGGAGTCGAGAGCGGACTTGTTGCCGTTCACGAGCTGGCCGCCGTTGCCATAGAACAGGCTGGCCCAGACGCCGTTTCCGACGGTTGCGTGGTCCGGGAGGGCCAGACCGTACTGCACGGGAGTGCTGCTGCCGGCCGGGGTGATGGTGAGCTTCTTCGAGTCGGCGACCCACTCATCCCACGTCTTGGGGAACGAGGTGATGCCGGCCTTGGTGAACAGGCCCTTGTTGTAGATGACGGAGAGGGGAACAAGGCCGGTCGGCACGCCGTAGTAAGAGCCGTTCACCTTCTCCATCTCAACCGCGCGCGGGTTGAGCGCGGCACCCTGAGTAGAGCTGCTGGAGTAGAAGTCGTCCAGCTTCGCGAAGGCGCCCTTGGTCGCGTAGACGGGCAGGTTCTCTGCCGGCATCGCCACGATGTCCGGGCCCTTCTTGGCGGAGAGGGCGGGGAGGAGGGTGTCGCCGATCACGGCCCAGGTCTTGGTCGTGGTCTTGATCGTGATCTGCTTCTGGGACTTGTTGAAGTCTTCGACGATCTTGTCGAGCACCTTGCCGTCGGCTTCGGTGTAGCCGTGCCAGAAGGTGAGATCGACGTGGGCGGTGGAGGATGTTCCTCCAGCGGTGGAGCAGCCGGTCAACGCGGCAGCCGCGCCGGCGACGACCGCGAGGGTCGCGATGAGCTTCTTCATTGAATGCCTCTCTAGGTGGCTGGCGGCTGTGCCGGCCTTCGGGTTTACAACGTTGGATTTACAACGTTGTATCGGATTATATGAACGAGATCGGTCCGATGTCAACGCCCGTTACAACTGCGTGACCAACTCAGTGACGGGAGCGGACTCGCGAGCGATCAAGGAGAAGGGCACGTCGAGCAGCCGTGGCGGTCCGACAGTGCCCGCAGTGTCACTGATGCGTTCGATCAGCGCGGAAACCGCCTGCTCGGCGATCTCGGCGCGACCGGGGTCGATGGTACTGAGGCTCGGCATCGCGAACTGGCTCTCGATGACATTGTCGAAGCCCATCACCCACACCTGTTC
Organism: Leifsonia sp.; assembly: GCA_035999915.1. GTDB lineage: Bacteria > Actinomycetota > Actinomycetes > Actinomycetales > Microbacteriaceae > Leifsonia. Next base: position 5,751 of record DASYGJ010000028.1, read on the forward strand.
CGGCACCCGGATGCCCTCCTGGTGCAGCACGCGCAGCGCACCAAGCGCGAGCTCATCGTTCAGGGCGAAGATGGCATCGAAAGCGACACCGCGATCGATCAGTTCCTGTGTGGCTTCCGCACCGTCAGTGCGGTGCCAGCCCTCTCGGAAGACGATCAGATCTTCCGAGTACTCGATCCCGTGGGCCTCCAAAGCCTGCCGGTAGCCGTCGAGTCGCAGTGCGGCCGATCCGACGATCTCGCCCAAGTGCGCTCCGAGCACGGCGATCGACCGTCGGCCTCCTTTGATGAGGTGTTCGGTGGCCGTCTTGGCGCCGTTGACGTTCTGGATCGGCACATGGTCGGTCGGGCCGTCGAAGATGCGCTCGCCGAGCAGCACGAGTGGGTAGCGCACATCGAGTGCGGGTGCGTCGTCGTTGAACATTCCGAGGGGCGAGAACAGCAGCCCGTCGAGCATCGAAACGCGTGAGCCCCGCAGGAGTTCGAGTTCGGTCTCCCTGTCTCCGCCCGTCTGTTCGATGAGCACCACGTATCCACGTCGGCGCGCCGCTACCAGAACAGCATCCGCGAGTTCGGCGAAGTAGCTGAAGCTCAACTCCGGCACGGCGAGTCCGATCACGCCGGTGCGTCCCGCACGGAGGTTTCTCGCGGCGAGGTTCGGCTGGTAGCCCAAGTGCTCGATCGCCGAGAGCACCCGCGCGCGGTTCGAGTCTTTGACGAACGCGTGGCCGTTGACCACGTTGGACACCGTCTTCACGGAGACGCCGGCCATGAGAGCAACGTCTTTGAGCGTCGCGACCATCGGCAGGCCTCCTCGGACAGTGGCGGATCGATTTTACAACGTTGCTATCTTGACATGTTTGAGGTGGTCCGCATCTTTCGCAGAAACGGCCGCGGAGCCACCGCCCGACGGTGGCGCACGTGAGGGCGCGGTCAGCGGAGGGGCGCGGCCACCACGGAGGGGAACCGCTCGACGCCGGCCACGCGCAGCAGGTCGAGTTTGGCCGCGTCCTCGCTGCCCGGAGCGGCGGTGTAGACGACGATCCGCAGGTCGCCGTCCGGGACAGTGAGGACATCGCAGTCGACCGTGATCGGGCCGGCGATCGTGTCGGTCATGGTCTTGCGGCTGGCGCGATGGGATGCCACGTGCGCGACCGCCCAGCGGCGTTCGAAATCCGGCGATTCGGCGCGGAGCCGGGTGATGAGACGAGCCAGATCCGGGTCGTCCGGGTAGCGGCCGTAGGCCTGGCGGAGATCGGCCACGAGGTCTCTCGAGAACTCCTCCCGGTGGAGGTCGTCGAACTCCACGCCGGCCTGCGGGAGCATGAAGTGCCGCCAGACGAGGTTGCGCTCGATGCCGTTCGCTTCTGTGGGATCCCGCAGGAGTGCCGCCCAGAGCGGGTTCCAAAGGAGGAAGTCCCATGCTGCCGTGAAGACGGCGAGCGGCGCATCCCCGATCCGGTCGAGGATGCGCTGGACGCCCGGCGTGAGGTGATGCGGCATGGCGCTGTCGGGCGCCGGCAGTGCCCCGGCAACGCGGAACAGGTGATCGCGCTCCTGCCGGGAGAGGCGGAGTGCGCGAGCGAGCGCCCCAAGCAATTGGGGCGAGGGGTTGGCGGCGCGCCCCTGCTCGAGCCGCACGATGTAGTCGACGCTGACACCCGCGAGCGCGGCGAGCTCCTCGCGGCGCAGTCCAGGCGTACGGCGTCCAGATCCTGCGGGCAGCCCGACCTCCGCCGGATCCACCCGGTCACGCCAGGAGCGCAGGACCGTGGCGAACTCACTCATAGCGCCCATCGTATGGGTGCGCATGGCGAGCATGCTGGTACTCGCGGTACCACGGTCGAGCGATGCCTTGGCGCGCGGCCGGGGCACCGGCAGGATCGAAGTCATGACGACAACACTGATCACAGGAGCGAACCGAGGTCTCGGTTTGGAAACTGCCCGACGGCTCATCGATGTGGGCCACACCGTGTATGCCGGGATGCGAGATGTGGGGGGCGGCGACGCGGCCCGCGAGCTCGGCGCGATCCCGGTCGCCCTCGATGTCACCGACCAGGACAGTGTGGATGCTGCGATCGCCGCACTTCCCGCGCTCGACGTGCTGGTGAACAACGCCGGGATCCTCGGAGCGTCACGCCGCGGCTTGGACGACCTCGACGCGACAGCGATGCACCAGACCCTCGAGACCAACGTCCTCGGGCTCGTCCGCGTGACCCAGGCGGCCCTTCCGCTGCTGCGACGTTCGGCCAGTCCGGTGATCGTCAACGTCGCATCCGGGGTCGGCTGGCCGCGCTGGCTGTCGACGCCCGGTCACGACGAGCATCCCGTGCTCGCAATTCCGTATGCGGCATCCAAGGCGGCCGTCATCGCACTGACGGTGCAGTACGCCAAGAATCTTCCCGGTTTCCGGGTGAACGTAAGCGACCCCGGCTACACAGCGACCGAGTTCAACGGGTACAGCGGGCACCAGACGCTGCGGGAGGGCACGGACGCGACAGTGCACCTCGCCACGATCGGCCCGGATGGACCGACCGGCGAATTCCACAACCGGACCGGCCGCATCGCGTACTGACTGCAGGGTGCTAGACAGTCGAACGCCGTTCCGCTCTGGCGCGAGCTGCGTCATGGGCCTGGCGCAGCAGTGCGATGAGCCGATCTGACGTCGCGGAGGGGTTGATGACGGACACCCAACCGGCACTGGCATAGATCGGGTGGGGCATGAACGTGTCGACGGACGCAGGATCGATGTCAGCGGGCAGCTTCGCAACCGCGTCACGACCGGCGTGGACGTTGGCTCGGAACCGGCCCGGGATGTCCAGCTGAGAGCCGGCATCGTCAGGGTAGTTCTTGGTGATGATCGTCCCGTACGGCTGCGTCCGCTCGGGCATGGTCCCGTCCGGCGCGTAGTAGAAGTAGGCATCCCCCCACGAGATTTCCGGAAACGCGCTGCCCGGCTCGGGCTGCACCACGAGTGCGCCGTCGAAATCCTGAACCGTCTCGATGATCGATTTCATATCCATGCTTCAATCGTCAGCCTAAAGTGACAGGTTCGCGACCTGGAACCATGCAGCAGACCCATTTTCTGTGACTTGTCGATTTCGGATGCGCTCGCACGTCGTACTGCTGAGTCGACAGTTAACGTCGACCAGAATCAGAAGGAGCCCATCATGTCTGCTTTCGTTTTTGCTTTCCGCAACGACCCCATCGTGAATGCCACCGAGGAACAGGTCGCCGCCTGGGGCACCTGGTTCCAGGAGCTCGGCTCGGCGGTGACCGACATGGGCAGCCGCGTCGGGTCGACCAAGCTGCTCGGAACGTCCGCCGGAGCCAACTCATTGTCCGGCTACGCGCTTGTCGAGGCAACCGACCTGGCCGCGGCGACCTCGTTGGCCGAAGGATGCCCCGGCCTCTCCTACGGGGGCAGCGTCGAGGTGGGCGAAGTCATCCCGATGTAGACCAGTCGTCTCTCAGCCGTTCTCAAGGGCCTCTAGTCGCATTCACCGATGCGCCTTCGGACACGCGTTACGGCGCGGCGACTATTCCCTTGAGTTCCGCCAAATTCCGAATCCGGTAGCGAGCCTGCGAGAAGTCGTGAGACTTCGTGAACTCGTTACGAACGACGGCGCAGTCAATATCGGCCGCGACCGCCGAGCGCAGCCCCCTGTTCGAGTCCTCGACAACCAGAGTCTCCGTTCTGGAGGCACGGAACCGTTTTAGTGCCGTTAGGTAAGGTTCTGGATCGGGCTTCGCGTGCGTATAGTCCTCGCGGACGAGCACGAAGTCCATGTACTGGAGGATGTGTCGGTCCTTGTGGATCAGTTCGAAGTCTTGCCTCTTGGATGTTGTGACGATAGCCATGCGTGCGTGGTGCGATAGTTCAGCCAACGCCTCGACGACGCCGTCGATCTCGATCGGCTTGGTCCGCAGGGTACTCCTGATAAAAGGTGTTTCGCATTTCACGCAGTCTGTCGATGGTTCGGTCATCAACACCAGCAGCCTTCGCTTGATCCCAGGTACCTCTGCCTTGACTCATGTCGGCCAGATACTGAGCTTTGTCGAGAACGACACCGACCTCGCCTAATGCCCGTTCGCCAGCCTTGTAGTACCAGTACTCAGTATCGACGAGCACCCCGTCGTGATCGAACAAGATGAACTTCCTCACGCCAGCCATCTTCGCTCATGGACTCTCTGCGTCGGGCAACGATTGCTGCCAGAGGTCGCTGGCCGGTGACCTTGCGGACGTGGGATTCGACCACGTCAAAGCCTGCTGCGCTCAGCTCTTCGCCCAAGCCATCCACTGGCCACCGATATGCCGGCGTGACCGCGTGAGCGAACTCCTCAACCACTGGACCCTCGAAGAACCCGACAAGCAGCGTGCCTCCGGGCTTGAGCACGCGGCTGAACTCCTTCAGCGGAACCCGTATCGTTTCGGGCTCGTGGTGGATGAGCGAGTACCACGAGAGGATTCCTGCGACCGACCCTGAGCCGGCGTCGACGGAGTTGAGGCTTCGGAGGGTGTAGTTCACGCGGGGGTATGAGTTCCTGGCGTGCGCGACGAACTCTGGCGTCAAGTCGATGCCGCGGGCAGCATGGCCCTGCTCGGCGAGGAAGTTCGTCCAATGACCTGGACCACAACCCGCGTCGATAATCTCGCCGTCGACATCGCTGGCCCACGTGGATACGAGTTGGAGATCTGAGGGGTGCACGGCAGCCATCGACCCGAAGAGTTCGATGTACTCCGCCGCCCGGCGTGAGTACGCAGCACTGCTGACCTCGTTGACCATGCGACCGAGTATAGATAGACCCGGGTTCAGCGCCGGTCCTTGGCCGAACGCCCAAAGGCCAGGAGAGCGCCGGGGCTCCATGCGGAACTCAACCAGGTGCCGGCTTCGGAACTCCGCGATGGCTGGGTTGTACGGGCAGGGGCTTAATGGAAGTCTTTACGCCATGCGCCTTTTCGGTAAAAAGGATCCCGCGCCTCCCGTGCACCCGATCTCCGCCTTTTGGGAATGGTGGGTACGTCAGGGCCACACGATCGATCCACACCAGAACTCGCAGGATGTGGAACAGCTGAGCCAAAGGGTTGCAGCGATCGACCCGGGTCTGACGTGGCACTTCGGCTCGGGCAGCACGGCTGAACACCGTCTAACGGTATCGGCGGGCGGAACTGCGGAAGTGCGCCCGGCGGCCCAACGCTGGCTCCGTGCCGCACCCCAGCCGGATGCGACCTGGGAGTTCCGCTCGAGTCTGGAGGCCGACCCAAACGCTCTTCGCCAGGTCCTGGAGATCGCCGGGAGTAAGCTCGATCTGTCGAAAACGGAGTTCCGCGTAGAGCCCGCACGGCAGGAGCTCAGGGTCCATGTTGGAGTCCATCACCCGTTGTTCCCGGGACTACCGGAGACCGCGCGGCTTCAAGTGACGTTTCTCGTTCTCGACTGGCTTCTCGGCGAGGATGACGTCGGGCGGTGGCTGGGCCATGTCGAGGCGCTGGAGGCGGCACCGGTCGGGACCATTGACGGGGACGGCCTGCTCCGCGCTGTCGAGTCGATCGCCGCTCAGCACGACCCGGACATGTGGACTCTGTCCCAATGGGAAGATTCGAACGGCACACCCGCGTTTGCGAGCTTTCGTCGAGCTCTGCGTTGGATCGACCATCCAACTCTCGACATGCATCACGGCGTCCATGCTGGGTTCGAGGCGCAGAACAACGGACTTCCAGCGGACGGGGCCGTGCTCGACTCGCTTAGAAGGCTCGAGGACGAGCTGGAATCGCTTCTTGGCTCCCGTGGTGTGCTTGTAGGCCACGAGACCACCTCCGGCCGTCGAACGTTCCACGTCTACACCGACGGCGAAGACCAGAATGTTACAGCTGGACTAGCCGATTGGGCCCGCTCCCGCCACCTCGCCATCGAGCCCACGCATGATCCGGCATGGCGCCAGGTGCGTCAGTTCACTGGTTGAGAACCCGAGGCTGCGTGAGCGTGCCCCCAAAGGATCGATATGCATGCACGGTGATCGAGCCCGCTTACGGTCGGGGTGCTGTGGCTGGCCGGACCCAGCGTTGCTCCTCAAGATTGGTGTCCGGGTCGGTTTGGACCTCCCCGGTGGGAGCGAAACCATGTTTGGTGTAAAAGTTTTGCGCTCTCGCGTTGAGGGTGAACACCAGCAGGTGCGCGGCGTCTCGGCCGATCGTCGCTCGGAGAAGACCTGCGGCCACGCCCGTGCCGTGTGCTCCAACGTCAACGTAAATCGAGCACAGCTCAAGCGCGGGCAAGTCATTACGGTGTGATGACGTCGGCGCCGTGCTTGCAACGCCGATCAGTCCGGCGAACGATCGAGCCATCCACACTCGACGCTCACCGCGGCTTATCCGCTCACGCCATCGCAGCGCTCGTACCTGCCACGTCGTCGTATCGAGATACGAATCCGGCACCACGCCCCGATACGTCTGCTCCCAGCAGCGCGTCTGAAAGCGACCAATTGCTTCCGCATCGCTGGCCCCCGCCAGTTCGAAAGTCGTCATGAAAACAGTATGAACATTGGTCCGACAGCAGATCGTTCAGCCGAGGATCGGGTGGAGGCCGACGACGGCTTCGAGACTTGCGGCATCGTCCGTGTAGCGGTCGATCAATGCGGCGTTCATCCCTGCCGCGATCGCTCCAGCGATGTCTTGCTCGGGATGATCTCCCACGAATAGGCACTGGGCTGGTTCAACTTCGAGCCGTCGAGCCAGCGCTTCAAAAGCCCGAACGTCGGGCTTCCAGAAACCGAGATACTCCGCAGTGAGGACCACGTCGACCAATTCATACGCGCCGATGGCACGGAGCTTGGCCACCTGCTGCTCGCTGCTCCCATTGGTCAGGATCCCAAGCCGCACTCCCGCGGTCTGAAGGGCCCTCAGAACGGGGAGCGTCTGGGAACGCTCTCCACGCTGCCTGGTACGAGCGAAGATACTCCTCGAAGAGACCGTCCAAATCCTCGACGCGGTCAGGAACCGCAGCGCCGATCGCCGGAAGAACTATCTGAAGCCGATACCGGCGCTGCTCTTGAAAACTCACCAACCCGGTCCTCCACTTCTCGTATCCGGACTCCTCGGCCTGAAACCACACCGCACGCGCGGCCTTGGACGGCTCAACTCCGAGGAACCGGAAGAACGCATCCACTCCATCAGCAGCCGACCCGAGATGGTCGAACAGGGTGCCGTCAAGATCGAAACCCACAGCGCGTATTTCGGTCACCATGCAACGCTAGTGCTTGGTCCGGAACGGTCGCCTCTGCATCGGGCGGCCGCGGAAGCACGTCGGCGGCGTCGCCAGAGCCTTGTCGGTGCCATGCCGGAGACTGTCTCCCATGGAGACGATTCTTGTTCCGCCGTTGTTGTGCTCATCGCGGGTGTACGAGTCGGTTCTTGACACAGTGTGGTCGCACGGCTCGGTCACGATTGCCGACACCCTCCACGACGACACCATTGCGGGTATGGCGGCGCGGCTTCTTCAGGACGCACCGGATCGGTTCGCTCTCCTCGGAACGAGCATGGGCGGTTACGTTGCGCTTGAAGTAATGCGCCAGGCGCCGGAACGGGTCACCGGGCTGGCATTGGTCAGTACCTCGGCCGAAGCGGACTCGGGTGAGCAGTTCGCTGCCCGGACACGGCAATCGCAACTCGTCGAGGATGGCCACTTCGACGCACTGGTG
>DASYGJ010000071.1:0-4266 GCA_035999915.1 Leifsonia sp.
CGAGGATGCGGTGGTCGGCGATGCGATCAGCACCGCCTCCGACTCCAAGATGACCGGGCCGAAGATCTCGAGTCCCTGTTTGCGCAAGGTCGTCCCGGTCTCGACGACGTCGGCGACCGCATCCGCCACCCCGAGCCGGACTGCCGACTCGACCGCGCCGTCGAGCTTGACGAGCGAGACGTCGATGCCGTTCTCGGTCAGGAAGTCCCCGACGAGCCCCGGATAACTGGTGGCGACCCGCTTGCCGTCGAGGTCGGCAAGGTCTTGGAACCCGCCGGTCGGGCCGGCGAAACGGAACGTGGACGCGGCAAAATCCAACGCGGCGATCTCGGCGGCGGGCGAACCGGAGTCGAGCAGCAGGTCGCGCCCGGTGATGCCGACGTCGAGCGCACCCGAACCGACGTAGGTGGCGATGTCCCGCGGGCGCAGATAGAAGAACTCGACACCGTTGCGAGGGTCGGCGACGATGAGCTCTTTCGGGTCGCGGCGGCCGTGATACCCGGCCTCGGACAGCATCTGTGCCGCGGTCTCGGAAAGGGAACCCTTGTTGGGGACGGCGATTTTCAGCATGAGAAGACTTTCGTGACGTGGGAGATCAGAACGGGGAACGTGTCAGTGAAGACCGCGCGTCACAGATGTCGGTACACGTCGGCCGGCGTGAGGCCTTTGGCGACGAGAAGCACCTGCAGGTGGTAGAGCAACTGCGAGATCTCCTCGGCGGTGCGCTCATCCGTCTCGTACTCGGCCGCCATCCAGACTTCGGCGGCCTCCTCCACGATCTTCTTTCCGATGGCGTGCACGCCCGCATCCAGCTCGCGCACCGTTCCGGAACCCTCCGGGCGGGTGGCGGCCTTCTCGCTGAGCTCGGCGAAGAGGTCGTCGAAGGTTTTCACGACTACAGGCTACTAGTTCGCGGCGCATCGGCCATTCACGCGGTCGGCTCCGTGAACTCACCACTGAAATTTGCGCTATGGTATGGTGCGTTCCATTAGCGAACATCTGCGGTACAGCGGTCGTGGTGATCCTTATCCGACGCTCCAGGTGGCGCTGCCGAGCAAGGAGGCTTTGTGGACCAGACAACGACCAATACGCCGGGCAAGACCTGGCCGATCATCCTGTGCTGGCTTGTCGTCGCGCTCGACGGCTTCGACCTCGTGGTGCTGGGCACGGTCATCCCGACGCTGTTGAAGACCGAAGAACTCGGCTTCGACCCGGCGGCGGCGACCTTCGTGGCCACGCTCGGCCTGGTCGGTGTCGGACTGGGCGCCCTCATCATCGGGCCACTCACCGACAGCTACGGCCGTCGTCGCGCGCTGCTGGCCTGCGTCGCAGTCTTCTCGCTCGGGACGATCGCCATCGTCTTCGCTCCGAACGTGTTCGTCTTCGCCCTGCTGCGTTTCGTCGCCGGTCTCGGACTCGGCGCGTGCCTGCCCACGGCGCTCGCGTACGTCTCGGAGCTCACGCCCGGTCACCGCAACGCACGATCCACGACCCTCACGATGACGGGATACCACATCGGGGCGGTGCTCACCGCGCTTCTGGCGCTGGTCGTCATCCCGGACTGGCGACTGATGTTCATGATCGGCGGCGTAGCCGGCCTGCTCGTGCTGCCCCTGCTCTGGTACGCCCTTCCCGAGTCGTCGTCGTTCGGGAAACGCGACGACCTCCGCAACCGACCCGCCGGCTCATCCATCGCAGCCCTGCTCAGCAAGCGCTACCGCGTCGTCAGCCTGGGCATCTGGGTGGCCTCTTTCATGGGCCTTCTGCTGGTCTACGGGCTCAACACCTGGATGCCGCAGATCATGGCCAGCGCCGGCTACGACACCGGCAACTCGCTTGCCTTCCTGCTTGTGCTGAACATCGGAGCAGTGACCGGCCTCCTCATCGCCGGGACACTCGCCGACAAGCGCGGCACCAAGCGCATCGCCATCGTCTGGTTTTTGCTCGCCGCGGTCTTCCTCGCCCTGCTCAGCATCAGGATGGACGCGGTCATCCTGCTCTACGTGGCCGTCTTCATCACCGGCGTCTTCGTCTTCTCGGCCCAAGTGCTCGTGTACGCCTACGTCAACCAGCTCTATCCGCCCGAGGTGCGTGGAACCGCACTGGGCTTCGCCGCGGGCATCGGCCGCGCGGGTGCGATCGCCGGTCCAGCCATCACCGGCCTGCTCGTGACACTGAACATCGTCTACCCAGGCGGGTTCTATGTGTTCGCGATCTCGGCGCTGCTGGCGGTGGTGGGTATCGCACTCGTGCCGTCGCTCACGCGTGGGGTGCACCCCGGGGAACCGGCGCTGGCAAGCGCTCAGCGCGCTGGCTGATCGCCTCGCACCGACCTCGCCGACCGACCTCGCACCGGCCTCGCACCGACCTCGCACCGACCTCGCCGAGTCCACACAAAGTAGCCGTCGAGTCCGCGGACCTTCTGCGGGCTCGGGCGTTTCTGGCCGATTTTGGGTGTACTCGGCGGTTGGGGAGCGGTTGGGGAGAGCTAGTTGTGCAGGTGGGCGGTGGCGGTTTTGCGCAACAGGTCGATCTGGGCGGCGGGATTCTCGGCCCGGAACACTGACGATCCGGCGACGAACGTGTCGGCGCCGTTCTCGGCCGCGGTCACGATCGTCTCCTCGGTGACGCCGCCATCGACCTGTAGCCAGACGTCGAGTCCGGATGCGGTGACCGCCTCACGCAGACGCGCCAGCTTGGGCATCGTCTCGGCCATGAACTTCTGTCCGCCGAAGCCCGGCTCCACCGTCATCACGAGCACCTGATCGAACTCGGGCAGCAGCTCCAGATACGGGTCGACCGGCGTGCCCGGCTTGAGAGCGATACCCGCGCGGGATCCGATCGCCCGCAGCCGGCGGGCCAGGCGCACCGGATCGGCGGCGGCCTCGACATGGAAGGTGACGGAAAAGGCACCGAGTTCCGCATAGGCGAGACCCCACTCGTCGGGATTGTCGATCATCAGGTGCACGTCGAGCGGAATCTTGGACACATCCTGGATGCGCCCCACCATCTGCGGCCCGAAGGTCAGGTTGGGAACGAAGTGGTTGTCCATCACGTCGACGTGCACGAGGTCGGCGGACGCGATCCGGTCGAGATCGCGCTCCAGGTTCACGAAGTCGGCGGCCAGGATGCTGGGGTTGATCCGTGCGGGCATGGCTCCACCCTATTTCTTGGTCAGCAGCGCGATGAACATGGCATCGGTGTTGTGCCGATGAGGCCAGAGCTGCACCTGCGTCGGATCGCCGGCCAGGTCCATCCGGTCGACCGCGAGGGAGTGCAGCACCGTGGCCGTCTCGACAGGCTCGAGGGCGTCGCGATGACGGTCGAGCGCCGACGCGACGATGCCACGGGTTTCGGCCACATGCGGCGAACAGGTGACGTACGCGAGCAGTCCGCCCGGTTTGAGCGCCGCGATCGCGGACTCCAGGAGGCGCGCCTGCAGATCGGTGAGTTCGGCCACGTCGCGCGGCGTCTTGCGCCACCGGGCCTCCGGTCGCCGGCGGAGCGCTCCCAGACCGGTGCATGGCGCGTCGAGCAGGATGCGGTCAAACCCTTCCGGGTGCGACTCACCGATCGTGGTGCCGTCGCGCTCCCACACCTCGACCTCTTGCGGGATCGCGGCGAGCGCGCGACGCACGAGTTCGGCGCGCGCCGGAATCAGCTCGTTGGCGATCAGCGTCGCACCTTCCGCGAGCGCTTCGGCGGCGAGCAGGGCCGCCTTGCCGCCCGGGCCCGCGCACAGATCGAGCCAGGTCTCCCCCGCCTCGATCGGGCGAGCCCGGCTGAGGGCGAGGGCGGCCAGTTGCGATCCTTCGTCCTGAACGCGCAGGCGCCCCTCGCTCGCGTCCATCAGGCGCAGCGGGTCGCCGCCCGCTGTCGTGAAGCCGAGCGGGGAGTACTTGTCGTGCGTGGATCCGGCGGGCGGGTCGGCAAGGCCAGGCAGCGCGACGAGGTTGACCCGCGGCGCCTCATTGTCGGCCTCGAGCAGACGCTCCAGCTCGTCGGCACGCCCCTCGAACTCCAGCGACCGGCGGAGCGCGCGCACGACCCACACCGGATGCGAGTTGATGGCCGCGAGTTCCTCATCCCTGCTCTTGGTGTCGGAGAGGACGCGTAGTCGCCACTCCTCTGGCGAGTGCCGCCCGATCTCGCGGAGCACGCCGTTGGTGAATCCGGTGGCGGAGCGGGACCCGACCGACCGTGCCAGGGCGACGGACTCGTTCACCGCCGCGTGGGCGGCCACGCGCATGGAGAGCAGCTGGTGCG
>DASYGJ010000115.1:0-17430 GCA_035999915.1 Leifsonia sp.
AGCGGCGCAGACCGAGGCGCTCGATGAGCGAGCGGTAACGGCTGATGTCGATGTCTGACAGGTAGCCGAGCAGGCGGCGACGCTGGCCGACCAGGAGCAACAGTCCACGACGCGAGTGGTGGTCGTGCTTGTGCTCCTTGAGGTGCTCGGTGAGGTCCTTGATCCGCTTGGTCAGGATCGCGACCTGAACCTCGGGGGATCCGGTGTCACCGGGGTGGGTAGCGTACTCGTCGATGATCGCCTTCTTGACGTCTGCATCAAGTGCCATAGAGGGGATCCCCTTTCTCTCGTTGCGCGGTGCCCTCGGCAGAATGCCTGGGCTCTCTTTATCCGCGGCCGTTCAAACGGCAACCTGACGAGTTTACCAGACGGATGCGCTCACCCGGGCCGCGTTCAGGCAGCCTCAGGCTCGGGTTCGAGGAGGGCGAAGGCGCCGCCGAATGGGTCGACCGCGCCGATCCAGCGACCGACGCCCGGCTCCGACTCATGCTCGCCCCGTACCGCACCGCCGAGCTCTGTCAGGCGCAAGACGGCCGCATCCAGGTCGGCGACCGTGAAGTAGACGAGCCAGTGCGGAGGGACATCGCCACCCGGGTCGATGGCGCCGGCCACGCTCGACTCCCCCACGTCGAAGAGCGAGTAGACCGCGCTGCCGATCTCCATTTGGCTGGTGCCCACGCCGAGCACGTTCTCGTAGAAGTCGAACGAGGATTCGCAACCCGCCTCGACGAGTTCCAGCCAGTCGACCGCGCCCGGCTCGTCGCGCAACCAGGGCGCATCGTCGTCGTTCTGCCACAGGCCGAAAACAGCGCCGGCCGGGTCGGTGACGATCGCGAGCCGAACACCGGAGCGCACCTCGCCGGGCGGAAGCAGCACGGAGCCGCCGCAGGCCGTGGCCGCTTCGACCGAGGCGCCGATGTCATCGACGCTGAAATAAGACGTCCAGAAAGAGCGGCCGCTCGCCTCGCCCCCTGGCGGAAGCGGGCCGATCGCGGTGACCGGAACGCCACGCAGCGACGCCACCGAGTATCCGCCGGTCTCGGCGGAGGCGGCCGGCACTTCCCAGTCGAACAGCTGCCGGTAGAAGGCGGCCGCGCCGGCCTGGTCGGCGCTCTGCAGGTCGACCCAGATCGGAGTGCCCTGCGGGAACGAGTCGATGATCGGCATGGCCCACACGATACGCCGGAAGATACGCGCCGCGCGAGGGTGAAAGCGTTCAGAGCCCGCGGGCGATGTCGTCCAGAGCCGCGTCGAGGACCGGGCCCGGGTCACCTGTGCCGTTGACGGCCCACCAGGTGAGGGCGGAGAAGTTCGCGCTGGTCAGAACATCGGCGAGCACCTGCGCGCGCAGGCTCCCGGTATCGATCCCCTCCCGCGCCGCGATGAACCCCGCGAGAAGGTCGCGATTGCGGCGGAGTTGCGCCAGACCGTATCCCATCAGCGACCCATCCCCGGCGATGAGGACGAGACGACGGCGGGTCGCCTCCAGACGGTCCGGCGGCAGTTGAATCGCGCGAGTGAGGGCTCGACGGACCACATCGATCGTCCGCTCAGCGGCGGATGCGTTCTCGAGCTCGGCGCGCATCCGCTCGACCACGGGTTCCACGCCGCCCCAGACGAGAGCGCTCTTGTTCGGGAAGTAGCGGAAGAGCGTACGGCGACTCACGCCGGCGACGGCGGCGATGTCGTCCATCGTTGTGGCCTCGTAGCCGTGTTCGTCGAAATGACGGAGGGCGATCAAGGCCACCCGATCGGGGTCGACGTCGACTGGACGACCGCGTTTGGGGCGGCGAGCCTCAGCTTCCACGGAACTCATGGCTCCCATTATGGCACTTGGTGCTATAAAGAGACGGACGCCCAGATCGAGCGCCACGGAAGCACCCCAGGAGAGCCACATGAGCACGCAAGACCGCTTCGCCGGCAAGACCGCGATCGTCACCGGAGCCGGATCCGGAATCGGTAAGGCGACGGCGTTGCGCCTCGCCGGCGAGGGCGCCCGCGTCATCGCGAGTGACATCGCCCCCGATCGTCTCGACGCCCTCAAGGCCGAGCACCCCGACCTGGACCTCGTGACCGTCGCCGGCGACGTCTCGAACGAGGCGACCATCGCCGATCTGCTGGCAGCCGCCGACGGTCGTGTCGACGCCCTGGCCAACATCGCCGGGATCATGGACGGTTTCCAGCCGGCCGCGGAGGTCGACGACGCCACCTGGGACCGCGTGCTGACCATCAACGTGACCGCAATCATGCGCTTGACCCGCGCGGTGCTACCGCTCATGATCGAGGCGGGCACCGGATCCATCGTCAATGTGTCCTCCGAGGCCGGCCTGCGCGGCTCCGCGGCAGGCGCGGCTTACACCACGTCGAAGCACGCGGTCGTGGGATTCACCAAGAGCACGTCTGTGTTCTACACGCCCAAGGGCATCCGCACCAACGCCGTCGCCCCCGGACCGGTCGCCACCAACATCGAGGCTCCGTTCACATCGCAGTGGGCGGGCGAGCGACTCGGCCCGATCATGCAGACGACAGTGCCGCCCATCGCCCAGCCCGAGCAGCTTGCGGCGGCCATCACCTGGCTGCTCAGCGACGACTCGGCCAACGTGAGCGGCGTGGTGCTCGCCTCGGACGGCGGCTGGTCCGCGATCTGATCAACCGGGCTGCGGATGCGCGGAGCGGGCGATCGCCCGCGCCACCAGCCGCAGCCCGTCGGGCACATCCTCGGGTGCGATCGCGCCGAAACCGAGGAGAAGGCCGGCGCGCGGCTCACCCACGCTGAAGCGATCGAGCGCCTGCACGGCCACACCGGAGGCGGCCGCGTCGGAAACGACCCGCCCGGCGTCGAACGCGACCCGCGGATCGACGGGTACCAGGCACAGATGGAGCCCGGCCACGGAGGGGATGACGCGCAGACGATCGCCGAGCAGCGTATTCACCTGTTCCACGATCTGACGCTGCCGCAACGCATACGCTTTCGTCGCCTGGCGCACGTGCCGCGCGAAGCCGCCGGTGTCGACGAAGCACGCCATCGCCGCCTGGGTGACGTAATCGTTGTGCCAATCGGTCAGCCGTTTCGCGCTGCGCAACGCGCCCATCAGCGAAGGCGGCGCAACGAGGAATCCGAGCCGAAGCGTCGGCAGCATGGTCTTCGAGAAGGTGCCGACATAGACCACCCTCCCCTCGCGATCGAGGCTCTGAAGCGGGTCGAGCGGACGATCCGCGAATCGGTACTCGCTGTCGTAATCGTCTTCGATGATCACCGCATCGTGTTCGGCCGCCCACTCGAGCAGGGCTGTTCGCCGGTCGAGTGACAGCACTGCGCCCAGCGGAAACTGATGCGACGGCGTGACGTAGACCAGCCGCGCGTTCGGCGGAAGGTCGTCGACCCGTAGCCCGTGCTCATCCACGGGCACCGGCACCACCTGCGCCCCGAGCGACTCGACCAACTGCCGGAGCGGCGGATAGCCCGGGTCTTCGACGGCGACGACGTCCCCGGGCCGAAGGAGCACGCGGCCGATCAGATCGAACGCCTGCTGGGCGCCGCTGGTGACGAGGACGTCGTCGGCCACGGCATCCACCGACCTTGCGACCCCGAGGTGCCGGGCCAGCGCCCGCCGCAACCGCTCGAGCCCCGCAGGATCCTGGTAGTGACCGGCGCGCAGGATCCCACCTCGCAACTCGGCCGCGACGAGGCGGCGCCACGGCTCGATCGGGAAGAGGCCCGGGTCGGGCGAGCCGATGCTGAAGTCGTAGGCGATCGCCGTGGGTTCGACCCAGAGCGGGTCACGGATGTCGCGCCACCGTTCCGTGGGCTGGGCGGCCGTTCGCGCATCCCGTGCCCGGCGACTGAGTGGTGCGGCAGGAGCAGCAGCGACGAAGGTGCCCGAGCCGACCCGCGAGGCGAGGTAACCCTCCGCGGTCAGCCGTTCGTAGGCGACGGTGACGGTCGAGCGCGAGACCGCCAACCGTTCGGCGAAGTCTCGCGTGGCCGGCAGTCGCTCCCCGCGGCGCAGGCGCCCGTCTCGGATCGCGTCGCGCAGTTGCCGGTAAATGCGGTCGGCGCGGTCTCCGCGACCCTCGATCTGCACATGTATGTCCACGGGCGCCTCCCCCGAATGGTCTCATCAGAATCGCACGAATTGGATCTTACGATGGACCAATGATGCTCCTACCCTCGAAGGCATGACAACTCGAATCGACATCTCTTCCCTGGCGCCGGAAGGCTACCGTAAGGTCATCAACCTCGACGGCTACGTCGGCCAGCACGTCGAGGAACCCCTCGGCGACCTCATCAAGCTCCGCGCCTCGCAGCTCAACGGATGCACGTATTGCGTCGACATGCACTCGGTCGACCTACAGGCTGGCGGCGTGCCCGTTCGCAAGATCTTCTCTGTGATCACCTGGCGCGAATCCGACTGGTTCACCTCACGTGAACGCGTTGCCCTCGAACTCACGGAGGCCGTCACGCTCATCCAGGGCGGTGTCTCCGATGACCTCTACGACCGAGCGCTCGCCGAGTTCGGCGAAGAGGGACTCGCGAATGTCCTCCTCGCGATCTCTCTGATCAACGTGTGGAATCGCATCGCCATCCCCACGCACCTGAAACCGCCGGCGCTCTGAGGTGCCCTAAAACGACGGATGCTCCCCCAGCCGCGCTGGAGGAGCATCCGTTTTTCGTTGTGGCTGATTCAGCTGACGCCGAGGAGGTCGATCACGAAAATCAGGGTCTTGCCGGAGAGCTGGTGGCCGCCGCCCGCGGGACCGTATGCGAGGACCGGAGGCACGGTGAGCTTGCGGCGTCCGCCGACCTTCATGCCGGGGATGCCGTCCTGCCAGCCCTTGATGAGGTTGTTGAGCGGGAAGTTGATGGACTGCCCGCGACTCCACGAGGAGTCGAACTCTTCGCCGGTCTCGTACTCCACACCGAGGTAGTGCACGTCGACCTTGGCGCCGGGGGTGGCCTCGGCGCCGGTGCCCTCGACGATGTCGACGATCTCGAGGGTCTCGGGGGCCGGGCCATCAGGGGCGTCGACTTCGGGCTTCTGGTTGGTGTTTTCTGCCATGCGTCTATCCAACCGGGTCGCGGGTGCGCGCGTCAAAGCCGTTCGCTGAGCGCGTCACCGAGCGGACATGTCCGAAATCCGCTCTTGCGGTTCCCGGCGATGCGAGGCAGGCTGTAGGCAGATCACAGATCAACTCGTCGTCCGGGAGAGTCGCAGGCATCGCCGCACCACCGGGCGATGAGTCTGTTAAGCGCGGTACGTCAGCCTCCGGTGCCCTTCTCCCGCGGGTGTGCGAACGCGCTTCAGCCGAAGACCTTGCCCGGGTTGAGGATGCCGAGCGGATCGAAGACCGACTTGAGCTTCACCTGCAACTCGTAGGAGTCGGGCCCGAGCTCGTCGGCCAGCCAGCGGCGTTTGAGGACGCCGACGCCGTGCTCCCCGGTGAGGGTGCCGCCGAGCTCGATGGCCGTGCGGAACACCTCGTTCGCGGCCTGCCAAACGACCTCGGGCACCTCGGCGCCCGAGTAGACGAAGTTCGGGTGCAGGTTACCGTCGCCGGCGTGTGCGACGGTCGGGATCGGGATGCCGTAGCGCTCGCCGATACGCTCGATGGCGGCGAACATCTCGGGCATCCTCGACCGCGGTACCGAGACATCCTCGATCAGAACCTCGCCGCCCGCTTCGAGCGCGGGATGGAAGGCACGACGGATGGCCAGCAACCGCTCCCCCTCCTCGACATCCGCCGAGACGCGCACCGTGCCGCCTGCTTCGCGGACGAGGTCGGCCGCGGCGGCCGCGTCCGACGCTGAACTGAGACCGTCGAACTGGATGAGCAGGTAACTCCCGCCGCCGGTCACCCCGAAGGCCGCCGCGATCGTGTCCCGACCGAGGTGCGCGGCGATCCGCTCGAGCGACGGGCCGTCGAGCAGTTCCATCACCGCGGGGCGGAGACGGGATGCCGTGACTCCGGCCGCTGCGACCGAAGCGCTCCGCACATCCGGGAACAGTGCACCGATTGTCGTGGCGGAGCCGGGAGGAACCGGTAACACCCGGACCGTTGCGCCCACGATCACGCCCAGGGTCCCTTCCGAACCGACGAAGAGCGCCGTGAGGTCGTATCCCGTCACTCCTTTCACAGTGCGGTGCCCCATGTGGATCAGGCGACCATCCGCAAGGACGACGTCGAGGGCGAGCACGGCTTCGCGCGTGACACCGTACTTGGCACAGAGCAGACCGCCGGCGTTGGTGGCGATGTTGCCGCCGACCGTCGAGATCGCTCTGCTCGCCGGGTCGGGCGCGAACCACAGGCCGAACGGCTGAAGCGCCGCGTTGAGGTCGGCGTTGATGACCCCGGGCTCGATCACCGCGAGCTCGTCCTCCGCGGAGATCTCGAGGATGCGATCCATGCCCGCCACGCTCAGCACGATCGCCCCGTCGGTGCCGTTCGCTCCGCCGGCGAGCCCGGTTCCGGCCCCCCGCGGAACGACCGGCACGCGGAACTCGGTCGCCGCTTGCATCGTCGCCTGCACGTGCGCGACACTCGTGGCCTTCACGACGGCCAGCGGCCGACCCTCGGCGAGCCAGCCCGACTTGTCAGTGCGCGCAGCCTGGAGTTCGTTTTCGTCGACGCTGAGCACACCGGCGGAGACCGCCTCTTCGCCGAGGGCCGCAGCGAGCCAGTCAAGGACATCCATGGCTGTCACCTTACGGAAGTCGCGGGCGCGTCGCCCAATCCGTCCGCGACGGTTCGCGCGGTGATGTCCGAATTCCGCTCCCAAATGTCAGCGCACGGTGTCACGCTGGAGTCATGGCCATCGAAACCGAGAAACTCGCCGACCCGGTCTTCGTCGAACGGTATCGGGCGATGAGCGCGCGCGACGCCCGGTTCGACGGCCAATTCATCACCGGCGTGCACTCCACCGGCATCTACTGTCGGCCGAGTTGCCCGGCGGTGGCGCCCAAGCCGGCCAACGTCACCTTTTACCTGACGGCCGCGGCCGCGCACGAGGCCGGCCTGCGCGCCTGCAAGCGGTGCCTTCCGGATGCCGTGCCCGGCTCGCCCGAATGGAACATGCGCGACGACCTCGCCGCCCGGGCGATGCGTCTCATCGCCGACGGCACTGTCGAGCGCGAAGGCGTCCCGGGGCTCGCACATCGCCTCGGCTACACCCCGCGTCATCTCGGTCGCGTGCTTCAGGCGGAGCTCGGCGCCGGCCCTCTCGCGCTGGCGCGCGCGCACCGGGCACAGACCGCGCGGCTCCTGCTCGCCGGCACTGATCTGCCCATCACCGATGTCGCGTTCGCCGCCGGTTTCACGAGCGTCCGGCAGTTCAACGAGACCATGGCCGACATCTATCGCACCACCCCGGGGGACGTCCGCGCCGCGGCGAAGGGGCGTCCTGCCACGCGGGCGCATCCGGGCCGGTCGCGGGGCGCCTCTCTCACCCTGCGGCTGCCCGCCCGCGCTCCGTTCGACGGCTCCGCGGTGCTCGACTTCCTTGCGGCGCGCGCCATCGCCGGGGTGGAAGCCGGTGGCGACGACACCTATGCCCGAGCCCTCGCGCTCCCCCACGGCACGGCGGTGGTCCGGCTGAGCCTCGGGGGCACGGATGCGTCCCCGCACGTCGTCTGCGAGGCCACGCTCTCGGATCTGGCCGACCTTGCTCCTCTGGTGGCGCGCATCCGCCGGCTGCTCGACCTGGATGCGGACGCGCAGGCCATCGACGACGCCCTCTCAGCGGATCCGGCGCTCGCACCGAGCGTCGCCGCCGCGCCCGGCCGGCGGGTGCCGGGGGCGGTCGACGCGGAAGAGATCCTGTTCCGCGCGCTCATCGGGCAACAGGTGTCGGTGCCAGCAGCCCGCACCGCGCTCGCCCGGCTCACGGACGCGTTGGGCGAGCGGATCGACCTCGGCGGATTCACGAGGCTCTTTCCCACCGCCGCGCAGATCGCCGAACACGGCCGCGACGTGCTCCGCGGACCGGGCAGACGCATCGACGCCATCGTCGACACCGCGCGTGCACTCACCGACGGCGACCTGGCGATCGATGTCGGCGAGTCGCGGGAGGAACTCGAGGCGCGCCTCCTCTCCCGGACGGGCATCGGGCCATGGACCGCTGGCTACGTGGCCATGCGCGTCCTGGGCAACCCGGACATCCTGCTGACAGGCGATCTGGCCATTCGCCAAGGCGCGGTGAAGCTCGGCCTGCCGGGCGACGCAAGGACCCTGGCGGAGTACGGTGCGCGTTGGGCACCCTGGCGCAGCTATGCCGGAATGCATCTCTGGCGGTCATCTCAGGCGTAGGATCGCAGACGGATCAGCCGTGGAACCGATGGGGAGGGGATGAAGGTTGCCCTCCATCACCGTCGTCATTCCCGCCCTCGACGACGCCGCGATGCTCGCGCACTGCCTCGAGGATCTGTCCGCCCAGCTGCGGCCGGCCGACGAAATCATCGTGGTGGACAACGGCAGCACGGATGGAACGGCCGCGGTCGCGCAGTCGGGGGGCGCCCGCGTGATCGGCGAACCAGTGCTGGGCATCTGGCCTGCCGCTTCGGCGGGTTATGACGCAGCGACCGGTGACATCATCGCTCGGCTCGACGCCGACTCCCGACCTCCGGTCGACTGGCTGCTGCACATCGAGGCCGAGTTCGTGGACGCCCCCGAGATCAGCGTGCTCACCGGCCCCGGCATCTTCTACGACGGCAGCACCATCGTCGCCGGGCTCGGTCAGACGCTCTACATCGGCGGATACTTCTGGGCCATGGGGATCTGGCTCGGGGCCTCGCCGATCTTCGGCTCGAACTTCGCCATGCGACGGCAGGTGTGGGAACGCGTCCGGGGCCGAGTGCACCGCGGGATGCGCGAGATCCACGATGACCTCGACCTGTCCATCCATCTCGACCCCGACCAGATCGTGCGCTACGACGAACGCCTCACCGTCGGCATTTCGGCGCGTCCCTTCTCCACCTGGCGCGGGTTCGGCCGGCGCCTCGGCTGGGCGTACAACACTCTGCGGCTGCATCTGCCGGAGGAGTCGCCCTGGCGTCGGCGCGCCGCCCGCCGACGCTGGGAAGCGGATCACACCGAAGAGGTTCCAGGCGTCGCTTGATGCCCGTCTGCGGCGGGACCGCCCGCGGTCGCGCGCGAGTCAGGTGACGCGGCAGTAGGTGGTGAGGTAACCGATGCCGCCGACGGACACGGTGACCGTTGACCGGTCACGGAGGAAGACCGGCGGCGTTCGGGAGTAACCGGCGCCACCGGGGCTTCCGGTGGAGATGAGGGTTCCCGGTTGCACGGTCGCCGAATGGGACAGGAACGCGATGATCTCGGCCACGGAGCGGACCATGTCGGCTGTTGACGAATCCTGCAGGATGGTGCCGTCGACATTCGTGGTGAGCCACAGGTCCTGCGGATCGCTGATCTCGTCGGCGGTGACGACGACCGGACCGTTGGGGGTGAATCCGTCGAACGACTTGCAGCGTGACCACTGCGCCTCGGAGAACTGGAGGTCGCGGGCGGTGATGTCGTTGACGACCGTGTACCCCCAGACGTAGTCGAGGGCGTCGCGCACCGACACGTCGCGGGCCGGTTTTCCGATGATCACCCCGAGCTCGGCCTCATAGTCGACCTGAGTGGTCAGATCGTCCGGCCAACTCGTCGTTCCCTCATGACCGGCCAGCGAGTTCGGCCAGAGCGAGAACACTGTCGCGGCCTTCTCGGTGCGCAGCTTCAGCTCCGAGGCATGGGCAGCGTAGTTCGCGCCGATCGCAATGACCTGCGGCGGCCGCAGCACGGCGGAGGCGTGACGCAGCTCTCGCACCGGCGTGAGCGAGGTGTGCTGAGCGATGGCGTTGTCGACCACGGCGCGAACATGGTGCAGAGCTCCGTCGCCGCGTTCGATGAGATCTTGAAGATCGCGCGGCGGCTCGTCCATCACCTCATCGAGAAAGAGGGCGGCGTCGCCGATGACGGCTGCCAGCCGCGGCGCCGGGTCTGTCGTGGAACTGAGGTGCGAGAATCTCACGCCTCCAGGCTATCGGGCACGATCGGATGTTCGGAAACCCGCGCGGGCAACCGCAACTGCGAAGGTGTTGCAGTGGACGCAAAAGCCGGGCGTGTCGGCTACCGTGGAATGGTGTCCATCGGGGAGAGACCGCCGAGCGTCGCTGACGGCGACGACGATGCCGCACGCCTGGATGCCGCACTCCCCGAGATCGACTGGTCCGTGGCGCCTGTCGGTGCGCGATTCTCACGCTTCCACGCACCCAGTGGCGAGTTGTCCGTCGTAGAACTGGGCGATCCGGCGCACCCCCGGGTGGTGCTCATCCCGGGTGTCACTGGTTCGAAAGAGGACTTCTATCTGCTCGCGCCCATCCTCGCGGCCGGCGGCTACTTCGTGCAGAGCTTCGACCTCACCGGCCAATACGAGTCGGCGGATGCGGGACCGGTGCCCGGCGGCCACTACACCTACGAACTCCTCGTCGGCGACGTGCTGGGATTCTTGGCGTCCGGAGAGCCCGCCCACGTGCTCGGATATTCGTTCGCAGGTGTGCTGGCTCAGCTCGCGCTCGTTCGGCGGCCTGCGCTGTTCCGCAGCCTGACGCTGCTGACGACACCGCCGGAACCCGGCCAGGCGTTCCGGGGTGTTCGGATGATCGGATGGCTGAGCTGGTTCCTCAACGGCCGGCAGGGCGCCGGGCTCATGATCTGGGGAATCGTCACCAACAAGAATAAAGTGCCGCCGAGCCGTCTGGCGTTCGTTCGCTCACGCTTCGCTCTCACCCGCCGTTCGAGCGTCGACGATATCGTCGGGCTCATGAAGAGGGTCCCGGATGTGCGCGATCGCGTCGCAAACAGTCCGGCGCCCGTGCTCATCGCCACCGGCAACCACGATCTCTGGCCGACGCACCTGCACGCCGCGAACGCGCAGGCACTTCGTGCCACACTCGCGGTCTACACCACCGGTCACAGCCCTTGCGAAACGGCCCCCCACCAGCTCGGGCGAGACATGCTCGCGCTGTTCCACCGCGCGGACGCGCCGGCGCCGCCGCGCTGACACGTGCGCGGCGGCACTTTTCGCACCGATCGATTCCTCCGGGCGGCGTCAGGTCGTGCGAAAGGTGCGGTTCTGCACCGGCGAAGTCAAGTGGTTGTTGCAACGCGGGGTTCATGCTGCTCGGTTGAGTAGCTGTGTCAGTCGTTGGGCGGGGGTTTGGTAGTCGAGGGTGGGTCGAGGTCGGCTGTTGAGCTTCGCGGCGACGGTTCTTAGGTCTTCGGCGGTATAGCCGGAGAGGTCGGTGCCTTTCTCGAACCAGAACCGGAGCAGCCGGTTGGTGTTCTCGTTGCTGCCGCGCTGCCAGGGCGAGTGCGGGTCGCAGAAGAACAGTTTCGTATCGAGGGCGAGCTGGATGCGCCGATACTCGGCCAGTTCGCTGCCGCGGTCCCAGGTGATCGACCGGCGCAGATATTCAGGTAGGTCTTTCATCTCGCGGATCATCGCGTCGGCGACCTCGTCTGCGGTGTGACGGCCGGGCAGATGCAACAGGATCACGAATCGAGTAGAACGCTCCACCAGGGTGCCGATCGCGGACTTCGAGGCCGGGCCGACGATCAGATCGCCCTCCCAGTGACCGGGAACCGCCCGGTCGTCGGCCTCGGCCGGGCGTTGACTGATCGTGAACGCCTCCCGATAGGGGCTCGAGGCGGCCAGGCTGCGCCCGTGGCTGACACGGCGACGGCGTTTCAGCGCCAACTGCTGGCTCAGATCCGCCCGCAGATGCCCCCGGGTTTGAACATAGAGCGCCTGGTAGATCGTCTCGTGACTCACCCGCCCAGTCTGGTCAAGACCGGCCTCCTCCGCCAACGCATGCGCGATCAACTTCGGCGACCAGCCGTCGTCCATCCATGCCTCGATCCGCCGACACAACGCCCGGTTCTGGATCAACTTAAACGGCTTCGGACGCCTGCGACGCTGATGCGCGCGAACATGCGCAGCGGACCCGTAATAGACCCCGTCAGGCCCACTATTGCGGGCCACCTCCCGGAACACCACCGACTTATCCCGCCCGATCTCCGCGCCGATCGCCGCATAGGACATCCCCTGCCGCCGGCCAAGCTGGATCACCGCCCGATCCGCTCGCGACAACAACCGACCAGGCGGATCATCAGCAGGAGCAGGATCAGCCAGTCCACCACCAACCCGAGTCGGCCCAAGTCTCATCCCACCAGACTGCCCCCACCACCGCGACCCCGTCGACCCACCAAACGCCCCCACCGCCATCGCCGCATCCCGCAACGCCACCCCCGACGACACCAAATCCACGAAACGCTCACGCGTCCCGGCAGGAAACACCTTCACCATCACAACGCTCACTTTCATCAAGCGTTGCAACGACCGTATGACTCCACTACCGCGGGACCGCACTTTTCACACGAATGCGGACCGCCGCGCGAATCTGCGCGTGCGTGACCACCTGCGGGACGTGACCAGGTCGTGCGAAAGGTGCGGTTCTGGGCCGCAAGAGCGCACTTTTCACACGAATGCGGACCGCCGCGCCGCGCCGTCGCTCAGTCGGTCAGTTCGTTCGCGTTCACGATCGGCACGGCGGTGGTGATCGCCTCGAGGCCGCTCAGGCGAGCCGGGGAGAGAAGCTTGGTGACCTCTTCGCGGCTCATCAGCTTGGCGTCCACAACCATGTCGGCCACGTTCGCGCCGGTGAGCAGGGCCGTCTTGGCGAGCGCCGCAGCGGCCGAGTAGCCGATGTGCGGCATGAGGGCTGTGATCACTCCGACGGACGAGCCGACCATCGCGCCCAACCGCTCCTCATTGGCGGTGATGCCGTCGACGCAGTTCACGCGGAGGGTGTGGAAGGCCTGGGTCATCCAGGTGACGCTCTGCAGCAGCGAGTGCGCGATCACCGGTTCGAAGGCGTTCAGCTGGAGCTGTCCACCCTCCGCCGCCATCGTCACCGTGACGTCGGCGCCCGCGACCGAGAAGGCCACCTGATTGACGACCTCAGGGATGACCGGGTTGACCTTACCCGGCATGATGCTCGATC
Source organism: Leifsonia sp. (assembly GCA_035999915.1). Classification (GTDB taxonomy): domain Bacteria; phylum Actinomycetota; class Actinomycetes; order Actinomycetales; family Microbacteriaceae; genus Leifsonia. Next base: position 13,062 of record DASYGJ010000115.1, read on the forward strand.
CGGCCTGGCGGGGCGGCAGGTTGATTTCGCCGAGACCCGCTTGGGGTCCACTCGAGAGCAGACGCAGATCGTTGCAGATCTTGGAGAGCTTGATGGCGCTCCGCTTGAGCGAACCCGAGAACGACATGAACGCGCCGGCGTCGCTGGTCGACTCGATCAGGTCGGGCGCGGTCTCCAAGTTGAGACCGGTGATGGCGTTCAGGTGCCGCACGGCCGCCGCTGCGTAGCCGGGATCGGCCGTGATTCCGGTTCCGATCGCTGTGGCCCCGAGGTTGATCTCAGCCAGCAGCCACTTGGTTTCGGTGAGGCGGGCATGATCCTCGGTAAGAGTGGTGGCGAAGCCGTGGAACTCCTGGCCGAGGGTCATCGGCACCGCATCCTGCAGCTGGGTGCGCCCCACCTTGAGGACGTGACGGAATTCTTTTCCCTTCGCTGCGAAGGAATCGCGCAGCAGTGCGAGTTGGTCGAGCAGGTGCGCGAGAGCGAACGTGAGAGCGATCTTGATCGCCGTCGGATAGGTGTCATTGGTGCTTTGGCTGCGGTTGACGTCGTCGATCGGGCTCATGAACTGGTATTCGCCCTTGGCATGGCCGCCGAGCTCGAGAGCGACGTTGGCGATGACCTCGTTGGCGTTCATGTTGGTTGACGTTCCGGCTCCGCCCTGCATGACGCCGACCACGAACTGGTCGTGATACTTGCCGTCGATGATGAGCTGGCAGGCGCGGTCGATGAGGTCGGCCTTGTGCGCATCCAGCACCCCGATTTCGAGGTTGGCACGCGCGGCGGCTTGCTTCACGCTCGCGAGCGCGACCACCAGGTCGGGGTAGACCGAGATCGGCCGTTTGGCGATCTGGAAGTTCTCCAGCGCACGAGAGGTGTGCACTCCCCAATATGCGTCCGCGGGAATGTCTCGGACCCCGAGCGAGTCGCTCTCGGATCTCACGGGCCCGCCGTATTCGCTGAGGGCGGGAACGTCGGACACGTTCGCGCTGGCATCCACGACCGGGATGGGGCGGGTTTTCGGTTCTTGCATCGTCTGGCTGGGGGAATTCACGGTTGGCTCCGTTGCCTCTCGTTGTGCGTCGGCATAATGATAGTGTCGACCGTTCGTGGCCGTCGACCTCTCCAGGCTACCGCGCTCCCCCGCATGCTCGCTGGACATCCCGTGCTCAGCCGAGTCTGCGGAGGAGTCCACGCGCGAACTTGTCTTTCGCCTCGGTGTACGGCGGGTAGATGAGCTTCATCGTGTCGGGTTTCAGCGACTTGGTGAGCACGGCCTTCTCGTGGCTGAACGTGCGCAAGGAGTTCTCCCCATGGTAAGAGCCGTTTCCGCTCTCTCCCACACCGCCGAACGGTAGTCCCGAAACAGCGAGGTGGGCCGCGGGAACACCGAAACCGACCGCTCCGGAGCTCGTCTCCGTGAGGATGCGTTTGCGGACCCGCGCGCTCTCGCTGAACACGTACAGCGCGAGCGGCTTGTCTCCGGCCCGGATGATACTGATGGCCTCGTCGAGCCCCGCGACCGTGACGATCGGCAGGATCGGACCGAAGATCTCTTCTCGCATCACGGGTGCGTCGATGGCGACGTCGCTCAGCACGGTCGGGGCGAGATAGCGGGATTCGCGATCTCCGGTTCCCCCGATGACCGCCTCCTGCGCATCCAGCAACCCGGTCAGCCGCTCGTACTGTCGCGAGTTGACGATGCGGCCGTAGTCCGGGCTCGTGGCCGGGTCGTCCCCGTACAGCTCGCCGAGTGCCGCCTTCAGTGCGGGCACCAGTCGGCGGGCGACGGATGCGGTGGTCAGGATGTAGTCGGGCGCCACGCAGGTCTGACCGGCGTTCATGAACTTGCCCCACGCGATCCGTTGCGCCGCCGCGGCGAGGTCGACCGTGTCGTCGACGAACACCGGGGACTTGCCACCGAGTTCGAGCGTGACCGGGGTGAGGTGCTCGACCGCGGCCGCCGCCACGATCCGCCCGACCCGGCTGTTGCCCGTGTAGAAGATGTGATCGTAACGCTGTTCCAGAAGTTCAGTCGTCTCCTCGACACCGCCCTCGACCACGGTGACCGCTCGCCGGTCGAGGTACTCGGGCACGAGGCGCGCCATCGCCGCCGACGTCGCGGGGGCGAGTTCGCTCGGCTTCAGCAGGACGGCGTTGCCCGCGGCCAGCGCGCCGACCAGCGGGCCGAGCAGCAACTGCACCGGATAGTTCCAGGGGGCGATCACGAGAACGACACCGAGTGGTTCGCGGATGACGGAGGCGCGGGCCGGCAGCAGCGCGCCCGGAACCCGGATCCGGCGGGGCCGAAGCCACTTGCGAAGGTGCCGCAGTGTGTGGTCGATCTCTCCGACGACGAAGCCGATCTCAGCGATCTGCGACTCGGTCGGATTCTTTGCGAGATCGGCGAGCAGCGCATCCTCGAACTCGGCGGCCCGCTCCGTGAGCATTCGACGCAGCGCCCTCAATTGCGCGAGTCGCCAGGAGAACGGCTTCGTGATACCCGAGTCAAACGTGCGGCGGAGAGCTTCGACGGTCCGGGCCAGGGTCATGCGGCCATCCTACGGCCGTGCGGCGATGCGATACTCGAGGTCTCGGATCGTGTGTCCCAGGCGTTCCCCGCGGCGCTCGAACTTGGTCAGCGCGCGCTCTCGCGAACGCGGGGCGAAACCACCCGGACCGAACGCGTTCACCAGGCCTGGACACGCATCCAGCACCTCGATCATGTGGTTCGCGTAAGCCGCCCAGTCGGTCGCGAGCCGCAGGACACCGTCCGGCTTGAGCACCCGCACGAGCAACTCGGCGAACTCGGGCTGAACCAGTCGCCGCCGGCGATGCTTCGACTTCGGCCACGGGTCGGGGAAGAAGATCAGCACCTCGTCGACACTCGCCGCCGGCAGACTCTGTTCGAGGACCTCGACGGCGTCCTGACGGATCACGCGGAGGTTGGTGAGACCACGGACCTGCGCCTCGTTGAGCGCGCGCCCGACACCAGAGCCGTGCACCTCGACTCCGAGGATGTCACTCTGCGGCTGTTGCGCCGCGAGTTCGAGCAGGTTCTCGCCGTCGCCGAAACCGATCTCCAGCACTCGCGGAGCGCTCCTTCCGAACACCTCATCGAGGTCGAGCATCCCTTCGGACGCATCGATCCCGTAGACCGGCCAGAGCTCGTCCAGCGCCCGTTGCTGCGCCTCCGTCTTGCGGCCACGGGTCACAAAACTGCGGGGACTGCGGGGGCGCGTCTGATTCTCCACCCCTCCAGTGTCTCAGGTCGCCCGGCTCAGAGGAGCGCAAACGGGAGGAACGCGAATCCGACACCGATGCCGATGAGGGCGAGCAGGGCGACGATGATCACGCCTGTGAGCATGACGGAGTTGAGCACGATCCCCCAGATCGCCATGGTCCTGCCGGCAGGCTCCCGCTGGAGAGCCAGGATGCCGGCGACGAGTCCTGCGATCGGCGCGAAGAAGGTCCAGCTGAACAAGATCGACGCGAGCCCTAATACGAGGCTGGTGATGCTCAGAGATTTGTTCGCGGGCTGGGCCACGGGTGCCCCGAAGGCCGAGTACGGTGCCTGGTGGTGTGCGGCGTTACTCATGATGGTGCTTCTCCTCGATTGATGCGATACGACCAAGTCAATCGGGCGAAAGCACAGACCACCATCGGGATATCCCCCGATTCCGCTCAGGGGATCCCCCGAGTCATCAAAGAACGTTCTCCGACCGGGAGTGCTACTTGTGGAAGGCCGGGATGATCAGGTACAGCCCGTAGAGCACGGAGGCGGCGCAGAGCAAGAAGCAGGCGTATGCGCCGGTGAGGGCCGTGCGTTTCTGCGCGAGCGTCAGCGGGTTCTTCTTGCCGGCCTTCTTGGCCTTCTTGAGTGCGCGGGCCGCCTGCTCCGGAGAGATCACCGTGATCGCGTCGGTGAATTCGACCGGCTCGACGAAGAGGGCACGGCCGGCCACCGCGAGAAGGCGGGTGCCGAGCGCGTAGAGGATCACCACAACGCTTGCGCCGATGAGCGAGGCGAGGAAGACGACGAAGAACGCTCCCCAGTCGATCATGCCGACTCCTTTTTGTTGTCGCGCTTGGTGTCGCGCTGCTTCTTGAGCGGCTTGACCTTGTTGATCCGGACCGCGCGGCCTGAGGCGGCCACTTCGCTCACGCCCTGAACCGGGGCCGGAGCCACGGCGTTCTCACTGTGGACGGCGTTTCGGCGAGCGAGGATGAAGATGGTCGTGATGACCGCGACGGCGAGAACCGCGTCGATCGCGATGCCGACGGGACCGAATCCGGCGAGCCAGGCTGCGATCGCGCCCACCACGGCCGCTGCGGGAAGGGTGAGCAGCCAGCCGAGGGCGATGCGTCC
>DASYGJ010000136.1:0-4083 GCA_035999915.1 Leifsonia sp.
AATCCGATCTGGAGGTCGGCCCCGAATCTGTCAGTGCGCACCGATCCGCGGCGCGCACTTGTCAAGGAGGAATCCGAAATGCGCACCTCACCCAACCGTCTACTCGCCACGATCTTCGGCGCCGTGTACCTGCTTGTCGGACTACTCGGCTTCGCCGTCACGAGTGGCATTGGATTCGCTGCCAACTCAGGCGGCCTGTTGCTAGGCATCTTCATGGTCAATCCGCTGCATAATGTCGCGCACCTCCTGATCGGGGCCGCCCTCCTGATCGCCGGCCTGACAACCGTGCGAGCGGCCAAGACGGTCAACACCGTCGTCGGGGCGGCATACCTTCTGCTCGGCATCGTCGGATTCTTCGTCTCGGGGCCGTTCAACGTTCTCGCGCTGAACGTTCCGGACCATTTCCTGCACCTGGCGAGCGCCATCGTTCTGCTCGGTGTCGGGCTGGCGGCTGACAAGAGCGTCCGGTCGGCCACACCACTTCACGCATGATGTCGATCACCCGTGCTGGTCGTGGCGTGACCGAATACGGCGCGACTACCGCACACGGGGAGGCAGCCTCGGCCGTCGCGGCAACTCCGCGACCGGCCGGGGTCATCCTCGCGATGGCCGCGTTCGGCGCTGGACTCATTCATCTGGCCTTGGCCTCCCGAGCCGAACCGATCTTCCTCGTTTCGCTGGCGCTTGTCGGGACCGCCGAGCTCACCGTCGCAATCTTCGCTCTGGTCAGTCGCCGAGCGCTGGTCAGTCAGCGAGCACTGGTCCGAGGCTGCGTCTTGCTGGTGTTCCTGCTACCAGTGTTGGGCTGGGCGGTTTCGATGTTCGCCGACCCGGTGCACGCTTCGGCCTCGCTGACCCTGGGGTCAACGGCGGCCGGATGCGCCCTGGACCTGACGGCGGCAGGGATGATCGTCGTCATGCTCCGACGTCATGCCACCGCAGGCGCGGTGCCGCCACCTCATCCGATTCGTTTCATCGTCACGTTGGTCGTGGCAGCAGCTACCCTGAGCCTTGTCACGGTGCCCGCGCTGGCCGATACTCAGACCGGGCGCACGGCCAACGAAAGCCCGATGCAGATGGGCGGCGGGATGCGCATGCCCATGCCCATGCCGTAGCCGCATCCGGACAGTGGGAGCGCTAGATGCGCTCGAACACAGCGGCGAGCGCCTGTCCACCGCCGATGCACATGGTTTCGACCGCGAGGGTGGCGTCGAGGGCTCTCAGCTCGTGGGCGAGGGTGGCGAGCATCCGGAGCCCGGTGGCGCCGATCGGGTGACCGATCGAGATGCCGCCTCCGCGCGGGTTGAGGCGTGGATCCTCAGCGTCGATCCCCCAATCGGCGAGACAGGCGAGCACCTGCACGGCGAAGGCTTCGTTGAGTTCGATCACGTCGAGGTCGTTCCAGGTGACGCCTGCCCGCTCCAGCGCACGATTCGCCGCCGGAACCGGTGCGATCCCGAACAGGCGCGGGTCGTTGCCGGCCACCGCCCACGAACGGAGGCGGAGCATGGGCGTCAGATCGAGCGCTGCCGCTCTTTCCGGCGTGGTCACGATGGCGGCCGCTGCGGCGTCGTTCTGCCCGCTCGCGTTGCCGGCGGTGACGGTCGCCCTCGGATCTTCGCGTTGCAGGATGGGGCGGAGTGCGGCCAGCGCCTCGAGTGACGTGTCGGACCGGGGATGTTCGTCACGCTCAACGACGACGGGCCCGCGGCGCCCGGGGACAGGGATGGGGACCAGTTCGGAGTCGAAGGCTCCCGACTCCTGGGCTGCGACCGCTCGTTGGTGGGATCGCAGGGACAGCGCATCCTGAGCCTCGCGGCCGATGCCGTAGAGGCGCCGGATGGCCTCCGCACTCCCGACGTTTCCCTCGGGAGTGGGATGCTCCCGGCCTCCGACGGTTTCGCGTCCTCGCGCGAGCGCGTCGTGCAACAGCAGGCCGCCGGCCGGGAGGCCCCTGCGGCCCCGCTCGGTGTAGAGAGGAGCGTTGGACATCGACTCCGCGCCGAGAGCGATGAGGACGTCGCTCGCGCCGGTCTGTACCTCCATGGCGGCATTGATCACGGCTTGCAAGCCGGACCCGCAACGACGATCGAGCTGGTAGCCGGTCGTAGTCACGGGGAAGCCGGCATTGAGGGCGGCGACCCGGCCGAAGGCGGGAGCCTCCATCGTCGGGTAGCCTTGCGAACCGATCACGCCCTCCACCGCCGCCGGGTCGATCCCGGTGCGGTCCAGGACGGCACGCAACACGGTTTCGGCCAACTCGAGGGCGGTGACAGACGCGAGTGCGCCGCCCATCCGGCCGACCGGTGTGCGCAGCGGACTGCAGATCACCACCTCGCGAAGCTCAGCCACGGATCGACCCCAATTGGAAGGAGAGCGCGGCGCCGGTCGCGGTGACCACCTCATCCTTCGTCACACCCGGGCTGAGTTCGCGCACGACCAGACCGTCAGCTGTGACGTCGAGAACCGCTAGGTCTGTGATGATCCGGTCGACGCATCCCCGGCCGGTGAGAGGAAGGGTGCACTGCTCGACCAGTTTTGGCGAGCCGTCTTTGGCGACGTGCTCCATCACCACAATGACGCGTTCGGCACCGTTGACGAGATCCATGGCCCCGCCCATGCCCTTGACCATCTTGCCGGGAACAGCCCAGTTGGCGATGTCGCCACCCGCGGAGACCTGCATGGCGCCGAGCACCGCCGTGGCGATGCGTCCGCCGCGGATCATCCCGAAGCTGGCGGCCGAATCGAAGTAGCTGGCCCCCGGGAGCACTGTGACTGTCTCCTTACCCGCGTTGATCAGCTTCGGATCCTCTTCGCCCTCCCACGGGTATGGTCCGACACCGAGGATGCCGTTCTCGGAGTGGAGGACGACGTGCACGCCATCGGGGAGGTGGTTCGGGATCAGCGTCGGCAAGCCGATGCCGAGGTTGACGTAGCTGCCGTCCTCCAGTTCGAGGGCGGCGCGGGCGGCCATTTCGTCGCGGGTCAGCGGCATCTCATGCCCCTTCCGGTCGGGGGCGGACGGTGACCTTCTCGATCGGCAGGTCGGCCGACTGCTCCGGCGTCAGGGCGATCACCCGGTCCACATAAATCCCTGGCAGATGGATGTCGTCCGGACCGAGCACGCCCGGCTCGACCAGCTCATCCACCTCGGCGATCGTGATGCGTCCAGCCATCCCGGCCAGAGGATTGAAATTGCGAGTCGACTTCTCGAACCGGAGATTGCCGTGCCGATCCCCGACCGCGGCACGCACCAGGCCGAAGTCCGTGCGGATCGCGGTCTCCAGCACGTACTCACGCCGTGCGCCGAGGACATCGAACGGACGCAACTCCTTGGGCGCGCTCTGCTCGGCGACGGTTCCGTCGGCGGCGTAGCGGATGGGCATGCCGCCATCAGAGACCGCCGTCCCTGCACCGGTCGCCGTATAGAAAGCAGGGATGCCGACCCCACCCGCGCGGAGCCGTTCGGCGAGGGTGCCCTGAGGAGTGAGCTCCACCTCGACCTCACCACCCAGATACTGCCGTGCGAACTCCTTGTTCTCGCCGATGTAGCTGGCGATCACGCGGCGGATGCGGCCGGCGGCGAGCAGCTCACCCAGCCCCCAGCCATCGACACCGCAATTGTTGCTCACCACTGTCAGGCCTCCCACTCCGAGCGCGAGCAACGCCCGGATGCTGACGATCGGCACCCCGGACAAGCCGAAGCCGCCGACGGCGAGGGACGCCCCCTCGCCGATGTCAGCGACCGCCTCGGCCGCGGTTGTGTAGGTCTTATCCATGGTTCCCCTGCTCGGAATCGGTGTCGGGCTCTGCGAACACGTCGCGCATGATCGCCATCGCGCCGTTCGCGGCCGGAAGCCCGGCATAAAGCGCCGTGTGCTGGATGACTTCGGCGATCTCGGATCTCGTCAGTCCGTTGCGGAGGGCGGCACGCACGTGCATCCTCAGTTCGTTCTCGTGGCCGCCCGTGATGAGACTGGCGAGCGTCGCGATCGAACGCTGCTGGCGGGTGAGCTGGGGCCGGGACCAGACCTCGCCCCAGGCATAGCGGGTGATGAAGTCCTGGAAGTCTGCCGTCTCGGG
>DASYGJ010000139.1:0-6643 GCA_035999915.1 Leifsonia sp.
CATCGCGCCGAAAACGACCAAGGTGCCGTTCACCGCCAGCGTCGACATGACGTCGCCCGCCGCCGAGCCGCCGACCGAATCGACGCCGACACGGATGGCCGCACCGCCGGTGATCGCAGCAAGCTGGTCGCGCCAGCCGTCGGTGTCGGTGGCGAGGATGCGCTCGATGCCCTGCGCGCGGAGTTCGTCGACGCCGGCCGCGCGGCGCACGAGCCCGACGATGTTGATGCCGCGCGCTGCGCCGAGCTGAGCGACCATCCGGCCGACCGCACCATTCGCGGCGTTCTGGATGAGCCAGTCGCCCTCGTGCAGGTCGAGCGAATGCAGCAGGCTGATGGCGCTGAACGGCATGGACACGAGCTGAGCGGCCGACTCGTCGGGCAGCGCATCCGGAACCTGGATGAGACCCGCGGCGTTCACCACGAAGTACTCGGCCCAAACCCCGAAGGTTCCGCCGGTGACGACCCGCTGGCCGACCTGGAGTTGATCGACACCCTCGCCGAGCGCATCCACGACGCCGACGGCCTCGGTTCCAGCTTGGGCGGGAAGCTCGGGCTTGAAACCGTAAGTGCCGCGCACGGTCCACAGATCGTGATTGTGGATGGGCGAGAGAAGGGTTCGAACGCGCACCTGGCCCGGGCCGGGCGCGGGAAGTGGCCGTTCCTCGACGGAGAGCACGGTGGCCGGGTCGCCGAATTCGTGATGGATCAGGGCCTGCATCGTATCGGTCGTCATGGTCTCAGTCTTCCGAAACGGTGATGGTGACGTCGATGTTGCCGCGCGTTGCGTTGGAGTACGGGCAGACCTGGTGTGCCGCATCCGTCAGCGCCTGCGCCTGCTCGGCCTCGATGCCCGGAAGGACGACCTCGAGCAGGACAGAGAGCTGATAGCCGCCCACGTCGTTCGGACCGATCTGCACCCGGCCGCCGACCGAGGAGTCCGTCAGCTTCACCTTCTGGCCGCGGGCGACGGCCTGCAGCGCGGAGTGGAAGCACGCAGCAAACCCGGCGGCGAAGAGCTGCTCGGGATTCGTACCCGCGCCCGTGCCGCCCATTTCCTTCGGGATGGCGAGATCGAGTGCGAACGTGTTGTCGCTGGTGGCGACGCGGCCGTCGCGGCCGGCTCCGGTGGACAGGGCTTCTGCGGTGTAGAGGACGTTCATCTGCGGCTTTCTTTCGGTATTCAGTGAGGAGCGACCGGATGTTATGCGGTCACGGAGTGCATCGCCTCGGTGAGGCGGTGAAGCGTATCGATCAGGGCCGCGGCCGATTGCTCATCGGGCAAGCCCATCCCGGCGGCGATCCGGGAGGGGATGTGCGCAAGCTCGCTGCGGAGTTCGCGACCGCGATCGCCGACCGTCACCGTCACGGTCCGTTCGTCGGCGGCACTTCGCTCGCGTCGCACCAACCCGGCCTGCTCCATCCGTCGTAGCAACGGGGACAACGTGCCCGAATCCAGCTGAAGATGCTCGCCCAGCGAGCTCACGGTCTGATCGCCCTCGATCCACAGGGTGATGAGGACGAGGTACTGCGGGTACGTGAGTCCCCACGGCTCGAGCAGGGTGCGGTGAGCCTGGGATGTCGCTCGCGTGGCGGCGTAGAGGGAGAAACACACCATCTCATCGGTCACGGGCATGGAAAGAGCATTGCACACCATTGAATTGTGCACAACTTAATCCGCATGGTCGCTCGCGACTGTTGACATAGGCTGGATGCGGCTCTGGATCGGGGCCCCCGGACGACGGATCAGTACCCGGCAAGCGACAAGACTGGCCAAGGAGCCTGCTCGTGTCCTGGATCATCCTCATCGTCTCCGGCGTTCTCGAAGCCGTCTGGGCCACTGCCCTCGGCCGCTCGGCAGGACTCACCAGGCTCTGGCCGACTGTGTTCTTCGCGGTGGCTCTGGTCGTGTCCATGGCGGGCCTCGCCGTCGCGATGCGCGAGATCTCGACGGGAACGGCGTACGCGGTCTGGGTCGGGATCGGCGCGGCACTGACGGTGCTGTACGCGATGGCGTTCGGCGCGGACAGCTTCTCGCTGCTGAAGTGCGTGCTCATCGTCGGCCTCGTCGGCTGCGTCATCGGTCTCAAACTCGTGGAGTGAGCGGTAGCCGGGGGTAGTACGCCCTTTGGCCGGATTCGCTACGGCACCCATGGCGCTCACTACGCAACCAGCACCTTGGTGATACTGCAGCACGTGCGACGGTGACCACCCTTGATGTATGCCCCACCCGACTGCGAGCCGCTATGCCCTAGGAGTACCCATGCTGAGAACCCGACCTCGCGGGTGGGCGATCGCCATCGCCGCCAGCATCCCGTTGGCGCTGGCCGCCGGCGCGTTGCCCGCAGCCGCTGACAGTGGTGACACCGTTGGCGTCGACAGCATCAGCATCGTCAACGAAAGCGGCGACACGACGTTCACCCCGAACTCGGTCGCCACGATCACTGCGAACTGGAGCCTGCCGGACGGGAGCGTCTCTCCGGCACTGATCGCGATGACCATGCCTCGGAGCCCCGCCGGCGACCCGATCCTGCAGGCAACCCCGGGACAGACCTTCGAGATTACCGACGCCGGGCAGACGGTCGCCCTCTGCACCGTCTCATCGGATGGCCTCGACCTGACCTGTCCGATCGACCCCGACTGGCTCAACGCCCACCCTTCCCACATTTCCGGGACGCTTACCTTTCCTGCAAAGGTGTCGCCCACTGCCCCACACGGCACGTACGTACCGGTTTTCGGGCACGTGACGGCCAACGAGATCACAGTGACCCACCACGTATGGGTGCCGTCGCGGACGTCGAGCAAGAGTGCGGGTCCCTTGCAGGACGGGAAAGGGCAAATTTGGTGGTACGTCCACGTCGCCACGCCGAGCTCTGGGTGGACCGCCGGAGAAACGATCACCATCGACGACACCCTCGGCGACTGTCAGATCTGGGGGGACCTCACCAAGGCGCAGTACGTGAGGGACACCTCTGCGAATCCGACCAACCCGTGGGTGGATGTTCCGTCAAGCGACTACACGGTCACCACGTCCGGTGACGTTCGCACGACCGTGATCACCACGCGCGATGCAGTCGCCTATCGTCTGGTCACGACCACCGTTCCCACTTGTGGCGTGGAAGCTTCTCCGTACGAGAACACGGCCAGCGTCGGCGGCACTCCCGTCGCCGGACGCTGGTTCTGGAAAACCGGCGGCGGCGCCGGATCCGGCGGCACCGGTACCTTCACGCTCACCAAGGAACTTGCCGGAACCGCTCGAGACCAGGTCCCCGCTGACACTGTATACACGGTGAATTACAGCTACACCGTTCCGGGCGACGCCACACCGGTCGCCGACACCCTGCAGATCCACGCCGGAGAAACCATCACCAGCCCTGCCTTCCCAGTCACGGCCACTGTCACGCTCGGTGAGGATGCCCCCATCCTTGTTGACGGCGCCGTCTGGGCAGACGCGGTGTTCAGCCGGAACGATTTCCAGCTCTCCGATCAAGGCACCATCAATGTCACCCTGACCAACCAGCTCGACAGCACCATCCCTCCAGCCGTCGCACCTCCCGCTGACCCTGCACCCGTGGAAACCGCCGCCGTGCCCCCGCGCACCCCGGTCGGGAGCCTTGCGCACACCGGAAGCGACGTCATCGTGCCGATCGGTGTCTCCGCCGCAGCCTTGGCCGCCGGCGCGGTTGCCCTCTTGTTCGCACACCGCCGCCGCCGAGCGCACGAGCGCGCCTGAGGGGTCGTCTGGAGAGTCAGCGCTGTGAAACTCGTGCTGCGTCCAGAGCGCTAAAACTCACCTCGACGGACGAACGAGTCCCCCACGCTCCTGAGCGCAACGTGACGAGCGACCAAAGACGCAACCAAACCAGAAGGAAGATGTGCAAGAGACCGAACAGCGGAGAAAGCAGAAAGCCGATCGCCAGGTCCTTACGCGTCTGCCTGACGCCCGTCAGATCCAAATATCGAACAGAACGGGCATAGCCGATCAGGGAAATGTAGACGAGGTAGGGAGCGATCAGAAGGCTGCCGGTCGCTATCGGCGCAACACCGAGGGCGTAGACGATGGCGGCCGAGAATACCGCCCAGGTCGCGAGCTCCAGAAAGGTGAGCCAGAAGGCAGGCTTGCGGAGCGGCATGCGCCGAAGCACCCAGATCGATTCACGAAAGAAGGACTTGTTCCAGCGCACTTGTTGGCGAACATAGTGGCCGAGCTTTTCGGGGACAGTCGTGTACGCGATGGCGGTCTGCTGCAAGACTGCCTTGCCTTCGAGGAGGCCGTAGTTGGTCATGCGCCGGTCATCACCGAAGACGGCGGGACGTCCGAGGAATTGCTGGTTCAGGAAGTCGAACGCATACTTTCGCATGACATCCGTGCGATACACCGCGAGGGAACCGCAGGCACAAAGCACTGAACCCAGCTTCGAGTACGCCGCGCGTTCGAACAGAAAGGCATTCGCGTAGCGAAGGTCTATGAGGCGCGTCAGCAGATTCGTCTTGAAATTCAGCGCCAGTACCAACCCCGTGACCACGGTGACGTCGTCTTTGAGGAATGGGATCAGGGCCTCCTCCAGAGCCCGCTCGTCAAGCACGGTGTCCGAGTCGACGCAGAGAAGAAGTTCAGCGGTCGGCTGCGCGTCGAGGCACGCGATCAATCCGGCCCTTTTGCCGCGGTTTTGCGGGAATCGGAGGACCTCAAGGCGCACCCCTTGCTCGGCAAACCGGGGAATCCAACGCTCGGCTTCCTCAAATGCCTCCAGGGTCGTGGATCCGTCGTCCACAACCACAATCGATTGCATCCGCCGAGATTGTGCGAGCAATGAACGGAGGCACGCCGCGAGCATTGCCGGGTCTTCGTTGTACATCGGGAGTGCGACACCGACGCGAATCTGCCGGAGGCGCTCTCGTTGGATTCCCGTCCGGATCGTCTTCTCGCAATGGGTCCACGACAACACCAGCTTCATCGCAAGAAGGCTGATCGTCGCTGCTCCATACCAACCCGGTCCGCCGTTCTGTGACCAGAGGTACGCGAAGCCCGTCACGATCAGAACGAAAGCAACGAAGCCCGCCGCCTTCATCGCGGATCTTGTTTGCTTCGGACCAACCCGTGAATGCGAGTGAAGGCGACCCCTACCGCCATGAGAGCCACCCCGCCAACGCCGATCCACCACAGATCGACGAACATCGAACCGATGGTCACGGCACCGATCCCTGTGAGTGCCAGTGTTTCGTCATACATGCTTTTCTCCTCAGATAGTGCCGTCGAGGTTCTGAAAAGGTGTCCAAGGATTCGGACGCCCCTGTGAGGGACGCAAGAGGACCACAGGCATAACGGAAGAGTCGTGAGTTGGCGCGACGATCCCGGACGCGCCACGAAACGTCATGTCGATTGGCGATCTGCGCGATCCGGAGAGAGGATCGATACTTGCGGACCCGCAGCCCCGCCTCCGTAGTGGGACCGGACACATTCGCAGCACAGCGTGAAAAAAGATCGATGAAAGAGGCCACTGGATGAAGAAACTCACGAGCATCGGTGCGCTCGCCGTCGCGGCAGCGCTTGTTTTGACGGGATGCACGTCGGCGGGATCGAGTTCGGGCGGCAGCTCGGGTGCGACGGCCAAGGGCGGCACCCTGACCATCCTGACCCCGGCCACTCAGGTCCACCTCGATCCCGCCAAGAGCCAGAACCTCGCGATCACCACCCTCGGCCTGATCGTGCGACGGCTCACCACCTGGCAGATCAGCGCGGATGCCCCCGCGAAGGTCGTACCCGACCTCGCCACGAACACGGGAACCCCGAGCGACGGCGGCAAGACCTGGACTTACACCCTCAAGGACGGGCTCAAGTTCTCCGACGGCTCTCCGATCACGTCGGCCGACATCAAGTACGGCGTCGAGCGTTCCTTCGCTCCCGAGCTCTCGGGCGGCCTGAGTTACCACAAGTCGCTCCTGGTCGGCGGAGCCGCCTACAAGGGCCCATACACCGGCGGTGACCTCGCGTCGATCGCCACTCCCGATGCGAAGACCATTGTCTTCCACCTCACAAGTGCCTATGGCGACTGGCCGTGGATCGCGTCCATGCCCGCGTTCGCGCCGGTGCCGAAGGCCAAGGACAACCCCACGACCTACGACAAGGATCCTGTCGCCAGCGGCCCGTACATGGTCAAGTCGAACCAGCAGGGCACGGCACTCACCCTTGTGCGTAACCCCAACTGGTCCGCGGCCACCGACTCGGTCCGCACGGCCGGCCCCGACAGCGTCATCTTCAAGATGAGCCAGGATGCCGGAACGACCGCGCAGTCGCTCATCGGCGACATCGGCGACGCCAAGAACTCGTTCGGATCCCAGTACCTCGGAGCCGCCCAGCTCGCCCAGGTGAACAAGAACCCGAGCGCCAAGGCACGCCTCGCAACGTCGAAGGCCGGACCGATCAGCTATCTGGCCTTGAACACCCAGAACGGCGCCCTCAAAGACCTGAAGGTGCGTCAGGCGATCCAGTACGCGGTCGACAAGAAGTCATTCATCATCGCATCGGGCGGCGCGGAGGCAGCGACTGCCGCGACCACCCTCATCACGCCGGGCATCCCGGGACGCGTCGACTACAACCTGTACCCGACCGGACCTGACGGAGACGTCGCGAAAGCCAAGAA
>DASYGJ010000165.1:0-1800 GCA_035999915.1 Leifsonia sp.
CCTCGTTCCGACGGTCAGCGGGTCTGCGGTCAGCTCTTGGTTATCAGGCCCAGTTGCTCCAGGACCGACACGCCGTCGTCGAGGCCGACTTCCTCGGTGATTAGGCCGTCCTCGATCTTGAGGACCGTGGTGCCGGTAAACCGCATCGTCTTGCCGCTGTTGGCCTCCGGGAGCCCGCCGAGCGGCAGATCGGTCATCGCCTCGCCGGTGTGCATCCCGCCGCCGATCCACTGCCCGACGACATAGTCGCCCTCGGCGAGGAGGTCCGCGGTGCCGGCGAACGCGAGGTCGGGGAACGCGGCGCGGAACTTGGTCGCGAAGTCACGGACGGCGTCACGACCGCGCCGCCGGGCATGCAGGGAGTACTCGAAGCGGATGTCGGGCGCCGCAAGCTCGTCGATCACATCCGGGTTGTAGCCCGGCCCCCAGAACTCGGTGAACCAGCGGCCAACGACGGCCTTGTTGTCCTCTGCTGACATGGCGATGTCCTTTCGACGGTGTGTGCCGGCCGCACCGGTTTCGCGCGACTGGAAGATGAGACGCCGGGGCTCGACGCGATGTGAGATTCGCTCGAGAATTTCTCCGCAGGCGAATCTGACGGTCGGCGAGCGAGAGGCCGTCACGCGCAGTCGTGGCCGAGCCTGCCGTCATCGGGATCGAGGCGGCTCTGACCGGCCGTGGCGCTTGTGAACGACCGTCACAACCGAAACGCAACAGAAGTCTCCAACCGCGGCGAGACGGTCTCCTCGAACGGACCTTGACGGCCGTTCTCACAGTCGACGCCAGGCTCGCGCTCAAAGTACCCCCCTTCCAACGTCCATCAAGGCGAGCTTTCCCGGGAGTCGACTGGTCCCGCATCGCCCAATTCCTTCGTAGGGGAGGTCACAGACGGGCGATAACTTGGCGGCCGCCGCGCTCGCTGGAAGACTGACGCCGGGCTGACAACCGAAGGGGATGCATATGCGCAGGATCAACAGTTCCAGAGTCTCGCTGGCGATCTCGCTGGTGGCGCTGTTCGTGGCGCTCGGCGGGACGGCGGTCGCTGTGTCGAAGATCGGCACTTCGCAGATCAAGAACGGCGCCGTCACCGACACGAAGCTCCACGCGGCAGCAGTCACCAGCGGCAAGATCAAGGCGGGAGCGGTCGGGACGACCCAGCTCGCACATGGTGCCGTCACGAGGCCCAAGCTCGCACCGGCGTCCGTGACCACGAACGCGATCGCCGACAACGCCGTGACGTCATCGAAGGTCGCGGACGGAACGCTGACCTCAGGCGATGTGGTGCCGAACACGTTCCTGGCTGCGAACGGTACCGCTGCGGATTCCGCGAAGCTCGGTGGCCACGGACCGAACACTTTCCTGGCTGCGAACGGCATCGCCGCGGATTCCGCGAAGCTGGGTGGCCTCGGACCGCGCGCGTACGTGTCCGGCACCGGGAAGCTGCGCTCCGCGCGGCTCGTGCTGGCACCGTCGACGGGAGCCACCGAGTTCCTCGAACTCGACTTCGGGCACATCTCCGGCGTCTGCGACGCCGGCGGTGTCGGCAAGCTCCGGTTCGTCGCCGATCTGCCGGTCGACAACCTGATCGCGTGGGCGACCGGCCCGGGCGCGACCGTCGACATCCAGACGAGCAACGCGCTCAGCGGCGGGTCGTTCTATGAGGAGCCGCATAGCGTTCCAAACCCGCAGGAGGTGACGTTTCAGGCCGCCGTGAACGACGGCTCTACCGAGCAGCTGGCAACCGCGTGGACGACCGTCCAGACCGCGGGTGGGCAATGCATCTTCACCGGGCAAGCGATC
>DASYGJ010000321.1:0-5679 GCA_035999915.1 Leifsonia sp.
CACGAACTGCACATCACCGGAGAGCCAGAGGCAGACGCCCTGCTCTCCACCGATTCGCTGGCGCTCCTGATCGGGATGCTGCTCGACCAGCAGGTGCCGATGGAGACGGCTTTCGCCGGGCCGGCCAAGCTGCGCGACAGGCTGGGCGATCTCGATGCGGCGACCATCGCCGGCCTGGAGCCCGACGAGCTCGTCGCCGTGATGAAGCAGAGTCCGGCGGTGCATCGGTTCCCGGGCTCGATGGCCGGCCGGGTGCAGGCGCTGTGTGCCGCCGTCGTTTCGGATTGGGGCGGGGATGCGGCAGCAGTCTGGACCCGCGGCGAACCGGATGGCGCCGAGGTGCTGCGTCGGCTCGAGGCGCTCCCTGGTTTCGGCGAACAGAAGGCGAAGATCTTCCTGTCGCTTCTCGGCAAGCAGTGCGGTCTCTCCGCACCGGGTTGGCAAGAGGCGGCCGGCGCCTACGGCGAGAAGGGGTGCTACCGCTCCGTCGCCGACATCGTCGACCCGGAGTCCCTCACCAAGGTGCGGGAGACCAAGCGCGCGCTGAAGGCGGCCGCGAAGAGCGGCTGATTTCCGCGAGAAGTGAGAAGTCAGTAGTTGCCGGTTTGACACGCGCAAAACGGAAGATACTGACTTGTCGCCGGCCCGGAGGGGAGGGGAGGGGAGGGGAGGCGGGGCAGGCGGAGCGGCGCGACCGCGGCGAGTGTCGGTCGGTCCCGGTAGGGTCGGAATGGCCGGCCGAAGTGGGGGCCGCCGGAGCGAACGGAGGGCCGCGTGTTCCTGCTCGACGGTGTCGTGGTCACCAGCGCGAGCGATCTCACGAGCGCGTCGAAGTGCGAGTTCGCGTTCCTGCGCACGATCGACGTGAAGCTGGGCCGGATCGAGGCGGTCGAAGTGGTCGACGACCCGATGTACGTGCGCAGCTCCAGGCTCGGCGACGAACACGAGCGGCGCATCCTCGCGTCCTACGAAAAGCGGCTCGGGACCGGTGTCGTGGAGATCGCGCGGCCGGAGCGGCTGAGCGCCGACAGCCTTGCTGGTGCGGTGGCCGAGACGAAGGCCGCCTTCGACTCGGGAGCGGAGATGGTCTTCCAGGCGACCTTCTTCGACGGCACGTTCGTCGGGTTCGCCGACTTCATCGTGCGACGGCCCGACGGCCGGTACCGGGTGCAGGATTCCAAGCTGGCGCGCAGTGCCCGGGTGACGGCACTGTTGCAGCTGGCCGCCTACGCCGAGCAGCTGGAGAACCTCGGCGTGCACACCGATGACACCGTTGAGCTGCTGCTCGGCGACGGCAGCGTGAGCGAGCATCGGCTCGCCGACATCGCACCGGTCTACCGCAAACGACGCGCCCGCCTGCTCGCGATCGTGCGCGAGCACCTGGCCGATTCGACGGCGGTGCGCTGGGGGGATCCCAGATTCACGGTGTGCGGGCACTGCGACGCGTGCGAGGCGGAGATCCAGGCGGCGAGGGACGTGCTGCTGGTGGCGGGGATGCGTGTGACGCAGCGGACGCACTTGCAGGAGGCGGGCATCCTGACCATCGAGGAGCTCGCCCGGTCGACCACGCCGGTCGAGGGAATCGCCGAGTCCACGCTGGCGGCGCTCCGGCAGCAGGCGACGCTGCAGTTGGATGCGGTCGCCGGGTCCCCGCCCCCGGTCACCGTCTACAACGCGCCGGCGCTTGCCGTGCTGCCCCGCACCGACGACGGCGATATCTTCTTCGATTTCGAGGGTGACCCGCTCTACACCGAGGGTGCCGGGATGCGCTGGGGCCTCGACTATCTGTTCGGCCTGGTGGACACGGAGGCGCGTTTCACCGCGTTCTGGGCACACGACTTCGCAGCCGAGCGGGCGGCGCTTCAAGAGTTTCTGGCGTTCGTGCGCGAGCGGCGTAGAAAGCATCCGGGGATGCACATTTACCACTACGCGGCCTACGAGCGCACCCACCTGCTGGCGCTCGCGGCCCGGCACGGCGTCGGAGAGGACGATGTCGATCAGTTGTTGCGCGACAACGTGCTGATCGACCTGTATCCGATCGTGCGCAAGGCGCTGCGGGTGGGGTCGCGGTCTTATTCGATCAAGAAGCTCGAGCCGCTGTACATGGGCGAAGAGTTGCGCGAAAGCGACGTGACCAACGCCGCCGACTCGATCACGGAGTATGCGAACGCCCGTGACCTCCTCACCCTCGGTCAGAAGCTCGAGGCACAGCGGATACTCGACTCGATCGGCGACTACAACCGGTACGACTGCGTTTCGACGCTCCGCCTGCGAGACTGGCTGCTGGCGAGAGCAGCCGAGAGCGGCATCCCAGTGGGGGAGTCGGCGCCCGACGGCGAACTCGTGGAAGTCGAGGCCTCCAGGTTGCGGGACGAGCTGCTGGCGCTTGCCGGAGATCCGCTCGATCCGGAGCGAAGCGCCGATCAGACCGCGGCGGCGTTCGCGGCCGCCGCGATCGACTATCACCGACGCGAGCAGAAGAGCTTCTGGCAAGGACACTTCGTCAGGCTGGTGCAGCCGATCGACGAGTGGGAGGAGACCCGCGACGTGCTGGTCGTGGAGTCGGCCCGCGTCATTCGCGATTGGTATCACGAAGGATCGCAGCGAACGGATCGGCGTGAGTTGCTCCTGCGCGGACGGCTCGCGCCGGGCAGTTCCATCCGGCCGAGCGATCAGACGGGACCATACCTGCTGTACGAGTATCCCGGGCCGTTTCCGCCCGGATCGGCCGAGCCTGGCGCCCGATCCGCCCGCGCGGTCCGGGTGCTCGAGGTGCAGGACGATGGTGCGATCGTCATCGAGGAAACCCTCTCGCGGGATGTGCTGCCGTACAGAACGCTGCCGAGCGCCCTCGGCCCAGCCAAGCCGTTGCCGGTCGGTCGGCAGAAGGCAGCGATCGACTCCTGGGCGGAAGAACTGCTCGCTGCGCAGCCGCGGTGGCCGGCAGAGCCGATGACCGATGTGCTGCGTCGCGTTCCGCCACGCACCCGCTCCGGGGCCCTCGCGGCCGTCGGCGACGCTGAGGGAGGCCCGATCTCCGCGGTCGTCGACAGCCTGCTCGACCTCGACGGATCGTACCTCGCAGTACAGGGGCCACCCGGCACGGGCAAGACCTACCTCGGCGCCCGGGTCATCGCCGCCCTCGTGCAGGAGCATGGCTGGAAGATCGGTGTGGTCGCCCAATCCCACTCGGTGGTCGAGCACCTGCTCGACGCCGTGGTGGGGGCTGGTGCGGCTGCCGACCTCGTGGGAAAAGTCGCCAAGGTCGATCCGGAGTCAGACGGCCACCTCTTCACGGAACTCGAACGCGACGGTCAGCTTTCCTTCGCCCTCGACCACGCCGCCACGGGGTTCGTGATCGGCGGAACGGCCTGGGACTTCAGCAACGCCGCGCGCATCCCGCGGCGCAGCCTCGACCTGCTCGTGATCGACGAGGCCGGGCAGTTCTCGCTTGCGTCGACGATAGCGGCGGCGGTCTCCGCCCGCACTCTGCTGCTGCTCGGCGACCCCCAGCAGTTGCCGCAGGTGAGCCAGGGGACGCATCCCGAACCCGTCGACGGATCGGCGCTCGGCTGGGTGAGCGAAGGACACGACGTGCTCCCCGGCGAATTCGGCTACTTCCTTGCTGAGAGCAGACGGCTGCATCCCGCGCTCGCCGAACCGGTGTCGACGCTGTCGTACGAGGGCAGGTTGCACGCGCATCCCGAGGCCTCGCTGAGGTACCTCGAGAATGTCGAGCCCGGCCTGCATCCGGTGCCGGTCGAGCATGCGGGCAACGCCACCGAATCTCCGGAGGAGGCCGAACGGGTCGTACAGCTCGTGCGCTCGGTGCTCGGCCGGCGCTGGACGGATCCCGGCGCGGGCCGAGTTGACGATCCGCTCATCGAAGCGGATGTCATCGTCGTCACGCCGTACAACGCGCAACTGGCGACCGTGCGCGAGGCCCTGGTGGCGGCAGGATTCGCCGGGGTTCGCGTGGGAACGGTCGACAAATTCCAGGGCCAGGAGGCTGCGATCGCCATCGTCAGCCTCGCGGCATCCTCCGCGGCCGATGTTCCGCGCGGGATGTCGTTCCTCATCATGAAGAACCGGCTCAACGTCGCGATCTCCCGTGCCAAATGGGCGGCCTACCTCGTGCACTCGCCCGAGCTGACCGAGTTCCTCCCGCACACCCCGGCGGGCGTGGCCGAGCTGAGCGCCTTCATCCGCCTCGTCGAGGGACGCTGAGCGGCACCCGGTGTTACGCTCGACGCGTGTCTCCGGAAGAGCTCGCAACTCTCGCGCACCTCCGTCGCGCCCGCGATCTGATCGACCGCGACTACGCGAAACCGCTGGACGTGCCGACCATCGCACAGCGTGCGCTGATGTCGCCGTCGCACTTCTCGCGCCAGTTCCGCGCCGCCTACGGCGAAACGCCATACAGCTACCTGATGACTCGCCGAATCGAGCGGGCGATGGCATTGCTGCGCGGGGGGATGAGCGTCACAGACGCCTGCATGGCCGTCGGTTGTACGTCCCTCGGATCGTTCAGCACGAGGTTCACCGAACTCGTCGGCGAGACACCGACCTCCTACCGTGCCCGGGAGCACGCGGCCGTCATCGCGATGCCGTCCTGCGAGGCGAAACAGCGCACCAAACCGACCCGCGAGAAACCGAGCAGTTTTCGAGAAGCGTCGCCCGACATCGCTTCGTAGAGTCGTCTCATGTCCATTTCACTCCAGTACTCCCAAGTCACCGTCAACGACCCGGAAGAGTCGCTGAGCTTCTACCGAGACGCGCTCGGCCTCGACATCCTGAACGACGTCTCCTCCGGAGGCCACCGCTGGGTCACCCTCGGCAACGCCGATCGGGCAGGCACGGAGATCGTCCTCAGCGATCCGCACGCCGGCCGCTCGCGGGCCGACGGCGATGCGCTGCAGGAACTGGTCACGAAGGGTGCGTTGAGTCCCATCGTGTTCAAGACCGACGACATCGACGCGACCTTCGAACACGTGCGGGCTTCCGGCGCCGAAGTGCTCCAGGAGCCGATCGACCAGCCGTGGGGCCCGAGGGATTGCGCTTTCCGCGACCCATCGGGCAACATGGTGCGCTTCCTGCAGTCTCAGCCCCAAGGTCAGAACGCCTGACCCTTCGGTACACCGTGCTTACTGGCGCGTCGACTCCCGGTCACGCTAGCCGCGTTGAACGCCTCCTGTCGCAGCAGGTCGATGGTGCGGGGCTGGGAGTCGACGATCGCCGCGGCCATGGTCTCCCGCGTCCATCGCGTGGAGTCCTCAGTCGCGCCGCGCAGGAGGGCGTCGGCGAGGCCAGCCCGCGAGGAACCGAAACGGTCCGTGCGCAGAAGTTATCCACAGGCGACCACCTTGAGGTGCCGAGATGACCGTTGCAACCGTTTCACCCGAGCAAAACCCGCACATACTGCCATCTCGCGGGCGCGGGCGCGGGCGCAGGCGCGGGCGCGGGCGCGGGCGGGCGGCGGGGGTGGGCGGGGGCGCGGGCGCCGGGCGGCGGGGGTCAGGCCGTGTAGCGGCCGGCGGGACGCAATCGCAGGGCGGGACGGGAGTACTCGTCGAGGGCGTGCAGAACCCAGCCGATCGTGCGCGCAGTCGCGAACACGACCTCGCCGGCGTCGTCCGGCATCCCATCGGCGAGCGAGATCGCGGCGAGTGCGAAGTCCAC
>DASYGJ010000212.1:0-2691 GCA_035999915.1 Leifsonia sp.
CAAGAAGTCATTCATCATCGCATCGGGCGGCGCGGAGGCAGCGACTGCCGCGACCACCCTCATCACGCCGGGCATCCCGGGACGCGTCGACTACAACCTGTACCCGACCGGACCTGACGGAGACGTCGCGAAAGCCAAGAAACTGCTCCAGGAGGCCGGCCACGCCTCCGACCTGAACTTGACGCTTCTCTCGCAGAACGACTCGTCGTCGCTCGCGCAGGCGCAGGCGCTGCAGCAGGGTCTCGAGCGCGTCGGCATCAAGGTGACTCTGAAGCCCGAGGACACCGACACGTACTACGCGGATTCGACCGCCGACACGGCGAACTACGACCTGAACCTCGGATCGTGGCAGCCCGATTTCCCGAGCGCGAACAGCAACATCCAGCCGCTGTTCGACTCGAACCAGATCGGTGGAGGCGGTTACAACATCGCGCGTTACTCCAGCCCGGAGGTCGACGCGCTGATCGCCCAGGCCACCGGAGAGGTCGACCTGAAGAAGGCCCAGGCCCTCTGGGCACAAGCGGACAAGCGCATCATGCAGGATGCTCCGGTCGTGCCGCTCACGTACGCGAAGCAGTCGTTCCTTCACGGCTCCAACGTGAACAACTTCTTCATCGCCTCGTTCCCGGCGTACCCGAACTACCTGAAGGTGTCGCTGGCCAAGTGACCAAGGAAAGCGGGCCGGCCGTCCTGGCGGTGAGCGGGATCTCCATCTCGTTCACCGGCCAGGACGCTTCGGCGCGCCCTTCGAACTTTGCGGCGAGCCGGGTCGTCGACGACGTCAGCTTCGAGCTCGGGCGCGGCCGGGTGCTCGCGCTCGTCGGAGAATCGGGTTCCGGCAAGAGCCTGACCGCGATGTCGACGCTCGGTCTGCTGCCCGGCACTGCAGTGGTCGAGGGAAGCATCCGGCTGAACGGTGAGGAACTGCTCGGTGCCCCGGTCGAGCGGCTCCGGCAGGTGCGCGGCGGCCAGATCGGCAGCATCTTCCAGGAGCCGATGAACGCGTTCAACCCGGTGCTCACCATCGGGAGGCAGATCTCCGAGGCGCTCCACACGCACCGGATGACGCACGGCCGGGACGCCACTCGGCAGCGCGTCGCCGAACTGTTGCGGTCGGTCGGGCTGCGGGACCCCGAGCGGATCATCCGCGCTTATCCGCACGAACTCTCCGGCGGTCAGCTGCAGCGGGCCATGATCGCCATGGCGATCTCTTGCGATCCGGTCGCTCTCATCGCCGACGAGCCCACGACCGCCCTCGACGTGACGGTGCAGGCGGGCATCCTGGACCTTCTGCGGGAGCTGCGCGACCGCCAAGGAATGGCGATCCTGCTGATCACCCACGACATGGGTGTGGTGGCCGACCTCGCCGACGACGTCGTGGTGATGCGTGAGGGGTCCGTCGTCGAGCGGGCCGAGGCCACGGAGCTGTTCGCGCATCCCCGTGAGGAGTACACCAGAGCGCTCCTGGCGGCCGTGCCGCGACTCGGTGAGTTGCGCGAAGGGCGGACCGCAGAGGCGACGAACGCAGATTCCGGCGACGGGGATGCTGCCGCCGAGTTGCGCGCCGCGACCATCGTCTACGGTGCCCGCAGTTTTGGACGGCGCGGAGTTCCGGCGGTCGATGACGTCAGCTTTCGCATCGGGCGCGGGCGATTTTTCGGGCTGGTCGGTGAATCCGGTTCGGGAAAGTCCACGATCGGCCGCGCGCTCGCTGGCCTCGTGCCCCTGTCGGCCGGCTCGGTGGCGGTCGACGGCGTCGACCTCACCACGGCGTCGAGTGCCGAACTCCGTCGTGCCCGAGCTCGCATCGGCTACGTCTTTCAAGATCCGGCGTCCTCCCTGAACCCCCGGTTCACGATCGGGCAGTGCATCGAGGAGCCGCTGCGGCTGCACACCAGGCAGACGACAGCGGAGCGGGCAACCCGGATGCGTGAACTGCTCACGGCGGTGCAGCTCGACCCCGCGATGGCGGAACGGTTCCAGCACGAGCTCTCGGGTGGGCAGCGCCAACGCGTCGCCATCGCCCGGTCGCTCGCTCTCAACCCTTCGCTGCTGATCGCGGACGAGCCGACCAGCGCCCTGGACGTCTCCGTCCAGGCTCGCGTGCTCGAGCTGCTCCGTGAGTTGCAGGGCGAGTTCGGTTTCGCCTGTCTGTTCATCAGCCACGATCTCGCCGTCGTCCAGCAGCTCGCGGATGATGTCGCCGTGCTCCACAACGGCCGCATCGTCGAATCCGGCACCGCCGACAGCGTGCTCCTCGCGCCGCAGGATCCGTACACCCGGCGTCTCCTCGCCGCTGCGCCTGTCGCTGATCCCGCTGCCCAGACCGCACGCCGAGAGACCTGGCGGATGCTCGACGATGAAGCCGACGAACGGGAAAGCGTCACCAGCCCGGAGGCGATCGTATGACGACGGCAGCATCCCTCGAAGCGGACACGGTCCCGGCTCGTAAGACCGGCTTCCGGCACGTCGTGGCCCACCTTCGCTCAGACCGGTGGGCGAGTGCGGGCGCGATCACGATCATCGTGTACCTGCTGGCAGCGATCTTCGCGCCCCTGCTCACAGGCATCAACGGCCAGGATCCGTACACCTACCACCTGAACACGCTCGACGACGCGGGCGCTCCGCTCGGCTTCGGGGGAGGCATCAGCGCCAGCCACTGGTTCGGCGTCGAACCGCTGACCGGACGCG
>DASYGJ010000243.1:0-38798 GCA_035999915.1 Leifsonia sp.
CGGCTCTGTAGCTCAGTTGGTAGAGCGTTCGACTGAAAATCGAAAGGTCACCGGATCGATGCCGGTCGGAGCCACCAGAGAAAACCCCCGGTCCGAAGCGGATTCCGGGGGTTTTTTGTTGGCCTCGTGCATGCCACCCAATAGCGTTTGACTACATTTTGACTACAACTGAATTCGCGGCACCGTCGTTCAATGCGATCGCAACAGCATCAAGGTCGTCATCGAAGAGGTCCGCGTAGACGTCCAAGGTCATCGCCGCGGACGCATGACCGAGCATCCGCTGCACCGATTTCACGTTCGCACCTGCCGAAACGGCGAGTGAGGCGGCGGTGTGCCTGAGGTCGTGGAGGGTTAGGCGCGGAAATATGTCGTCCTTTTCGATGCATCGCGCCACTGCTGCGTTGAAGACTCGGTTGCGATAGTTCCCGGCGCGCAGGATGCCACCGTCAGCTCCCGTGAACACCGGTTCCTCAGGATCCCGGCCCGCGCATCGCTCTTCCAGCGGGACGAGTAAGAGCTCGGGGAAGGGAACCGATCTTCGCTCGTGATTCTTGGGCGTACCCCAGACGATCACCCCCCGCGGCTCCGAGACCGCGCGCGCGACGTCGATCCGGCGGCGGGTGAAGTCGACGCGGTTGATCCGCAGCCCCGCCATCTCGCCCCACCTCAGTCCCGTGTAGGCGAGGAAGAAAACGACATCGCCTTGGCTCCCGCACTCATCGGCGAGGGCCCGGACTTGCGAGTGTGTCAGGTAGCCATGCTCCCGAGAGGTCAGTCTCGGGAGCTGAATGCCATCGGAGGGATTGTTCGTCAGGCGACCGTCTCGGATCGCATATCGGAGGACGCCGGCCAGCACGAGGTGGATCTGCCTGACCATCGACGGCCCAAGCATCTCAGACAGCTCACCGACCCATGCCTGGACGTCTCCGTGCCGCACGTCCACCAGCCGCGTCGAACCCCAGCGCGGAAGGATGTACTTGTCGAGGTGGAATCGATAGCCGGAGCGGGTCGTCGGCTTCACCTGCACCTGCGCTCGGAACCATTCTTCTGCCATCTCCGATACGGGCGTCCGAGCCTTCGTCGGGTCGACCCACTCGCCCTTCACTTTGGACACCTCGACGGACGCGAGGAACAACTCCGCGGCTCGCTTGGTGGTGAAGCCACGCTTCATCGTGTTACGGCGATCCGGAGTCCGATACTGCACCCGATATCGCTTGCCGGCAGCCGTTTCATACGGCTCGACAGACCCCATTTGAACCCCCTCGTCAACGTGGGGCCATTCTCCGCCAGACCTCGGACAGAATGCTTTCAAGGCTCGCGTAAACCGCGTGAGTTTGGAACTCTATCCGGTGTCCGTTTCCCGCCTGGGCGAGTCCAAAAAAGCCCGGAAAATCAACGGTCCTGGACCGCGCACGACCCTTAACGACCCGACCTGATCGCACTCGATTGTGCACAAAACGTGCGCAGATCTGGAAACCCCTCGAGGAGCCTCACCGACGATGCTGAAGGACGCTCACCACTCCAACAGCTATGCCGAGCCCGACCGCGAGAAGGGCGCTGCAAAGCAGCGCCGGTGCTGGGCCGAGGACTGCAGTTATGCCTGACGCCATAATCACGCCAAGGGAGTCGGCGGTGCGCAGGAGGGCGAATGCCTCAGGTTGCCGAGCAGATGGAGTGACCTCCTCAACGACAATTGCGAAATGCGTGATCAAAGGAGCCAGGCATGCGCCGATCACGGCAGCGCCGACGAGCGCGAGGCTGAGTACATCGCTCATCACCAGCACGCCCCCGGTCGCGGCAACGAGCATCATCGCCACCACCGTCCCATTGGTCGCGCGCCGATTGCGAATGCTGATCCAGATCCCGCCACCCACCGAGGCTGCGCAGAGGGCTAGCGGAAACAATGCCGCCCAACCGGGCTCCAAGCGGAACTTCAGGGAGAGCGAGACTGCACCGACTTCCACCCCGGCAACGAGAGACCCCAATGCCAACTCGCACACGAGCCACAGAAGCACCTTCACGTCCAGCATGCGGCGCTGCGGCGAGCGTGCGGCACTGAGTTCAGGTGACCCATTCTTCGGCAGAAGAAAAAGCGGCAGCGCACCAAGAGCTGCAGCAACAAGCACGGCGACCGATGGGGACACCGAGCCCACCGCTGCGATGGCTACGGGAGTCAGGACGAACGTCACCTCATTCACCGTGGCTGCGACGCCGAGGGCTCGAGTCATGCTGGCACGGCTCACCAGGTGGGTGAGCACAGAACGCAGGTACCCGTAGGCAGCGCCGTTGAACGCGCCGGCCACCGCAGCTGCCGCGATCAATGTCCAGAGGGGCGCCGCAACACCTGCCAAGAGCGCGACGGATGCGAGAGCGATGGCGCGTATCGCGAAGAGGGCGCGTAGATAGTGCGTCGGGTGGAACCGCCGCCCGAATCGTGTCGCTGGCACGGCACACACGACTTGCGCGGCCGTCATTGCGAGCACCAACCCCGCACCCGCATCGGCAGTGCCGAACAGCTGGACCGCGAGGAGCCCGAATGCGATAGGCGCTGCCGCTTGAGGCACCCCGAAAGCACCGTACGCAATGAGCCA
The DNA here is from genome assembly GCA_035999915.1 of Leifsonia sp. Taxonomy (GTDB): domain Bacteria; phylum Actinomycetota; class Actinomycetes; order Actinomycetales; family Microbacteriaceae; genus Leifsonia. The sequence continues at coordinate 2,592 of DASYGJ010000243.1, forward strand.
GCGAGCCAAGCGAACCCGTCCGCTTGCAATTCTTGGATCAGGAGTTCTTGTCCCAACAACTCGGTCCGACACTCGCTTCCCCTCTCGGTCGCTAGAGTTCAGGAATCGAACAATGGATATGAGCACTATATTGCTCACCGCTGAGTTCGCGCAATATAGTGCGCATAGGAGGATCATGTCAGGATCAATGCGCCCAGATGTCGTTTCCGCACTCGGTCGGCACATCAGAGAAACGCGTGGCCGGGCAGGCCTCACCGTCGAGGCGCTCGCCAATCGCAGCGCCGTCAGCCGGAGGATGCTCACGCAGATCGAGCTTGGGCAGGCGAACCCCAGCGTTGCCACCCTCGACCGAGTTGCCGCTGGATTAGACACCACATTCGCGGCCTTACTGGGCGTTGCCGTCGACTCCCCTCCCCACGGAGTGGAGATCTGGGCGACGGCGAATGGGAGTTGGGCGTTCCTCCTGAGTGCGGTCGACACAGCAGACTCCTCCATCGAACTGTGGAAGTGGATGCTCGCTCCGGGCGACCGATATGAGGCAGCGGGAAACCCGACGTGGCCCCCATCCATCCATCACGTACTGTCTGGACAGCTCGAGGTCCTCAGCTCAGAAGAGCCGCGCCTCATTCGGGCGGGTGAATCTGCACAGGTGCCCCTCGCGCAAACTCACACGTACCAGACCGCTGCGCATGAACCGTGCGTTTTCATCGCCGTGGTCTCAGTTCCGCGACCAAAACCCACTCCCGCCTCAACGGGGTCGATTCCGAATTGCTGATCAGCTCGGCAATCCGATCCGCCGGTCTCCGGACCGCAGTTGCTGAATCACCACAGCGAGCACCAACACTCCGCCGGTGGCGACGTCCTGCCAGAAGCTGTTGACATTCAGCAGCGTCAGGCCATTCGACAAGACCCCCAGCAGGACGACGGCCAGGAGCGTGCCGATGACGCTTCCCTTGCCGCCCTTCAAGGCAGCACCACCGAGGGCGGCCGCGGTGACAGCTTGCAATTCCAACCCGGCAGATCCAGAGACAGGCTGCCCCGATCCCGTGCGCGCCGTGATCAGGATGCCCGCGACCGCGGCGACCAGGCCGGTCACCACGAAAACTCCCACGATGTAGCGATTGATATTGACGCCGGCCAACCTCGCGGCAACGCCGTTGCCGCCGACTGCATAGACGTTCCGGCCCCAACTCGTGAACCGCAGGAAGACGTGCACCAGGGCGGCGACCAGAAGCAGAATCCAGATCAGTGTCGGTATGCCTAGCAGCGACCCGCGTGCGATGAAGATGAAGAACGGGTCCGACCCGGTGTACCCCTGCGCCGAACCGTTCGAGATGAGATCCGCCACCCCGCGGTAGGCAGCAAGAGTAGCCAGGGTAGCGATGACCGAGTTGACACGCCCGAACACGATGATGCATCCGTTGATGAGGCCGCACACGATTCCGACGCCCACCGCCGCTACGACGCCGAGCAGCGGACCCGCCACCGTGAAGACCATTGCCGACACCACCGAGCACAGACCGGCAAGCGATCCGACCGAGATATCGAGCGCCCCGAGAATGATCACCAAGGTCTGGACTACCGCGAGCAGACCTGAGATCGCAACGGCCTGACCGATGACACGCATGTTCTCCAACCCGAAGAAGAGCGGATTCTGCACGCCGATGATGGCCACCAGGATGACGATCGCGATCCCGAGGGACAGGTTCTGGACCCCGACCCGTTGCATGCTTCGCCGGACAGGCGAGGTCGGTGATGCAGGCCGCTCCGGCTTTAGGGCGATAGCAGTGTCAGACATGGGTTATTCCCTCGTTGCGGTGGTGGGTGGAAGCATGCTGGTGCGGAGCTGCGGGTTCCCTCAGCGCCAAGGAGAGGATGCGCTCCTCCGTGGCGTCCGCTCTGGTGAGAGAGTCGGACAGTCGACCGTGGGCCATCACGTAGATCCGGTCCGACAGTCCCATGACTTCCGGAAGCTCACTGGAGACGACGATCACGGCTGTCCCCTGCCCAGCCAATTCGTGGATGATCCCGTAGATCTCCGCCTTAGCACCCACGTCGACTCCACGCGTGGGTTCATCTAAGAGAAGGAGGTCGGGGGCGATCGCAAGCCAGCGTGCAAGAACGACCTTCTGCTGGTTTCCGCCGGACAAGCGCTTCACAGGTTGGTCCGCGCTCGGTGTCCGGATGTGCATGCGTTGGATGAATTCGCCAGCGATCCTCCGCTCTCGCCGAGCGAGAACGAATCCGGCGCGAGAGATCTTCGGAAGGATGGTTAGGACGATGTTGTCGCTGATGCTGCGTTCCATGATCAGCGCCTCGGTTTTGCGCTCCTCGGGGGCGAAGCCAACACCCACCGCGATGGAATCGGCGGGACTTCTGAAGCTGACTGCCCTGGATTTGTAGGTGATCGACCCGCTCCGAACGGGGAGGTCTCCCACGATGGCCCGCAACAGTTCGCTGCGGCCTGCCCCCACCAGGCCGGCTATCCCGATGACTTCGCCACGCCGAACAGTCAGGGAGACGTTTTCGACATCGTCGGTCGTGAACCCGTCCAGACGCAGGACCAGCTTGCCGGCCTGGTGCGGACTCCGCTCGAACAGTTGAGAGAGGTCGCGGCCGACCATCATGCGGACGAGCTCGTCGCTGCTGGTTTCGGCAATAAGCCGCGAGCCGACGAGCCTTCCGTCGCGGAGGACGGTGACGCGATCCGCAAGCTCGAAGACCTCCGGCAGTCGGTGAGAAACGTAGGCGATCGCGACCCCACGTCGCCGAAGCACTGCAATCACCTGAAACAGGATGGCGACTTCATGTTCACCCAACGACGAGGTCGGTTCGTCGAAGCAGACTACTTTCGGCGAACCCTCGAGCGCTCGCATGATCTCGACGATCTGCCGCTGCGCCGCAGTGAGGTCCTTACCGAGAGATCCGGAGTCGATCGAGTCGCCGAAGCCGTATTCAGTGAGCTCCCGTTGAGCCTCACGAATGAGAGCCGTTCTGTTGAACCGACGCCCCCGTCGCCGCAAAGCTCCGATGTACATGTTCTCTGCGACAGTCACGTCAGGGACGATCTCGGGCTCCTGCGCTACGACTCTCACGCCCGCCCGATGGGCGTGCGCCGGGTCCCGAAACGCGGTTTCGACTCCATCCAGGAGAAGAGCGCCCGAGCTGGGTCCGAAGTCCCCAGTCAGGATCTTCAGCAGAGTGGACTTTCCAGCGCCGTTCTCGCCCATCAGCGCCAGGACCTCCCCGGCCCGCAGCTGGATCGATGCGTCGGAGAGAGCCACGATGGGCCCGAACCGCTTGCCTACCGTGACGGCCTCGAAGACGACCGGATGGGCGTCGGCGAGAGCCGACGAGTTGTCGTTCATGTGTCCTTCTCAAGTCAGGGAGTGGGAGCCCTCTGATGACGAAGGCTCCCACCCGACGGTGATCAGTTGCAGGTCATTCCCACGTCCTTGTAGTTCTTCGCGTTGACCTCGAAGGTCTTCGCTATGGACTTGGGCGGCAGTCCGGTTCCGTTTCGCAGAAGGCCGATCATGGCGTTCGCAGCGGTCTTGCCGACCTGGACACCCGACACGAAGACGTCAGCCTTGTTTCCCGTCGTGAGTCCTGCCTTCCAGTCCTTGCAGGCGAGGTAGGCGCCCAGACCGACACCGATGATGTTCGCTGGAGCGACACCGGAATTCTGTAACGCTGTCACCACTCCGGTGGAGTTGTCGTCGTTGCAGCCCCAGACGATCCAGTGCTTGACGTCCGGGTTAGCCGTGATCACGGCGCCGGCCTTGTTCTGCGCATCCGGGCTGGACATGTCTGTACCGATCACGATCGTCTTGGGAATTTCCGCGGACCCGATGGCCTTCTTGAACGCATCCTGGGACCCGTTGGCCCGGTCGACGCAGACCGAGAGATCAGGTTTGTAAGCCGAGAGGATGCGCGTGTCGGCGGCGTTCCATCCGGCCTCCTTGTAGAGCGGGCCTGTCTGCGCACCGGCCATGGCCCCCATGGAGTGGTCATCGAAGCCGGCGAAGGTGGCCTCCTTGCCGGTCGCATCCTTGATCGGGTCGTCCAATGCGATGAGAGGGACGTTGGCGGCTTTGGCGGCAGCGATCACCTGAGGACCGATCTGCTGATCCGGGACCGTGATGAGGATCCCGTCAACCTTCTGCGCGATCATCGCGTCCAGCTGACTGATGGCCAGGTTCGAGTCCGACTTGAGGTCGATGACCTTGAGCGTCACTTTCCCGGCCTTGTCGGCTGCGGCTTTCGCGCCTGCGGCCTGGTCGACGAAGAACTGCTGGTCTCCTTGCTTCTGCAAGAGAGCGATCGTGATCGGACCGCTCTTGACGCCGCCTGACTGTGCAACTGCGCCCGTCTCCTGACCCGACGAACACGCCGACGCGGCGAGCAGGACGACCGCCGCGACGGCCGCGCCGGTGAGCGTGCGTCGCCGATGCGACTGAATATTGAACTTCATGTGGATAGTCCTTTCGTAGGAATGCGCTTGCGACGTTGCGACCGGGGCTGCACAGTGAGGGATGAGCGGTAACCCTCGCGGATCCGGTCGTAGAGGTCACAGCCCCGAATCCGCTTGACCGTTGGTCTGATCGACCGGCGGATCGGATCTGCTGCTTTCAGTTGGTTGCGTCGTCTCTCCATTGAGTTGAACTCGATCTGATCGGGCCGCTCCGCTGGCGTCTACGCTTTCACCCGAGGCATCCACATGCATCCGAACTTCGATGCAACAATTTCCTACGAATGGAGGGACGGATGTGGACGGCGTTCTGAAACGGCTCTCGACCAGTCAGTCCGAAGCCGAGGATGCGATCAGGGCGATCGCATTCTTCGAACGTCTCGTTGCTGCGAAAGCTGGTGCCGACGAGATCGTCCGCTCGGCCGCCCAACTCACCGGCCTTCTGGCGGGTCTCAAGGGAAAACCCGGATTTCCGTCTTTTGCGTGCACACCTCACGGGCAGAAGGTGGATGCCGAGCCCCCGTCTGGTGCGCTGACCCGGGGCATCGAGATAGCAAGCGAGCTCGTCGCCACCGTGTGGCTCCTGGAATCGGACGCGGTCACGTCGCTCACCGAGCTCATCCTGGAGCGGATGGCGATGGCTGCCGAATCGGTCTTTGTCAGGGGGATGACCGCCGGTGCGTTCGTTGGCAGCCCGTTGATGCAGCTGCTCACCCGGGACACGGCCGATGCCGACCGCGCGGCGGCCGCTCGCGCGATCGGGTTCCACACAACCTGGCCGGTCAGAGCCATGGCTGTCAAACCGACGGCCCCCGAGAGCGAACTCAACAATGAGCTGCAGAGTTGGGGAGCCAGGAACTCGATCGAGGTGACACGGATCGTGGTGGATCGGGGCGTCGGAGTATGCCTCATCCACGACCTTCCTAGCGAGTGGGAAGGGAAGTTCGCCGAGTCGGGGCTGCAATTCGCGCTCGGATCGAAGGCTACGCTGCAAAAGGCGTACGAATCGAGCGAAACAGCTCAGTTCGCGCTTCGGATGACGTCGAGTCTCCTCGGCCCCCGACATGCCGACTTCGAACGACTGGGCTCAATGCAGGTCATCGCACGAGTGGACCCAGAGGAGGCGGCGGGCTCACGTCTCGTCCAGCAGCTTCGATTCCTCGTGCGCACTCCGAACGGCTTGGCTGAAGTGCGGGCTCTGGACTCCTTCTGCGAGCATCGGAGCCTACGGAAGGCTTCGATCGCGCTCAACCTGCACCACACGTCCGTGAACTATCGGCTGAAGAGCATCGAGCGCAAGCTTGGTGTCACACTCGCGGACGAGGGCGCGATGTTCGAGTTGTCGTTCGCCCTCAAACTCCTGCGCATAGCCGAATGGTCGCAGTGACCTCCATTCGTTGGAAGAACTTTCGTCGCGTTTCGGAGGCGCGAAGAGGCGACGACTGACAGATTTGTTCAGTCCACTGCACGACTGACGAGGGAATCAATGACGATGGACCCAGAACTGGACGCGGCGAGTGTGCTGATGGCCCCTCCCAGCATCACAGACCCGAAAGCGGCCCGCTCCGTCGCGGTCTCAACCCGTGATCCCGCATCCTCGGCGATCGTCGAGACTGAGGGAAGAGTGACGTTCTCGGATTCGACGATCGCCGTGGCAGACGGAACCGAAATCGGGATCCGCATCTATACCCCAACGTTCGCTCGCGGAGTCACGGCCGGAGTGGTCTACTTCCACGGCGGCGCGTTCGTCGTCGGAGACCTCGATTATGAGCACGCTCGGTGCCTTCGTTACGCCGCCGACGCCGGTTGCGTCGTCGTATCGGTCGACTACCGACTTGCGCCCGAGCACAAGTTTCCCAGCGGCCTCGAGGATTGCTACGCCGGCTTGGTCTGGACGTGGGAGAACGCGGACGATCTCCACATCGACCCCACCCGCATCGCGGTCGCCGGTGCGAGCGCTGGCGGATGCCTCGCCGCTGCCGTCGCACTCCTCGCCCGCGACCGCGGCGGGCCGCCCATCGCCCTGCAGATCCTGCTTTATCCGGTACTCGACGACCGGATGCTGACCCCGTCGATGCTCGCCTTCGACGACACCCCCGTCTGGAACAACGTCAGCAATGCCGAAATGTGGCGGCACTACTTGGATCTTCCCGAAGACGCATCCATCTACGCAGCGCCCGGTCGTGCGGAAGACCTGTCCGGACTGCCGAGCGCATACGTCCTCGCAGTGGAGCTCGACCCGCTCCGCGATGAGGCGCTGGCGTATGCGACGCGGCTCCTCGCTGCGGGCGTCAAGGTCGAATTGCATCACGTCGCCGGCGCTTACCACGGTTTCGATCACGACGTTCCCGATGCTGCGATTTCTCGGCGCTGGATGAACGATCAGTCGAGTTACGTCAGGCGATTCCTCCGGCACTGAAAGTGCGCTCCGGCTTCCGCTCACAGGGGCTCGGTCAGGGGGTCGAGCTCGGCATCCTCAGCCGTCATTGAGCCGAGTATGCGCCAGGTGCCTCAGGAGAAGGGCCGTGAACAGGCGCGTGCGGTCGAGCGGGGTCAGCGGGTCGTAGCCCACACGCAAGGTCAGTTCGGGAAGCTTCGCGACAAGTGTCGGGTGTCTCCAAGCATGGGCTGAAGGATCTGTCGTGCCGTCCTTACCGCTGTCGCCAATTTCGACCGGTCATGTCAATCAGACGTTCGTAGCCCACGCGCTACAGCAACGTGAGCCACTGACACACTCGCGAAACGCTCCGCAGAGCCGGCGCGCTGTCCGCCCGGCTGAGGTGTCCGTGCACCGTTCCCGGTTCGAGTACCTGCCAGGCATCGACGCCGGCCTCTGCGAGCTCTGCGGCGAAGCGTTGGCCGGAGCCTCGTGCCGTGTCGGCGTCCGAGTTCAGGATCATTGTCGGGGGCATCCCCGAGAGGTCGTGGCCGCCCGGGAAGGCATACCGATCCGATAGCAGCTCGGCGCCTCCGACGTAGTTGACGCTCATCGCTCGCCACAACTCGTCAGTGAGTACAGACTGCGGTTCCAGCCGGCCGACCTTCGCGGCCAGCTCTGCCGCCAGGGGCTGGGGCAACGCGTGCAGCACGGCGTAAGCGAGCACCAGTGATCGGGGAATCGGCCCGCCACGATCTCGCAACCGCATGGCAGCCCCCGCGGCGAGGTTCGCGCCAGCACTCGCGCCGCCGATCGACCAGCCACCCGAAGGAACCCCCATTTCCGTGGAGGAGTTGGCCCACTCGTAAGCGAAACCGACCTCTTCAGAAGCGACCGGGTAATGTGCGCTGCCTTCTTTCTCCGGTGGTTCCACGCTTCTCAAGGCACCCAGTGCTCGCCACGGCGCGAGCTGGTAGTCCACGCTCACCACTGCAACGCCGGCGGAAGCCATTCGCCGGGCGAACCAATCGGCCTCGGCCATTTCGAGATCGCCGAAGGCGAAGCCGCCGCCGTGCATCCATACCAGCCCCGACCAGATCCGGCCGGGTTCAGGCAAGCGGTAGCACCTGACGCGGAGGGGCCCGTGAGGCCCAGCCAGCTCCCCCTCCTCGACGAAAACGGGGTTCGGCTCGTCTGCCATCTCCTACATCCGTCCTTTCCAATCATCAGCAAAGTGAGAGTGTACTCTTGTTTTTCTGATTCCATCTTGCTCTAATCGTTGCTATGCGATCACCAGTCAGGCGCACCGTCACGGTTGGCCAATACCTTGCCCGACGTCTCAAACAACTCGGGGTCGACCATCTGTTCGGACTGCCCGGCGACTTCAATCTCAGCCTTCTCGATGAGATGCTGCGCGACGACGAGCTGGCCTGGGTGGGATCGACCAACGAATTGAACGCCGCGTACACCGCGGACGCGTACGCCCGAGTGCGACGCGGCCATGGCGCCCTCGTAACGACGTACGGGGTCGGCGAATTGTCGGCGATCAACGGCATCGCCGGTTCTTTCGCCGAAGACGTGCCGGTGATCCAGATCACCGGGGCGCCGGCAACGGATGCATCCCGCTCAGGCGCGCTGCTTCATCACACTCTGGTGGACGGGGACTATCACCACTTCATCCGGGCGTATCGGGAGTTCACGGCAGCGGCGGTGACGGTGCACGCACACACCGCCTGCTCCGACATCGACCGCGTTCTCATCACTGCCATGCGGACGAGCAAGCCGGTATACCTGTCGATCCCCACGGATGTAGCCGTTGCAGAGGTTGACGGATCGAACCTGGATCACCCGCTCCGCGCACCGCAGAGCGATTCGGACGCGCTCGACCGCTTCGCTGAGACCCTCCGTTCGACCCTCACAGGTCGAACCGGGGTGACGGTGCTCGCTGGGCCACGATTGCACCGCCGTAGCCGTGAAGAAGCACTCGGCCGTCTTGCCGAGGTTCCCGGAGTACGGATTGCGTCGCAGTCCGGCTCGAAAGCGATCCTGGATGAATCGCATCCTCGTAGCCTCGGTACGTACTTGGGTGCCTTGACCCGGTCGGGCGAGGTGCGGGAGATGGTGGATGAAGCAGAGCCGCTCATCCTTGCCGGTGTTGTGCTCAGCGACCTCCTGACCGGCTTCTTCTCCCATCGATTCGACCCGGGTCAGTGCATCGAGCTCGGCCTCACGGAGTCGCGGATCGGCGGTGCGCACTTCTACGATGTCAATCTCGTCGACAGCCTTAATCTTCTCACCTCGGTGGTATCGGAACTCCGGATGGAGGATGAGCGCGACCTCCCCACCTCCCGGAACGGTGTCGAGGAAGTCGTCCCTTTCGCCCAGGCTCTTCTCACCCAGGAAGTCTTCTGGTCGTCCATACAGAAATGGTTGCCGCCGAAGTCCGTGGTCATCGCCGACGCCGGCACGGCGTTCTATGGTGCGCTCGAGCTCGCGATGCCGGATGACTGCGACCTCCTCGGCCAACCGATCTGGTCGTCGATCGGGTACACGATCCCAGCCACCTTGGGAGCAGGGCTGGCAGATCCGATGAGACGACCGATCCTGTTCGTCGGTGACGGTGCAGCCCAACTGACCATCCAGGAACTGGCGACGATCCTTCACCAGGAGCTGACGCCGATCATCTTCTTGCTGAACAACCGCGGATACACCGTCGAACGCGCAATCCAAAGTCCGGAAGCCCTCTATCAAGAGGTGACGAACTGGAATTGGACGGCCCTCCCGGCTGCCTTCGGGCCCCAAGCCCAGGCCGAGTCCCTCACCGTAACGACCTCGACCGAGCTCGACATCGCGCTGGACATCGCGAACCGCGTCCGGGATCGTCTCGTGTTCATCGAGGTGCGGCTTCCTGTGCATGACAGCCCCGCGATTCTCAAAGAACTTGCGACAGGGCTCGCCGCCGCGAGCAGTGCCGACTGACGGAAGTCAGCTCGATACTGATGCCCAACCCGCGATCGCCCCGCGGAGCGTGGCTTCCAGTCGCGCGATGATCTCTTCTGTCGTCAACTCCGCGTGCAGGTGTAGATCCAGAATCTCACGCGGGTCGGAAATCGTGTTCGACAAGAAGAGGGCGCTCTCGAGTTCGGCTTCGCCTAAGCCCATATTGGCCAGCAAAGCCTGCAGTGCGGGAGCCCATGCTTCCCGTGCCTTCTCGAGGATGTCGTCGTCCGCCCGCGAACGCTCGATGTAGCCGCGTTTCGAACGGAACTGCACGAGCGCCGGCCCGCTTCGCAGCACGATTTCCACCCACGCCGTCACGGTTTCATGGAACCGATCCGCGCCTTCCGGAAGGTCGGACGTCGCCGTAACGAGATCCTCTGCTTGCTGCTTGGCATAGGCGTGGATGAGGTCCTCGATGGAGGAGAAATGGCGCCACGCGGTCGAGGGGGCAAGCCCCGCTCGCGCCGCCACCGCTTGCATCGAGAACGAGTGCGGGTCTTGACGTACGACCTCTCCCGTGGCGTCGAGCAGCGCGCGCAAGTTCCTCTTCACGTCACGACGCAACTGGTCCTCCTCTTCTCAGCATGCTAGTCAAGCAATGCCAGGCAGGTTGAGATCGCCCATCAAATATGAGACTCTTGTCTCACTTTTCTCGAGGCTCGGGCCGGAAAATCTTACGGAGATCCCATGACAACCATCTCGGAGGAGAAAGTCCTTCATCTTCCAGAACGCATCCGACTCGCCTCCCGGCGACCCAAGACGCTCGGCGCGGCAGTTCCCGGCGCCGTCTCACTTGCCATGGGAGAGCCCGACGGTGACACCCCCGCCGAAGTGGTCGATGCAGCGATCAGGGCGCTCCAGGCCGGCCGCACGCGATACTCCCAGATCACCGGTTCCCCGGATTTGCGACGGGAGCTGGCGGCGCATCTCTCCGCCGCGACCGGTCGTGCGCTCGAGGCTGAGAACATCGTCGTGACCCACGGCGGAAGTGGCGGGCTGGCAGCGGCGGTTCTCGCCCTGATCGGACCGGGCGACCGCGTCCTCATCCCGGAGCCCACCTATTCGCTCTACGCCGATCAGGTGGCAATGGTGGGCGCACGAGCGGAGTGGATCGCCAACAGGCCCGACGGCAGCCTCGACCTCGAGCGCCTCGCGACAGCAGCACCCGGTGCTCGGATGATCATCCTCTGCAATCCGGTGAACCCGACTGGCGCCGTCTTCGGCGGTGAGCAGCTCGCCGGCCTCGCCGACATACTCCGTACGAATCCAGACCTCTTCTTGCTCAGCGACGAGGCGTACAGCGACATCGTCTTCGACGGGCTGACGTTTCAATCGGCGATCACCGTGGAAGAGTCGATGGATCGCGTGATCCTTGCCGGAACCTTCTCCAAGTCGTACGCCATGACCGGCTGGAGACTGGGCTTCGTTGCGGCCGCTCCAGAGATCGCGGCATCGATCAACCTCGTGCACCGAACCATCAATGGTGCGATGAACACCTTCATCCAGGATGCCGCGCTGGCGGCCCTTCGGATTCCGGATCGCGACCTGCGCGAGCGTACCCGGGGCTACGAGCGCCGCCGGGATCTCGTCCTGCGCCACCTCGAGGGTCTCGACCGGGTGACGCTCGTTCGCCCGGAGGGGGCCTTCTATGCCTTCCCGCGCATCGAATCGACGCTCTCGTCTGACGAGCTCGTCGGGCGTTTCGCAGACGGAGGAGTCCTGGTTCGTGCGGGTTCCGAGTTCGGCCCCTCGGGCGAGGGCCACGTGAGGTTGTCGTTCGCCACAGACGACGCCTCCCTGGAGGAGGGCCTGCGTCGGTTCGCGGACGTGGTTCGGCTTCTCTAGCCGAAAGGGTTGTCGCGGTCACTGCGTTATGAGACACTCATCTCAGTTGAGAGTCAATTATCAGAATTCTGAACATTGACGGTCCGCATCAGTTCCGGAAGCGAGAGCACTTCAGATGACCGAAACCACCGCCCCAGGAGGCTATGCACCGTCTCGTGGAAGAGCGGTCAACGTCGAAATCGTGCCGGATTGGGAGCGCCCGGCCGCCGCCGTGATCGGCGCGTTCGGGCAGCACACCACCGCGAATATCGGGGATGCGCTCGGACGGCTAGGGATGCCCGACGCTGGTATCGCTCAGCTGTGGGACTCTGGCACGATTTCGGGCAGCGCTTTGACGGTTCTGGTGACGGCCGGAGACGATCTGGCCGTGATCGAGGCATTGGAGAGCATCCGGCCGGGGGACATCATCGTCATCAACGGCTTCGGCTACACCGGTCGTGCCGTGATGGGCGACATCCTGGCCGGGCTGTTCGCGAAGAACGGCGCGGTCGGCGCCGTCGTCGACGGTGCGATCCGGGACGCGAGGGAGATCGAGGCGCAATCGTTCCCGGTCTGGACTCGCGCCGTCACGCCGGCCGGCCCATGGAAGAACGGGCCCGGCACCGTCGGCCACCCGGTTGCGATCGGTGGAGTCGTCGTCCATCCGGGTGATGTCGTGGTGGCCGACGTGGACGGAGTGGTGTTCGTTCCCTTGCGTCAGGCAGAACGGGTTCTCGCGGAGCTGAAGCGGGTCGTGGAGTTCGAAACCAGAATGCACGAGTCCTGATGAACGACGATGCTCGAAGCACGTGCTGCGCTGCACTCGGATCTGCTGTCAGAGCGAGCTGACACCGGAGGCCGCACTTCGAGGCATGGCACCCTCGGCCCACCCCGCTATGGCCCCCGCGATCGCGTCACGAAGACGGGCGCCGATCTCATCTGCACTGAGACCCTCGGTCATCCTGAGATCCAAGATCTCACGGGGGTCAGTGAGAACGTTCGTGAGGAAGAGCGCTTGCCGCAGCATCCCGGCCGGTTGTCCCACCTCCGATAGCAACGCCGAAACCGGACGTTCCCAGATCGCTCTGGACCTTTCGATCACCGCGTCCCGGGCGTCGAGGCGCTCCAGATAGCCCACCCGGGAACGCAGCTGGACCATCACCTTGCCATGTTCGAGAACCAGGTCGATCCAGTGGGCGAGCACAGCTTCGAACAGCGCCACCCCCGCCAACGGGCAGTCCTGTGAGAACGTCCGCAGTTCGTCGAAGATTCGCACGACGTACGCTGCGACGAGATCTTCGACTGACGAGAAGTACCGATAGGCGGTGGCTGTTCCGATCCCGGCTCGGGCGGCAGCGCTCTGCATCGTCACCCCGCTCGGGTTCAGCTCGATCTCCTCGCCAACCGCTTCAAGCAGCCGTGCGATGTTGCGGCGAGTATCACTTCTCACGCGCTGTCCTTTCAGGAAACAATTATCAATTGATAGTCCCATTTCAAGATCGATCAAGCAACCGCGACGATCATCCATTTGTAAACGATGGGTAACGACGCTCCTTGTTAGTTGACACCGCCGCGCAGAAGTCGCATAGTTGTCTCAATTGAGGTATCACTCTCAGTTTTAGCTTGTCCATTATTGAAGCGGTCATCCCCTCGGTGGCATGATCCGAACAAAGGAGTTTCCATGGCTTCACGACGGCTGATCATGGCGGGAGCGGCGTTGGCGGCGCTTTCACTGACAGCACTCACGGCTTGTACGAGCTCGAGTGGAGGCGCATCCGCCTCCCCCACAGCCACTTCCAGTTCCCCCGTCACGGTGGACTTCTGGGGCGCCGCAATCGGATACGACAAGTCCGTTGCGCTCTTCAACCAGACGCACAAGGACATCCAGATCAATTACACGCAGATCTCGGCCGGCAGCGCGGGCGGATACGCCAAGATGCTGAACGCGGTGAAGGCCGGAAATGCGCCATGCCTGGGGCAGGTGGGCTACGACACGTTGTCCAGCTTTGCGGCGGCGAACGCGCTCACCGACATCTCGAAATATGCCACTCCGAGCAAGGGCCTCTTCGCCCCGGCAGCGTGGCAACTGAGCAGCATCGGCCAACAGGTTCTCGGCATCCCGCAGGACCTGGGCCCGATGGCCCTCTACTACCGCACGGACCTCTTCGAGCAGTACGGAATCACACCGCCGAAGACCTGGGCCGAATTCGCCGCCGACGCCCAGACCGTCCACGCCAAGAATCCAGGCGCTTTCCTCACCACACTGCCCGTTGACTCTTACGACCTCGGAGCGCTCAGCTGGCAGGCCGGTGCGCAATGGTTCGGAACGGCCGGCAACAAGTGGCAGGTCAAAATCGACAGTGCCCCGACGCAGAAGGTGGCGAGCTACTGGCAGGATCTGGTCTCGAAGCAGCAGGTGGTGAGCGAGCCGACATTCGACACCGCTTGGTACAAGGACTTCCAGGACGGGCGCGTGCTGTCTCTCGTGGGCGCCGTCTGGGCATCCCCACTGATCGAGCAGAACGCGCCGGGCCTTTCGGGCAAGCTCGGAGTCGTGCAGCTTCCGCAGTGGACGGCCGGGAAGAGCGTTTCGGGAAACCGCGGCGGCTCGGCCTTCGCTGTCCTGAAGGGCTGCAAGTACCCGAAGCAGGCGACAGAGGCCGCGGTCTGGATGAGTAGCAGCGCTTCCAGCGTGACCAACCTGATCACGAACACCGGTATCTACCCGGCGGCCACGGCCGGTCAGAAGCTCCCCGCGCTCAGCAAGAAGTCAGCCTTCTACGGCGGCCAGAACATCTATGACGTCTTCAAGAAGGCAGCGGCGAACACGCCCTCGAAGTGGGTCTGGGGCCCGACGATGGCCGTGCTGCAGCCGGAGTTCAAGGACGGGCTGAAGCAGGTCGGAGCCGGGCAGGGCACGATTCCTTCGCTCGTCACCCAGGAGCAGAAGAACACCGTAGAAGCCATGAAGAGCCAGGGACTGAGCGTTTCGGGTTGACGTTACGTTTCCTGGGTGCAGCGCCTGGCGGCGCCCTGAAAGCCGCCTGGCGCTGCACTTCGATTTCGAGTTGATGAAGGAGCAGCCATGACCGCAAGCAGCCTTACGGGCGAGGACCGTGCCCGCCCCGCCTTGCGCAGGAGAGGCCATTCGTCCGAACGAGCACGTACCCGATCCGCGTTGCTCTTCCTCACACCGTTCGGCCTGGTCTTCCTTGCAATGATGGTGGCCCCCATCCTGTATTCGCTTTATGAGAGTTTCTTCCGGCTGCAAAGCAGCGGACTCGGGCTTTCGGCGCCGACAACGGTCTTCGCCGGATTCGGGAACTACCTCAAGGCGCTGCAAGACAGCGACTTCGTGATGTCGTTCGCGCGCGTCTTCATGATCGGCATCATCCAGGTTCCGGTGATGCTGCTGCTGGGACTCTTCTTCGCACTCCTGCTCGACTCCGCCTTCGCTCCCTTGCGCAAGACTTTCCGGCTCATCTACTTCCTGCCGTACGCGCTTCCCGGAGTGATCGCCGCGATCATGTGGTCGTTCCTCTACCAACCGAGCATCAGCCCGTTCACTCAGATCCTGCAGGCGTTCGGCCTGAACGTGAACTTCCTCTCCAGCGACATCGTCTACTTCTCGATCGGCAACATGATGACCTGGGGCTACACCGGCTTCAACATGATCATCATCTACTCCGCACTCCAGGCGATCCCGGGCGACCTCACCGAGGCCGCCAGCCTCGACGGATGCGGTTGGTGGCGAACGGCCTGGCACGTGAAGATCCCTTCTATCCGATCAGCACTGATCTTGACCGCCGTGTTCGCGATCATCGGAACCGCACAGCTTTACAACGATCCGCAGATCCTCTCGCAAGTGGCGCCCGCGGTCTCGTCCACCTTCACGCCGATCATGGCGGCGCAACGGTCGGCCGCAAGCAACGACTACAACTACGCAGCTGCCCAGTCGATCATCCTTGCCCTCGTGACACTCCTGCTCTCGTTCGCATTCCTCAAGTTCACCCAGCGCAAGGAGGCACGCGCATGACCGCCGTCGTCGAGCGGACCGAAGTGTCCGGAACCATACGGGTCAAGCAGGCTCGTAACCACGCCTACACGGGCCGGGTCGGCGCCTTCATCGTGATGGCCCTCTTCGCCGTCTACACACTCGTCCCGGTGTGGTGGCTCCTGGTCTCTGCGACGAAGAACAAGGCCTACCTGTTCACGACGAACGGACTCTGGTTCTCGCACTTCGACCTGTGGGGCAACATCCAAGACGTCTTCAGCCAACAGAACGGCATCTTCGCAATGTGGGCGCTCAACAGTGTCATCTATTGCGTTGGGGGCGCGGCGATCAGCACATTCCTTTCGGCAATGGCCGGTTACGCATTGGCGAAGTTCCGATTCCGGGGCCGCGAAGCGATCTTCAACGTGATTCTCGCCGCAGTGCTCGTCCCCTCCGTGATGTTCGCGCTTCCGCTCTACCTGATGTTCAGTCAAGTCCACCTCGTGAACACCTACTGGGCGGTTCTCGTACCGAGCATCGCAAGCCCCTTCGGCGTCTATCTCTCACGGGTGTACGCGACATCGTCGGTGCCCGACGAATTGCTCGAAGCGGGCCGACTCGACGGGGCAAGTGAAGCTCGCATCTTCTGGCGGCTGGCGATGCCCATCATGTCCCCGGCACTGGCAACGGTGTTCCTATACCAGTTCGTGGCTATCTGGAACAACTATCTGCTTCCCTTGCTGATGCTGAACAATGACACGCTCCAGCCGTTGTCGGTGGGACTGGCGAATTGGCGGGCGAGGCTCACCGAAGGGATCCCGTACAACGTGACGATCACCGGGTCCTTCCTCGCCGTGATCCCCCTGATCGTCGCCTTCTCGATCCTCCAGAAATACTGGCGTTCGGAGCTCGCTGCCGGAGGCGTCAAGTAGTCCGCCATTCCCGCTTTACGACTGGATAGGTCAGCGGTCGAACACGTCGATCGTCAGCGAGTTGTCCGGCACACCATCAGAGCGAACGCTCACCGTCACCTTCCCCGGTCTGCCTGTCGAGCGGATCACGGCGAGCGCGCAGCCTTTGAACGTCGTCGTCTCGTGGTCGAGGAAGCTCTCCTCGGTGGCCGGCCTCGCCGATCCAAGCCCCTGAAGCGCGGCGGGCCCGTCGATCTCGAGGACGAGCAGCCGGTCATCGTTCTCGACCAGAACGCCCTCCCAGTCCCGGAGAGCTAACTCGATGTGAGCGATTTCCTGATCATCAGCGGCCAGCGCTGTGCGATCCGCCTTCATCTCGATGTGCTCGATCTGGCCCGCCGTGCGGATTGAAGAGCGCCCGATTTCCGAGCCATCCCGGAAAGCGACGACTTCGAGAATCCCGGGCTCGTAAGGGATCTCTGCGTTCGCAATGAACGCGCGCGAGGCTCCCACCCGCTCAGTGGTGACGACCGCCCCATTCAGGCGGAACGCGACTTCGTCACCGCCTGAATAGACCTCGACGTGCAGAGGTGTGCCAACAGGGACGTCGACGGTCCAGTTCGCGGAGACATCGCTCCAGGTCCAGGCTCGTGGTTCGATGAAGAATCCGTCCTCCCGGTACCGCCGCACACCGACGTAGGGCGTATCCGTAAGCCCGAACACGACCTCCCGGTAATACGACAGAGGTTGGCGTCGACCCACGATATCGATGTCACCGCATTCTGCGGTCAGCCAGGGATAGGGCGCCCGGTGGACGACTTCGTCTTCCGGATAGACATGCCGTCCCGTCCCGACTTCACCCAGGAAGTCCCATGCCGTCCACGTGAAGTCTCCGATCACGTGCGAGTTATCGGTTATGAGTTCCCAGAGCGTGTCGATCTTCGTAGGAAAGCTCTCCGACGACATCACCACTCGGTTCGGGTGCTGCTCCTTATCGAGCAGGAAGCGGTCCTCGCCGTAGTTCAGGCCGACGACGTCGAGCGCCGACACCGGCTCGAGGAGGCGCTCGCTGACAGTCGTCGATGTCACAAGGGTCTTGATCATCTCGGTGACCTGGCCGAGGTAGTCGTTGAGGCCCCGCAGCTCGCCGCTCTGTTGCGCCTCCGCTCGCAGTTCTGGGATCTTGTCACGACCGATGTACATCCCCTGAAGCGCGTGCGTTATCAGTCGCGTCGGGTCCTGGCTGCGTAACCGGTCCGCCAACAGTCGACCGAGACGCGCACCATGCGGCGTGCCCGCCTCGATGATCTCGTTCCCGATCGAGTAGAGGATGACGGAGGGATGGTTGAAATCCTTGGCGACGACGGCATCGATGTCGTGCTTCCACCAGAGTGGGAATCGCTTTGCGTAATCGTCCCCCGACTTCGGCACACTCCACATGTCGAAAACCTCGTCCATCACCAGCATCCCGTGCCGGTCGCACGCATTCAGCAACTCCTTGCTAATCGGGTTGTGCGAGGACCTGATCGCATTGAAGCCCGCAGCCTTGAGCAGCCGGACGCGACGATCAGCGGCCGCAGCGAACTCGGTGGCGCCGAGAACGCCGTTGTCGTGGTGGACGGCACCGCCGCGAAGCTTCACCGGCTGACGGTTGATGCGCAGACCACGCGCCGGGTCGACCTGCACTGTTCGGATGCCGAACGTCGTCGATGATTCGTCGAGAAGTCCGCCTCCGATGCTGAGCTGCACCCTCGCGCTGTAAAGCTGCGGATCGTCGACCGACCAACGCGCAGGGCGGGCGACGTAGAGCCTCTGGCGAGCCTCGGCGACATCGCCAGCGTGCAGCGTCATCCGCGACCGCTCAGCGGTCACGACCTCGCCGGCGGGATCACGAATTTCGACCACGACATCCACGCTTCGTGTCCCGATGTCTTCGTTGATCAGTTCGGTCGAAACGAGCACGGTCGCCATGTCGTCGTCGACATCCGGGGTCGAGACACGCAAACCGGTCGCGGTGACATGCACAAGCTCGCCGATGAGGAGCTGTACCGGTCGGTAGATGCCACCCCCTGAGTACCACCGGGAATCTGCATGAGACTGGGCGTCCACGCGGATCGTGTTGCTCTCTCCGTAGAGCAGGTAGGGGTCCGCGCTGACGTAGAACGTCGAGTAGCCGTTCGCGCATTGCCCGGCCAGGGCCCCGTTGATGTAGACCATCGCATCCCGGTAGACGCCTTCGAACTCGATCGTGATGCGCTTCGTCGCCCACTCTGCCGGCGCATCGAACTCCTTTTCGTATGACCATTTGCCATCCCGAAAGTAGGCGGTCTGCGGGCCGCCCGAATTGTCGGCCGACCGGCCCCCGGCCAGGACGGCGTCGTGCGGCAGAGTGACGATCTCGTCCGAGGGCCCGGCAACGTTGATCGCTTCGTGCACCGAAATCAGGGGCCCGAATCTCCAGTTGTCGTTGAACGGTACCCGAATCATGGCGCTCCCTTACGAGGACGGCAAACTAAGAATGAGACGAGCCTCTCACTTTCTGGAATGCGAAGCAATGCCTAAGGGTCACAGAAGGACACGAGTGGCGGTGCCAGGGCGCTCGCAGTCAGCGGAGGCTCATGCCCGTCTAGCGGTCACCTGCAGAAGCTGTCCCAAATCCAAGCGCTTCGGCAGGTGCCGGCACCTCCGGGCCGAAGGCCAGCGGCTATCGACTCCCGGGAGCGCACGTTGATTCACGCACGATCAACTTGGTCGGAAGCTCGATGCGTTCACCACTCCGGGCGGCACCGGATCGAACCTCCTGAATGAACTCGACCGCCCGCGAGGCCATCTGGCGGATCGGCTGACGAATGGTCGTGAGCGGCGGTACCAGGGAAGCCGCGAGAGGAGTGTCGTCGAACCCCACCACGGACAGGTCCTCCGGGATCCGCAGGCCCAGCGTCTTCGCCGCGCGGTACACCCCGGCTGCCATGGCGTCATTGCAGGTGAACACTCCGACCGGGATCGACGCTTTGCTCAGCAGCGGGCGAAAGGCGGGCGCGAGATCGGCATCCGTCCACGAAGCTTTGACGGTCGTCACCTCGGCGCCCAGGACGCGCTCCTCGACCGCACGTCGGAAGCCCGTCTCCCGAGCTCGACCGAACCGAAACGGCTGATGACCGACGACCACGATGAATCGCCGGATTCCGAGCTCTGCGAGGTGGACGCCGGCGTCATAACCACCAGCCTCATCGGTGGTCCCGATGGTGTCCAGTTCCCCATGACCATCCGAACGCGGGTCAAGCAACACCACCGGGATGTTGAAGCCGCGCAACTGCGCCAGCTGGCTCTGGGTCGGGCGGATCAGACCGAGGATGATGCCCCCCGACTTCCGAGCAGCGGCGCGCGTAGGCCAGTCGTCAGCCGGGTCGTCACGTTCGGAAGTGAGCACGAGGTCGTAACCGAGTCGGGCGGCAGCGGACCTGGCTCCGCTGGCGACTTCGTCGGTCCACGGGTCATCGAAAACACCGAGGACGAGCTCGATCATGCGCGGGTCGGTCGTCGACGGGCGTCCACGAGGTGTCGGACTCCGTTGATACCCCAGCTCTCGAGCCACGATCTGGACGCGAGAACGCGTCTCGGCAGGTAGATCCCCCCGGCCTGAGAGGGCACGGGACACGGTCGACAGGGACACACCTGCTGCGGTCGCGACATCCGCCATCGAAACGCGCCCGGTGTTCTGCATCGGCTGTTTCTCCCTTCCGACCTGAGGCACATCTTATTGCGCAAACGCTTCGCGTCTCCACGAATGATCGACGTACGATCACACCACTAACTCGCGATCCACAGGACCGCATCCGACCCCCACCGGGGCCCGAACCTCACAGCTCCAAGCAGGTAGGTCAATGACGACGACACTCCAGACTCCCGACATCGTGCCGGTGACCCAGAACAGAACACGCAGGCCTCGCCGCCGCCGCAGTTCCGTCGGCCGCACACTATGGTGGTTCGCCCTCCCCGCGGTCGCCGTCTACCTGCTCATCGTCATCATCCCGACCGTCCAGGGCGGTTACATGGCGCTGACGAATTGGTCGGCCTTCAAGCTCGACGCGAACTTCATCGGATTCGGCAACTTCGTCACCCTCTTCCACGGGGATTCCGGCGCCGCTGCTTTGAGAACCCTCTTCATCGCCGTTGCCACCGTCCTCATGCAGAACGTGATCGGACTGCTCCTGGCGCTGATGCTCAACGGGCGCCTCCGAGGACGAAACGTCCTGCGAACCATCATCTTCGCCCCGATGGTGGTGTCACCTCTCGTGGTCGGATACCTCTTCAAGTACATCTTCGGCCCCCCGGGAACCGGTGCGATCAATGTCGCCCTGAAGTCGTTCGGTGCGCAGCAGATCGATTTCCTCGGTAATCCGACCTCCGCGTTGTGGATCATCATTCTGGTCGTCGTCTGGCAGTTCACAGGATCGACCATGATCATCTACCTCGCAGGTCTGCAGGGGGTCCCGCCCGAGCTGCTCGAGGCGGCTTCCCTGGACGGCGCGGGAACGTGGGCGAAGTTCCGGCACATCACGCTGCCGCTGCTGGCACCGGCGGTGACCATCAACCTCATGATCGGGTTGATCGGCGGCCTGAAGATCTTCGATCAGATCTTCGCCATCACCGGTGGCGGTCCGGCCGGCTCGACGGAGACGATCTCGACCCTCATCTTCAAGTACTTCTCACAATTCGGCGAGTACGGGCTCTCCGCTGCTCTGGCGGTCGTTCTTGCAATCGGTGTCGCCATCCTCTCGCTCGTGCAATTCGCCGTGCTCCGACGTCAGGAGAGAAACGTATGAACGCCCTCAAGGCCGGTCGCGCAAGCGCCTACGCCTTCTCCTACGGCAGCAGCCTCCTATTCCTGATTCCTGTCTACCTTCTCGTCAACCTGGCGATCCGGCCGGCGGGTGACTTCACACCCGCCTTCGTCCCGAGCATCCGAGCCACAGGGGACAACTTCGCTCAGGTCTGGGCCCAATCCGGCCTGCCGTCAGCCATCGCGACAAGCATGCTCATCACGACCGTGTCCTGCCTGGCCATCCTGATCATCGCGACGATGGCGGCCTACCCCCTTGCGCGATCGACGGCAAAGCTGTCGACGACGACCTTCTACTTCTTCCTCATAGGCCTTCTCCTTCCGGCGCAGGTTGCTCTGCTTCCGCTCTACCTGACAATGCGCGACCTCGGTCTGCTCGGCACCCCCTGGGCACTCATCGTCCTGTACGTGGGCGGCAACATGCCGTTCGCCATCTTCCTGACGACGACCTTCCTCCGCTCAAGCGTTCCCCTGGAATTCGAGGAGGCGGCACAGATCGACGGATGCAGTGACTCGCAAGTGTTCCTCCACGTCGTCCTACCGCTGCTTCGGCCGGTGCTCGGAACCCTGATCATCCTCGTCGGCGTCGGTATCTGGAACGACTTCTTCAGCCCCCTGCTCTACCTCGCGGGTAGCGGAATCACCACCATTCCTGTGGCGATCTACCAGTTCGTCGGCGCCTACTCGACCAACTGGTCGCTCATCTTCGCCGCGCTCATCATCTCGATGGTCCCTGTGCTGACGATCTACCTCGTCTTCCAGCGGTACGTCATCCAAGGCTTCGCAGGAGGGCTCAAGGGCTGACGCCCCTGGCCCGCTACAACCAGCACTTCCGGTCCCGAACCGGTCGGCATCACCCCCACCACCAGCACTCACAGAAAGCAGGATCGATGAAGATGCGAACTGGACTAGCCATCGGCGCGCTAGTCATGACCGGCACCCTCCTTGCCGGCTGCTCCGGAAGCGGCAGCCCCGCCCCCGCACGCTCCGAGGGAAAGATCACCGGGACGGTGACGGGCATCTGGGACTCGACCTTCAAGGACTCGATCGACCCGATCGCGAAAGCCTTCGAGAAGAAGCATCCCGGAGTCAAGATGGACATCTCCTACCAGGGCGGAGACCTGGGCGGTGTCCTCAGCACTCAGCTTCAAGCGGGAACCGCCCCAGACCTCCTCATCACATTTCCCGGCGGAACACCCGGTGCCGGCGGCGGCACCAACGTCGTGACCCTCGCATCCCAGGGTCGACTCCTCAACATCTCCTCCTCGGCGTGGACCAAGACGATCCCTGACCAGTGGAAGAGCGAGGTGAACTACAAGGGCAAGACCTACGCGTACCCCGGCATCGCGCAGGGTATGGGCGCCATCTACAACCAGAGCACTCTGGACAAGCTCGGGCTGAAGATTCCGACCACGATCGACGAGGTGTACACCCTCTGCGCCGCCGCGAAAAAGGCAGGCGTCTACGCCTACGCCCAGGGACTCGGTGACGCGCTCTCCGGCCCGCAGATGCTTTCGTACGCGCAGACCGCTTCACTGGTCTACGGCCCGCACCCGGAGGCAGCCAAGCAGACTCCCGCCGGCACTTTCAACTTCGCAAAATCCGGCTGGAAGGATCAGCTGGAGATCTACAAGAAGATGCAGGACAAGGGCTGCTTCGGTGAGGGCGCGCTCGGTCGCGACCGAAACCAGGGTGGCGATGAGGTCGCTGCAGGCAAGGCCCTGGGTATCGTCGACGTTTCGGCTGTCATCGGCGCCGTCGAGGCAAAAGCACCGAAAGACAGCTTCGTGTTCGCTGCGATGCCCGCCACCAACAACGCAAAGGACACCTTTGCGACCGCCCTGCTGGGATACACCATCGCCGTGAACGCCAAAGCGAAGAATCCCGTCGCTGCCCAGGCATTCCTCGAGTTCCTCTCAGAGCCGGACCAGATCGCAAAGCACGCCGCCGCCTTCGCCGCCCTCCCCGCGATTCCGCAAAAGGGTTACAAAGCACCAGCGGCGCTCGAAGAGTTCGCGAAGCACATCGACGCGGGCACCTTCACCAAGCTGCCTGTCTGGCCGAACGCGGCGACCCAGCCGGCGATCAACCAGTCGATCCAGTCAATGCTGCTGGGCAATGACACTGTCGATGGCACTCTCGCCAAGATCCAAGCGGCATACGACAAGGGCGTCCAGTAAATCGGTTGCAGACATCTGCGTCCGCCGCCTCGTCAGAGGACGGGGCGGCGGACGTTGTCTTGCACCGTCCGAAGACCGCTCCACATGATCCACAAGGAGGTCGCCTGTGTTATCCAGTCCGACACGCGAGGAACCCCGCACCCAGTCACGCAACCGGCCCGGCAACGGGGCCACCGAACCCATCCTCCCGGGCTTCTACCCGGATCCGACCATCTGCCGGGTCGGTGAGGACTACTACCTCGCAACGTCGAGTTTCGAGTATTTCCCCGGCGTCCCGCTCTTTCACAGCACCGACCTCCTCAACTGGTCACAGATCGGCCACATACTTTCTCGGCGAACTCAGTTCCGCAGCGGTGACGGTACCGAATCGACCGGGATCTACGCCGGAACCCTCCGCCACCACCAGGGCCGCTTCTGGTACATCACGACCAACGTCAGCGACTTCGCTTCCGGTCAGGTCGTCGTTTCCGCAACCGACCCCGCCGGGCCATGGTCGGAACCCGTCTTCGTCGGCGACGCCATCGGCATCGACCCCGACCTCTGCTGGGACACCGAGGGAAACTGCTTCCTGAGCTGGAAAGCGATGGATTTCGCATCCGAGACGGGCATCATGCAGTCTCGAATCGACCTCGAATCGGGCGCACTGCTGGAGGTGCCCTACCCGATCTGGCAGGGAAGCGGGTTGGATGCCGCCGAAGGTCCGCACCTGTACCACGTGGACCGACATTGGTATCTGATGCTCGCAGAGGGCGGGACGGAGCGCGGCCACTCGGTGACCATCGCGCGCGCCCCGCATCCGAGCGGGCCTTTCGAAGCCCACCCGCGAAACCCCATCTTCTCCCGGCGCAGCGTGGTCTCGCATCCGGTTCAGAACGTCGGTCACGCCGATTTGGTCGAACGCACCGACGGGAGCTGGGCCGCGGTGTACCTCGGCGTACGGAACCGCGGATCGACGCCAGGCTTCCATGTGCTCGGACGGGAAACTTTCCTCGCAGGCATCGACTGGGTCGACGGCTGGCCGGCCTTCAACGAGTCGGCGTTCGAGATCCCCCCATCGGACAACTCCTTCTTCGACGACTTCCACGCAGCTCGGCTGGCGGATAGATGGGTGACGCCGGGAAGCGAAGCGGAACGCGTCGTTCGCCCGTCATCGCACGGGGGACTCGCGCTGCTGCATTCTCCCGAGCCGCACGGCCTGCTGTGCACCAGGGTGCAGGATCTGCGATGGACCGCGGATGCCCTCGTCACCGGGTCCGCTCGACTCCAGCTCCGGGTCGATGACAGCCACTGGTACGGACTGATCGTCGATGACGGCGTCGTCCGAGCTCTCGCACGGGTCGGCGGCATCCAGCATTCGCTCGGATCCGCCCCCCTCGCAGGGGAGCGGACCGTCCTGCGGATCAGGAGCGTTGCTCCACGGCCCCGGCCGAAGCCCCTTCGCTTGGCCGGCCCGGACGACATCGTGCTGTCCGTTGTGGACGACGACGGCGTGGACCAGGAGCTCGGAAGACTGGACGGACGCTACCTGTCGACAGAAGTGGCCGCCGGGTTCACCGGAAGGATGCTGGCCGTCGGAGCAGGAGACTCCCCTGGGCGACTGATCTCCTTCACCTATACAGCGGGTTGACATCTAATTACAGACCATGTCGACGAACACCACGAAGGAAGAGAACGTGCATGACGGCCAACACTGAGACGCCCTCTGGCAGCACGGCCGCCGACGCTGTTCGAGGGTGGAGCGAACCAGGGTTCGGGTCCGTCGTCCACGCTTTCGCCTCGACTATTCCGGACGATGGTCAGACCGGCGGCGCCCTGTCCGTCTGGATCGACGGCCAACCGGTCATCGAGGTCCACGCGGGCATAGCGGACCGCCGCACGGGCGAACCCTTCACCGAGCGCACTCTGCAACCGATCTTCTCGTGCTCAAAAGGAGTCGCCAGTCTGCTTGTCGCACGGCTCATCGAGCGAGGACTGATCGAGTCGTTCGAAACACCAGTCGCCGCGATCTGGCCCGAGTTCGCGGCCAACGGGAAGGACAGGCTGACCGTCGGTGACGCACTCGCCCACCGAGGCGGAGTCTCCGCCCCCCGAGTCGACCTGACCCAGGAGCAGATCCTCGACGGCGTTACCCTCGCCGATGCTCTCGCTGTGCAGGAGCCCCTGTGGGAGCCCGGGACGAACCACCACTACCACGCGCTGTCGCACGGCGTCTTCACCGAACAACTCGTAGCCCGAACGGCCGGCGTGCCGATCTCTCAATTCCTCCAAGCGGAGCTCGCCGGTCCCTTGGAAGCAGAGGTTTTCTTCGGGCTCCCCGACGAACGGGCCCCGCGACTCAGCCATTGGATCGACGCGGAAGGAGAAGTCAGCCAGTTCGCGAACCAAGCCGTCCTCGCCGATCCTGAAGCAGCGTACTGGCACGACCGCGCAATGACACTCGGCGGCGGGATCGGCATCCCCGATTTCAACCGCCCGGAAGTGTTCCGCCACGTGCTCGCGGGAGTGGGCGGAGTGGCCACCGCATCGGGGTTGGCCCGCATCTGGTCATCGACGGTGACGCCGACCCTGGGCTACCGATCCATCAGCGACGAGACGATCGTGACCTTGAGCGTCCCGAGGAGCTCGGGTCCCGGCAGGTTCCCCGTCAGTCCCCCTCCCTACCAGTCGTGGGGCGCCGGTGTGATGGTTCCCTCGGACTGGGAGCGATACCTCACTCCTCGCTCGTTCGGCCATGACGGCGCCGGAGGGCAAGTCGCGTTCGCCGATCCCGAAACGCGTATCGCTGTGGCGTACCTGACCAACCGCATGGGCGACTGGGCCCGCGGTCAACGGATCGTGTCGGCGCTCAGCGACGTCCTCGGAACCTGAATCGGCGTGGTCTCCGATCAGCCCTCCACCCATTGCATCCCTCCGGAAAGCCTCATGCCCCAACCGCATCGCAGCTTCGTCAACGGCCGATACATGTTCCATGGCCGGCCGTACCTCCTGGTCGCCGGTGAAGTCCACAACTCCGGCTCGAGCACGCCGACCGCGATCGACAGCGCCCTCGACGCGGCTGTGCGGCTCGGCGTCGAGACCGTGCTCGCGCCGGTCGCTTGGGAATCGATCGAGCCCGAGGAAGGACTTTTCGACTTCTCCCTCGTCGACACTCTGGTCGACGCCGCCCGGGTTCGCGGCTTGAATCTGATTCCGTTGTGGTTCGGCACGTGGAAGAACGGAATGTCCACCTACGCCCCGATCTGGGTGAAGGGCGACGCCCAACGCTTCCCGCGGATCGTGAATTCCGACGGACTGATCCTCGAGGCGGTGACGCCCTTCTCGGACCTCGCTCGCGACGCCGACGCCCGCGCGTTCGCAGCGCTCATGCGGCACCTTGCCCGCGTCGACGACGGCGAGACCATCCTCATGGTGCAAGTCGAGAACGAAGTCGGTGTGCTGAGTGACGCGCGTGACCGTAGCCCGCTCGCCGAGGCCAGATGGAACCAGCCTGTACCGACCCGGGTGCGAGACGCCATCGCAGCGTCCGGCACAGGACGCCTCTTCGATGCCCACGAGCACGGAAGCCGGCTCGAATCCACAGACTGGTCGAGCCTTCTCGGGGACGAGGCGGAAGAAGCGTTCATGACCGCCGCGTACGCCAGCTACATCGAGACTGTCGCCCACGCCGGCCGCGAAGAATTCGAGATCCCGCTCTTCGTGAACGCCTGGGTCGACGCCAACGCCGAAAGCGACGGCGGGGACACCGACTTCGCCCTCGCGGGCGGGGTCCGACCCGGGGAGTACCCGAGTGGAGGCCCGCTTCGGCACACCGCGAGCATCTGGACTGCCCTCGCCCCGTCGCTCGATTTCCTTGCACCGGACCTCTACTTCGGCGGCTTCGACACGATCGCCGAGGCCTATCGCGCGATCGGCGGCATCCTGTTCATCCCCGAGATGCAGTGCAATCGCGCCGGTGTGGAGCAGATGTTCCGAGCCGTCGGAGAACTGGGCGCTGCGGGCGCCGCACCCTTCGCCTTCGACCTCATGGGGGAGGATGACGCCCACTATGAGGAGGTTCGTGACGCCTTCGCACTCCTCGCCGCGCTCCGTGTCGTTCTGGCGCAGCATCCCGAGGCCGAACTCCGAGGATTCACGCTGACAGCGCAGGAGCCGTCGCGCGAACTCTTCGATGGTTCGCTCGAGGTCACGTCGGAGCACATGTCAGAGATCTTCCCCTCGCCTCAGAACGGCGTCGGCTGCGTTGCGCGCATCGCGAAGGACAGCTATGTCGTCATCGGTCGCGGCTTCGCTGTCCGCCCCCTGAACGGCCTAGGCGAGCGCGGAGCCTGGGCGGCGGTCGAAGAGCTCGAGCGGGCAGACGACGGATTCACTGTGCGACGACGACTCAACGGCGACGAAATCGGCGGCGGCGAGTGGGTCCGTCTGCCGATCGTGAATCAGACGCAATCCGACCTCTTCCCCATCCGCCAGAACCTGCACCTGTCCGGCGTCCTCCACGCCACCACGTATAGCGCGACGGCCCCCACGACCGTCGTGCCCGAAAGGACCGTTCCCAACCGATGACCTATTCAGTGCAGCTCTGGTCCGTCCGAGCCGATTTCGCGACGGACCCGACCGGGACATTGCGTCGACTTCGCTCGGCCGGCTTCACAGCCGTCGAGCCCTTCGACCTCGTCCACCTCGCCGAGAACCACGCCGCGACTCTCTCCCAGCTCGGCTTGAGCGTTCCATCCGCCCACGTGCCGCTCCTCGGGCGGACCGACCTCAGTGAGGTCATCGCCGCCGCGGCGACGCTCGGAACACACACCCTCATCGATTCCGGCCGACGCGAGGGGTGGGACGACTCCGCGGCGATCAGCGACTATGCACAGCAACTGAACACACATGCGCGCGAAGCGGCTACACACGGGCTGCAGGTCGGATATCACAACCACTGGTGGGAACTCGCGATGTCGGAGGAAACCGCCCTCGAACGTTTCGCCGGACAGCTCGATGCGGCGGTCGTCCTCGAGGTCGACATCTATTGGGCAGCGGTCGGCGGCGCCGATGTCCCCGAGCTGCTGGAACGGCTGGGCACGCGCGTGGCCCTGATGCATGTGAAGGACGGCGCCGTGATGCCGAATCCCCCGTCGGAGAGTCAGGTACCCGTGGGCTCAGGCGAAGTTCCTGTCTCTGAGGCGCTCGAGACCGCCCCCCACGCTCTGCGCGTGCTGGAGTTCGACGACTATGCCGGTGACCTATTCCATGCTCTCCAGACCGGCTTGCGCGTCGTCATCGAGCTGGACGAACGGAGATGAGCGCGATGCGAAACGGCCCTGTGGGGGTCGGCATCATCGGCGCCGGCGCGATCAGCACGACCTACCTTGAGAACCTCACCCGATTCCCGGACGTGGAAGTCCACTTCGTCGCGGATATCGACAGAGACCGTGCCAGGGCACAGGCAGAGCGCTTCGGGGTGTCCCGGTCAGGGACCGTCGATGACCTGCTTGCGTCGGATGAGGTCGAGATCGTGGTCAACCTCACAATTCCCGCGGCGCATGCCCCGGTGGCCAAGCGAGCGCTCGAAGCGGGGAAGTCGGTCTGGTCCGAGAAGCCGCTGGCCCTCGACCGCCGATCAGGAGAAGAACTCATCGCCGAAGCCGCGGCCAGAGGACTCCGCGTGGCCAGCGCACCCGACACTTTCCTCGGTCCGGGTATCCAGTCCGCGCTACGCGCGATCACCGACGGGTTGATCGGGTCGCCGGTCACAGCGCGCGCCTTCTTCCGCAGCCCAGGACCCGAGCCGTGGCACCCGCGCCCGGATTTCTACTACACGGCAGGCGGCGGTCCGCTGTTCGACATGGCCCCCTACTACCTGACGGCGCTGGTGCAGCTGCTCGGGCCCGTGGCAGCCGTCAGCGCCACCTCCACCAGGCCACGCTCAACCAGGGTGATCGGCTCGGGAGAACGACGCGGCGAGGAGATTCCGGTGGAGATCGACACGCAGTACTCGGCGCTGTTGCGGTTCGAGAGCGGCGTCACCGCCCAAGCCGAGTTCAGCTTCGACTCGCCTTTCGCCTACGAGCCTCTGCTCGAGGTGACGGGAAGCGGGGGTGCCATCACGATCTCGGACCCTAACGCTTTCGAGGGAACGCAATTCCTGTGGAGGTTCGACGACGACTCACCGAGAGAGATCGCCGCCGCCGGATCCGACGTCGGTCGCGGGACAGGGGTCGTAGAGATGGCGCGTGCGATCCGAAGCGGAGTACCGCAGCGAGCGTCGGGCGCGCTGGCTTACCACGTGCTCGACGTGATGATCTCCATCCAGCAATCCGCGGAGGAACGCTGCTGGATCGATCTGGCCAGCACTGTGGAACCGCCCGCTCCGCTCCCTGACGACTTCGACCCCCGCCGGCGGACGCTCGGCTAGACCGAACGCCGACCGAGGAGCGCCAGCACTTCATCTGCCGCAGCGCGCATCCCTGCTCGTGTGGGATGGAAGGGCATACCGTCGCCCTTCCGAGTCTCGACCCCGAGGACGTAGGGCTGCGCGCTTCCTGCTCCGTGTCCAGATTCATAGGCCGAAGCGGGAACTAGATCCGCGCCCGTACTCTTCGCGGCGACCACGAAGAGGCTGGACAATTGTGCGGCAACTGCCCGGAAGTGCCGGATCTCGCTCTCGGTCAGGGGGAGAACCGGCCCGGACGTGCTGTCGTCGTCGAAGACGGGGAGATAGTCCACCAGGATGATGCGGGCACGCGGCGCTCGACGGGAGCACTCCATCACGATTCGCTCGAGCCCAGCAATAGCGAGCTGGACCTGCTCGTCGCTGGGCTGGGTGAGCGGCGAGCGGCGAAGCGCCCGGCGTCCCAGCGATCGAGTGAGCGGTCGGCGGATCAGACCGTTCGCTCGGGCACGTGCGGCCAGGCTGCCCACGTATTGGAGGTCGTTGCCGCCAGCCGTCAGCAGGACGAGATCCGTGTCTGGACGGACGCTTTCGATCTGAGGAAGGAACCGGTGCCGGCCAACGCGCTGTCCGTCGTGCAAAATGGTGGCCGTCGTCGCGCCGGAGACCGTTGCGTCGATGAGTCGTCCACCGAGCTTGCGGCTGACGAGGTGCGCCGAGTTTTCGCCGGATCGACCGGCCGCACGGTTCACCACCGGAGAGATGCCGGGGCCCGCCGCGAAAGAACTGCCCAGAGCCACAATCGTGGGGAAGGAGTGGGCACCGCCAACGTTCATCCTCCCGTCCTCGTTTGTCGTTCGCGTGGGTTCCGGTGCCGGCGCTCAGCCGGGTGTGCGCGGGTCGCTCTCGGGGCAACGCCAGTCCTCGTGGCCACCATGAACCACAGCAGCAGTGTCGCGACAGCCATGGCGAATCCCATGACGAGCCCGAGAGGGCGAAAGGTCGTGACCCCGAGGGCGCCGACAATGGGCGCGGCCAGCCCGGCGAGCCCAAAATTCGCAGCGCCCATCACGGCTGCTGCGGTGCCCGCCCGCGCCGCCTGATCGCCCAGGGCGATTGCGCCCAAGCACGGTCCGCATGCCCCCGCGAGGGCGAAGAACAGCAGCATGATCACGGTGATGGGAGGCAGCCCTGGGAGAAACGGCGGAAGCACGCTCAGCCCGAAGCCCGTCAACGCCATTGTCGGGAGCACGACGGTGAGCACCACAACCGGCGATCTGCGCTGAGCGAAAATGGCGGAGGCCTGAGTGCCGGTGACGAAGGCGACGGCGTTGCCTGCGGAGATCAGCCCGTACCCCTGCGGCGTCAATCCGAACTGTTGCTGGAACAGGAAAGAGGAGGCCGACAGGTAGGCGAAGACCGAAGACACCATGAGTCCGCCGATGAGTGCGACACCGACGAACCGCCGGTTTCCGAGAAGCACGCGATACGAGTGCCAGATCGCTCGTCTGTCGCGGCGATCCGAACGGTGTCCCTCGGCAAGCGTCTCGGGAAGCCAGAGAACGCACGTAGCAACCATGACTGCGCCATAGCCGGCGACGATCACGAAGATGCCCCGCCAATCCAAGAGATGCATGAGTTCAGCGCCGAGGAACGGTGCCACGACGGGGGCGATTCCCGTGAAGAGCGCTACCCGCGCCAGTCCCCTGATGAGCTGAGGTCCGTCCGCCACATCACGGATCATCGCGAGGGCCACGACTCCGCCTCCGGCCGCGCCAGCGCCCTGAACCACCCTCAGTGCGAGGATCCAGGTGATCTCCGGAGCCATGGCGATCGCGATGCTGGCGCCCACGTGAGTCGCGGTGGCGATCAAGAGCGGTATGCGTCGTCCCACACTGTCGCTCCACGGTCCGACCACAAGCTGGCCGAGGGCGAATCCGAGAGTCGCCGCGCTCAAGGTGGTCTGGATCTGGGCCGGTGTCGTATCCAGGTCGTTCTGCATCTGCGGGAAGGCAGGCAGGTAGAGATCGATCGTCAGCGGACCGAGCACGGCCAGAAGTCCGAGGATGACCACCAGTCGCGTGGCGATGCGAGGGGAAGACCTGGTGGACTGGGTAGCTGAGGTCACGAGGCACTCCGGTCACGGGAAGCGATTTCCGGGGCGGAACCGGTCGGTGATGATCGAAACCACACTGCCAGGTGCGGGCGATCGCCCAGCCATCGTTGCGCAAAAGCGCCTTATCTCGACTCCGATCCACGAGGATCACATGGGGTTTTCCTTGACACGTCCAACGACTATGGTGCCGGACGCAGTGAGCTGCGCATCGTCACGGTCGGGGCGCCGCATCCGATGGGACGCGGCACCCCGAGGTGGTTTACTTCACGACGACGTTCGTCCGATCCAGATTCTGAACCGTCGTGAGCGTCTGGGAGCTGTCGCCGTCACGCTGCGACCCGACCCGGATGGTCGGGTAATACGTGCCGGCCTCAGTGAATCGGTACGAGGTGTGGACGACCAGCGTGGTGCGGCCGGAGGGGATCGTCATCGTCTGGAAGTTCCCGTCCCCCTTCGGGTCCCACTCGACCGAGACGATCGAACCGGTACCCGGCGGCACCTGGATCCGAGTGTTGAAGTCGACGGTCTGTCCCGTCCGCGCATCGCACCGATGACCGCCGCCCTGAATGGTCAGGTCGACCAGCGGCTGTACACCGCCGCGGTCGATGGAGTCCGAGAGCACCAACTGGTTGTCCTGTGCGATCCGGTACGAGCTCGATTTGGCCGGTACCGTTCCGCTCTCGACCCACGAGGACAGGTCGTCGAGCGCACGGTAGACGATCGGCACGTATCCGACGAGCCGATCAGCGCCGGCACCCGTCCGGTTCTCGGG
Organism: Leifsonia sp.; assembly: GCA_035999915.1. Taxonomy (GTDB): domain Bacteria; phylum Actinomycetota; class Actinomycetes; order Actinomycetales; family Microbacteriaceae; genus Leifsonia. The sequence goes on from DASYGJ010000243.1 coordinate 35,465, forward strand.
GTCGTGGTCGGCGTTCTCCGTGTACCACACCCGGAATTGGCCATCGGCGCGCGACCCTAGGGCAGACCGGATCTGATCGGCGTACCAGGCGCCCTCCCACGGATACGCGTCGGCATCGACGGTGCTGTCGACGGCGATGACCTTCACGTTGATAGCGCCACTGAAAGTGGCCCCGCCAGTGATGCTCGACGAGATGAGACGTGCGACGTTGGTCGTACGCTGGGGGTACAGCGGGGTGCCGTCCGCGTTCCGGAACTGTCCGTAGGCGGCATCGAAGCCTGACGCGGGAATCGTGTAACGGTGGTAGGCCATGAGTGCCAGGCGCGCGCGGAGCGAGGGGTCTTGAGCGACGGCCTGCCGGAAGAAGTCCCCGAGCGCCGACTGCTCGGTGCCGAGGTAGCCGGGCTTGCTCCAGAAGTCGTCGACGTAGGTCGGGTCGATCTGAGGCACGAGGGCGACGAACCCGTCGAATGCGACCGTCGTGGCGAGGTAGTCGAAGTCCTCCCACGCCTTCAGCGGGATGCCCATACGGGTGGCTTCCTTCAGAACGGAACTCTGCATGGGTGAGAGACCGGCATACGGGTTCCCGCTTCCTCCCGGGCGCTCAGCCGCCTCCAGCTGATCCTTCTTGTCCTTGAGCACGAAGGTGGCGAGCGCACGGACCGAGAAGTTGTGGATGACCGAGAGCGGGGACCCCTGCACGATCGGAACCGCGCCCTGCCACACACCGGAGGTGTACTCGAGGGCGCCGTCGACCTGGAAAGCGCCGCCGCTCCAGCCGTAGAGATAGCCGAAGATCCCGGCGCCGTTCACTCCGTAGAAATTGGCTGCCACGGTACGGGCGAACTTGGCCGCTGCCGCAGCATGGCGGTAGCCGGCGACCCCAGTTGTCTGCACGCTGTAGCCACCGTGACTTGTGGCAAAAGCGACGCTGTCGACCGGCTCCTGACCGTCGAGCGGGTACGTGAACTGGAAGAACCTGTTGTGCCACGCGTTCTTGGGCGGAAGGTAGATGCGGAAGGAGACCGACGTGCCATCGAAATGACCCTGGACCAGGTGAGCGGTCGCAGGCTCGGTCACGTCGGACTGGCTGTCGACCACCGGGGCGGCGTAGGTCGGATCGACACAGGTTGCGTCCACGGACACGCGACCCCCCGGTGTCTTGGCGACGCAGTTCGGTGGTGGGGTGTCGGCGTTGGCCGACGGCGCGAGAGGGCTCAATACAAGAACCGCGGCCATAGCGGCGGCCGCGAAAAGCGTACGCTTCATGTGTGCTCCAGCTTCTTCGATGGTGGGAGTGCGTAGCGCAGCGCCCGCGGAGACAGCGCGGGCGCTGCGCGGTTGATGGACCGCTTGTCAGTGGACCACCCAACCGAGCTTCAAGTATGCGGATCGGTGACCCTATCTCCTAGGTGCCCGCAGACTTTTGCGCAACTTGGAGCGCGGCGCTATTCCGTATCCGTGGCCGACAACGACCGGGCCAGCGTCTGGAGGATGTGCTCGTACTCGCGTCCTGTCGCGCGAGTCATGCCCAGTTCGCAGGTGCGGTTGAGGGAGGCGTACGCCACGGTGTCCGCATCGATCGCCTGCGCCGCCTGCCGCGCGGTGGCGGAGGCAGTCAGCTCGGGATGAAGCATGCCGCGGTCACCGGCGAAGGCACAGCAACCCCACTCATCCGGCACGATCACCTCCTCAGCGGCTGCCGCGCTCACCCGTTTGAGGGCGCTCTCGAGGCCCAAATGCACGGAGGAGCAGGTGGGATGCAGCGTGACCGAGGGAATCTTCTTTCCGGCCGGGAGCCGGGGAAGAACCGCGGCGTCGACGAACTCCACTGCATCCATGACCCGGATCCCGGACCCTTGCGCCGATTCAAGCAGGATGCGCAGACCCTCGGTGCAGGAGGAAGCGTCGCAGACGACCGGCAGTTCACCGTCGCGGGTCGCGCGAAGAAGCGAGGCGGTCACCTGCCCCTTCATCACGTCATACCCGTCGGTGAGGCCCTTGGACTTCCACGGTGTGCCGCAGCACAGCGATGGGATATCGTCGGGCGTGGCGACGACGACTCCGGCCCGCGCGCAGAGTTCGAGGAACGATTCGCTGACACCGTTCTTCCCGACCGGTCCGAACATGGTGTTCGTGCAGCTGGAGAAGTACACGGCGACGGCGTCGGAGGCCTCTATGGGGCGTCGCTGCGCTCCTCCCGCCGGCAGGTCGACGGAGTATTCGGGCACGACATCGGCACCGAGGAGCGCCCGGCCGGCTGCGGTCGCTGCTTTCGGCAGGACGGCCGGCATGGCATCCGCCACCGTCATCGCCGCGCCTCCGGCTTTGCTGACGACGTCCCAGTGCTGCGCGGCGGCCTTCCAGGCGGCCTGCATCACCCGGTTCTGATTCTCACCCCGCAATCGGCGCACGAGATCCCCCGTGTTGATCAGCACCGGGCAGGCGGTCTGGCACATGCCGTCGACCGCGCAGGTCTGCACACCGTCGTAGGAGTACTCCCGTCGCAGCTCGGCCACGAGCTCGTCATCGCCCGACGCTTCGGCGTCGGCCAGTTCCCGTCGCAGCACGATGCGCTCTCGGGGAGTCAACGTGATGTCCCTCGAGGGGCACACGGGTTCGCAGTACCCGCATTCGACACAGCGATCCACCTCCGATTCCACGGTCGGGGCGGTTTTGAGATTGCTGACATGGCCTGCCGGGTCCTCGTTCAGCAGCACGCCGGGGTTGAGCAGTCCGGCCGGGTCGACCAGGCGCTTGACCTCCTGCATCACTTCGTAGAGCTCGTCGCCGTATTGCCTGCGGACGAACGGCGCCATGATCCGTCCCGTGCCGTGCTCGGCCTTGAGGGTGCCGCCGTGGCCCAGCACGAGTGCGATCATCTCCTCGGTGAACGCCTCGTACCTCGCCAACGACTCGGGCCGCTCGAACCGTTCGTTGAGCATGAAGTGGATGTTGCCGTCCTTCGCGTGCCCGAAGATGACGGAGTCCTCGTAGTCGTACTCGCCGAACAGCCGGGTGAGCTCCCGGCACGTTTCATCGAGCCCCTCGACCGGGACGGCGATGTCCTCCAGCAGTGCCGTGGTACCTGAGGGGCGGTTGCCGGCGACGAGGGTGTAGAGGCCCTTGCGGAGGCGCCAGAGCTGGGCGCGACGGGCAGCATCGGAGCTGAGCTCGGCGGGCTCGGTGAGGGTCAGGCGGTCGAAGACCCGTGGCGCGTCGGCGAGCCGCGCTGCAAGCGCATCGCCGGTCTCCTCCTGGAACTCGACCAGGAGGGCCGCATGATCGGTCACCCGCAGCGCGCGCAGTTCATCCGTGGCATCTGGATCGCGCT
>DASYGJ010000282.1:0-9226 GCA_035999915.1 Leifsonia sp.
CGAACACTGTCACCGCGGTCACGCCGCGAGTCTTGTCGTCGGGTGTCGCCATGAAAGCCGTCGTGCTGACGACACGGCCACCGTCGCGGACAGCGGCCACGGAGGCGGCGAACTGATCCGGGTCGATCGGTGCGAGGTTCAAGAGGACATCCATCTGTCCATCGATCGCCTCAAGGAGATCGGTCGTGGTGTGATCGACGACCTGGTCTGCGCCGGCAGCGCGCACGGCGTCGATGCTGCGTGGGCTGGCCGTCGCGATGACGTATACCCCTGCGCGCTCGGCGAGCTGGACCGCGTACTTTCCCACGACGCCCCCGGCGCCGATGATCAGCACCCGCTGGCCCGCGGTGAGCTCCCCGGCGTCGAAAAGCGCCTGCCACGCGGTCAACGTCACAGACGGCATTGCCGCTGCGTCTGCCAGTGGGATCGTCGTCGGCGCCGCCACCACGGACTCTGCGGGCGCGATGACGAACTCCGCCGCGCCGCCGTTGCGCTCCATGGGGAGGAATGCGATCACCGGGTCGCCGACGGCCGGCCCGGTGACTCCCTCGCCGATCGCGTCGACGGTTCCGGAGACGTCGTAGCCGGGGATGTGCGGGAGCTCGATCGGGATCGGCAGGAACCCTGCCCGCATGCTGTTGTCCGCCGCGCTGAACCCGGAGGCTGCGACGCGGAGCCGCACCTCCCCGGGACCGGGGACCGGCTGCTCGATCTCGCCGTACTGCAGGACTTCTGGGCCTCCGACGCTGTGGAACTGCACTGCCTTCATGATGGTGTCCTCTCGGTTTGCTTCGAATTCGAAGCGATAGGGAGAATGTAGCACTACTTCGAAATCGAAGCAACAGCTAGAATCGGAGGATGACCGAGACGCCCGCCTCCCTAACGCCCACTCAACTGGCCGCGTACTTCGCCTTCACCGAGGTGAGCGGCCTTATCCGGCCGGCGGTCGAGCAGCAGCTCCGCGACGTGGGCAGCCTGAGTTACGTGCAGTTCCAGCTCCTGGCGCGCCTGGGCGACGCACCGGACGGCAACCAGCGCATGACCGACCTTGCCGACGGCGTGGTTTACAGTCGCAGCGGACTGACTTACCAGGCACAGCTCCTCGAGCAGCGCGGTCTCATCACGCGTTCACCGTCGCCGGATGACGAGCGCAGCACCGTCGTCGCGATCACCGCCGCCGGCCGAGACGTCCTCACGGCCGTGTTCCCGGGCCACATCGACACGGTCCATCAGTTGCTATTCGCACCCATCACAGACGACGACGCCGACGACCTCGCGCGCATTCTCGGTCGAGTCAGCGCACACCTTCGTTCTGCACCACTACGCTCAGCGACGCGCCGCCGAGGAAAGTGAACGCCCAGGTAGACCTCTCTGTCGCCCGACGTTGGTGCCGCAGATTCGGTCGTACGGCGTTCGTCCCTCCCCGACGAACAACGAAACGATCCAGACGATCGGGATGAGGTAGGCGAGCCCGGTCAGCACCCACACCGCAGCGGGAACATCGTGGTTGACGGTGCTGCTGGTCACTATGGCGTAGACCGCCGCGTGGCCGATCAGCCACGGCACCCCGAGCTTGAGGAAATTGCGCAGCAGAGCGAGCCGGAAAGGCACGCGCCGGGAGTTTGTCAGCACGACCAACCCCATGAGGCGTTTCCCGGGAGTCGCACCGGCAGGCCGTGACTCGCACCACGCGGCCGCTACGACGACAGGAACGATGACCACGACTGCCCCAGTGACGTTCTGCGCGAAAGGATTCGTTGTGGTGATGACGCCGGCTTGAAAGAGTGAGACCCCGACCACGGCAGTAGCAGCAGCCCACACAAGGATGCAGCCCCAATCGACCAGCCACGCGACGACCCGACGAGTTGAAACATTCACTCCCCGAAACTACCGCTCTCGCAGCAGCGACTGATCGATGAAGGAGCGCTTGCGGCGGTTCAACTCTCCCAAACCACCAACCATTTAGGAATTAACGACACGCGTCGCTAGTGCGCAAGAAGGAACTCAAGCGCGCTGAGGCGGCCAGCGGCTGCACGCAGGCGCTTACTCATCGGGCGCGGACGACTCCAGCGGACGGTACTCGCGCACCACGAGGCGTGGCTTCACCAGCCGGTGGCGGGGGTCTGACACAGAATCCGACCCGCTGTGAACACGACCTCCGTGTGACCCGGTGAGCAGTTCGAGCACCCCGGCGGCTACCTCGTCAAGCGGCTGTTCAACACTCGAGAAGCGGATCGACGCCGCGACGGGTGTGTTGTCATAGCCGACGACGGGGATGCGGCCCGCGGTCGCCATCAGCGCGCCGAGCGCGAGGGTGTCGCTCGCGCAGGCCACCGCATCGACGCGGCCGGCTGCCGCCTGCAGGCGCCGCATCGCATCCGCTCCAAGCGAGACGCCGTCTACTGTCGTCACCGTAAGTTTCTCGAGTTCGGTGTCGCTCAGGCCGCTCGAGGCCTGCATCGTCTCTAACCAGCCCCGTCGGCGGTCATCTCCGGTTCCTGATGGGTTCGGCCAGCCGATATAGCCGACCCGCCGAGCCCCCGTCGACAGCAGGTGGGTGGTCGCCTGCTGCAGGCCGTCCCAGCCATCGACGTCGACCCAGAGGTGTTGCGGGTCGTTCATGTCGTCGATGCCCCAGGGGCGCCCGAAGGTGACGAACGGCTGTCCGTGCTCGATCAGCCACTCGGTGCGTGGGTCGCCGTGGAACGTCGACGTCAGTACGAATGCGTCGACGTCGGCCCCGTCGCTGAGCCGTTGGAACTGCCGGATCTCCCCCTCCGGATCATCCGCGGTGAACAGGGTAACCCGTAGGTTCTTCGCGTCGGCCTGTTCGGTGAGCGCGTGCAAGAATCGGTCGACGATCGACCCGGAGATGCCGTCGGCCGTGATCGGATCGAGTCGGATCCCGATCGTGGAGCTCTTCTGCGTGCGCAGGCGGCGGGCGGATGCGTGGGGCCGGTACCCGAGCTTTGCGATGGCAGCTTCGACCCGTTCCCGCGTCTCGGGGCGGACTATCGACGGCGAATTGAGGACGTTTGACACGGTCTGGCGGGAGACGCCCGCTGATTCTGCGACGTCGAGCACAGTGGGCAGCAGTCCCACATCTACACCTCTCGCTTGGATCGTTCAAAGCTGGATCCACCATATCGCCTCGGCGACGGTTGCGTGTATATCGGGAAAGGGTTGACACTCCCGAGCCATGATGGCTATGTTTGGGGGCGCCGCATTAGATCGTTCAAAAATATGCTTACCCTGAATTTATTTGAACGATCAAACGTGGTTCTACACACTTTCCGCAACCTCCGTCTCATGTGCTCGGAGCCGAGCACACCTCACCAAGGAGAAGTCATGCAACGAAGCAGCACACGTTGGCTCATCGGCGGCGCCGTCGCCGTCACCGCAGCTCTCACCCTTACCGCCTGCGGGTCCGGTTTCAGTGGCAGCAGCGGCAACTCGACGAGCGCAAAACTCACGTCGAGCAAGAAGGCACTCACTGTCATGATCGCGTCGAGCGGTGATGCCGAGACGACTGCGGTCAAATCGGCGGTTGCAGACTGGGCGGGCAGTTCTGGCACGACAGCGAGTGTCGTCGTAGCCAGCGATCTCAACCAGCAGCTCTCGCAGGGTTTCGCTGCGAAGAAGCCGGCAGATGTCTTCTATCTCTCGACGGATGCCCTGGCCGGGTACGCCGCCAACGGCTCGCTCCTCGCTTACGGCGACCAGCTGTCCAACAAAGGCGACTTCTACCCGAGCCTGGTCAAGTCGTTCACCTATAACAACAAGTTGTATTGCGCACCGAAAGACTTCTCGACCCTCCAGTTGATCGTCAACACCGACATGTGGAAGGCAGCGGGTCTCACAGACAGTGATCTTCCGACCACCTGGCAGCAGCTCGAGGCCGTCAGCAAGAAACTCACCACACCCGCCCACGTTGGCCTAGGCATCGGCGGGGAGTACGCCCGCATCGGGGCCTTCATGACGCAGGCCGGCGGCAACCTGATGAACGACGACAGCACCAAGGCGACGACGAACAGCGCCGCCAACGTCCAGGCGCTCACCGAGGTGAAGAAGATGCTCAACGACGGCACCCTCAAGTACGCCAAGGACCTCGGCGCGGGCTGGGGTGGAGAGGCGTTCGGCAAGGGCCTCGCTGCGATGACGATCGAGGGCAACTGGATCACGGGCGCAATGACGACCGACTTCCCTCATATCGCGTACAAAGTGGCGGAGCTCCCCAAAGGCCCAGCGGGCCACGGCACGCTGCAGTTCACTAACTGCTGGGGAATCGCCGCCGACAGCCCCAACCAGGCTGCGGCACTCAAACTCGTCGAGAAGCTGACAAGCAAGGGCGACCAGCTCGCCTTCTCGAAGGCGTTCGGCCCGATGCCATCGATCAAGTCCGCCGCATCCGAATGGAAAGCCAACAACCCGGCGCTCGTCCCGTTCCTGACCGCTGCCGGCTATGCCAAGGGTGTGCCGGCGGCCAAGGGAGCCTCTGACGTCGTCACCGACCTCAACTCCAAGCTCGAGACGCTGAAGACGAGTGACCCTCAGGTGATCCTCGACGCCACTCAGACCAACCTCGAAGCACTGCTGAAGTAGCACGACATGTCACAACCTTCGAGTCGGTCTCGCCGTTTCGGCATCCGGCGCGGAGAGGCCGTCTCGGGGTGGCTGTTCACCGCCCCGATCATCGTCCTTCTCGGCGTGTTCCTGGTCGTTCCCGTGCTCATGGCACTTTGGGTCAGCTTCTCTGACTGGGGCGGCCGCGGTAGTCCCTTCGCCAGCAGTGTCAACTTCGTCGGGCTGAAGAACTACACGTCCATCCTGTCCGGCGGCGGCCTCGCCGAGCAAGACTTCGGCACCTCCCTGAGAAACAACGTGTGGTACGTGGTGCTGGTAGTTCCGCTTCAGACGGCCGTCGCCCTTCTCCTCGCGGTCCTCGTCAACCGGGCGATCCTTCGCGGTCGCGGCTTCTTCCGCACGGCGTTCTACTTTCCGTCGGTCACGAGTTCGGTGGCGATCACGGTGCTGTGGCTGTTCCTGTTCAGCACGACCGGGGCGGTCAACAAGGTGCTCTCGTGGGTCGGCATCAACGGACCGAACTGGTTCAACGACCCGAGCGGGATCATCCACAATCTCCTGGCCGCCTTCGGCGTCACCACCGGGCCTGCCTTCCTGACGAACAACGATCTCCTCGGCGTCTCGTGGTGGGACTGGCTCGCAGGCCCGTCGGTGGCGATGTCCGCCTTCGTCATCATGGCGATCTTCACGACGAGTGGCACCTTCATGCTGCTGTTCATCGCCGGCTTGCAGAACCTGGGCGGCGACATCACCGAAGCGGCGATGATGGACGGTGCGAACGGCTGGCAGCGCTTCTGGCGCATCACCCTCCCGCAGCTCCGCCCAACACTGTTCACTGTGCTCACTCTCGGCCTCATCGGCTGCTGGCAGGTCTTCGACCAGATCTACACCGGCACCCACGGCGCACCGGGCAAGACCACCCTGACACCGGCCTACCTGTCGTACTCATCGGCGTTCAACAACCAGGCATGGGGCCAGGGCGCCGCGATCGCCTTCATCCTGTTCGTCATCATCGTCGTGTTCACACTCTTCCAGCGCTGGGTGCTACGCGAACGCACGGTGTCGAAGCGCCGCATGCGCCGCTATCAGGTCGTCGCAGCATCCGAGACCGTGAAAGGGATCGCCTCATGACCATCACCGCCGAACCCGTCGCGTCGTCGTCCGCCGCGCCAACGCAGGGCGCGAGCCCGCGTCGTCAGCGCACACGATCGACCAAATCCATCGTGGCGACCTCGGTCACCTATGCGATCCTCATCGCCATCGCGATCGTCTACATCATGCCGTTCCTCATCCAGGTGGCGACGTCATTCAAGACCGATGCGGAAGCGACGTCCAACCCGATCGCACTCATCCCCACCACGTGGACAACCGCGGCCTACCAGAAGCTGTTCGGCTACTCCGACTTCCCGACCTGGTTCAAGAACTCCGCAATCGTGACGGTCTTCGTCACCTTCGGCAGGGTCTTCTTCGATTCGCTCGCCGGCTACGCGCTCGCACGCCTGCACTTCCGCGGCCGCGGGTTCATCTTCGCCGCCCTCATCGCCGTAATGGCGGTGCCTGCGGTGGTGCTCCTGATCCCGAAGTTCCTCGTCATCAACCAGCTGGGCATCTACGACTCGTACGCCGGAATGATCGTGCCGCTTCTGACCGATGCCGCCGGGGTGTTCATCATGAAGAACTTCTTCGAGTCGATTCCCCCGAGCGTCGAAGAGCAGGCCCGGATCGACGGCGCCGGCACCTTTCGCGCGTTCTGGTCGGTCGTCCTGCCGATGGCCCGGCCCGCGCTGATCACGATCATCATCCTGTCGTTCCAGGGATCGTGGAACGAACTGAGCCACTTCATCATCTCGACGCAGGATCCGGCACTGACGACCTTGACGAAGGGTGTCGCCGGCCTCGCGAGCGGACAGCTGAGCCAGGGCAGCCAGTATCCGATCAAACTTGCGGCGGCAGCGATCATGACCATCCCGGTCGCACTGATGTTCTTCATCTTCCAGAAACGCATCATGAACGCGAGCGACGGAGCGGTGAAGGAATGACCTTGGTCGTTCCCTTCGCTGCACCGGTCCGCATCCGACCCATCGACCATCGCCGAGGAGGCGTGCACCCCACCATGACCCAGCCCCACCAACCGCTCCTGCACGACAGCGTCGTACTGCTGGCCACGCCGAGCCAGGCCTGGTCTTCGCGTGACGGCGACATCTGCGCTCACGGTATCCAGGGTTTCTACCACTCCGACCTGCGGGTGCTCGACGAGTTGCGGCTCACGGTCGCCGGCACGACTCCTGAACACATCGCGACCTCGACCGTGGATGCCGCCACCACGGTCTTCACCTCCCTCGCCCGGGGCATCGACGATGGGACGGCCGATCCGCGGGTGCGCGTCGAACGTCGCCGCACTGTCCAGACAGACTCGCTCGAGGAGTCGATCACACTCGTGAACGCGCTGGACGAGCCCGTGCACACGACCGTCACCGTCGCCCTCCATGCCGACTTCACGCCCATGCAGGTCGTCAAGGTGGGCCGGCGTGGCAGCGAGTTCAGCGTTGACACGGACCGCGGTGGCGAAGTCGTGCGATTCGGTTCCGGCAAGGTCGGAGCGCGGCTCGAGGCTCCGGGCGCGCAGATCCCGATCGGGCACGGCGGCGGCGGCGCATCCGGCAACGTCCCCGACGGCGATACGTTCGTGCTCCTCGAATGGCCGGTCGATGTGGCGGCGCGCGCCAGCACGACGATCTCGTGGCGCCTGACAGTGACCGATCCGACGACCGTTGTCGCCGGGGCCGAAAGCTCAGCGAACTGGGATGCCGTGTCAGTGCATGCGGGCGACTCGCGATTGTCGTCATGGGTGCACACCGCGATCAACGATCTGCAAGCCCTTCGCATGGTCACGCGCGACCAGCCCGACGACGTATTCCTCGCCGCCGGCGCGCCCTGGTTCTTCACCCTCTTCGGTCGCGATTCCATCTGGGCGGCGCGCATGCTGTTGCCCCTCGGCACCGAACTCGCCGCCTCGACGTTACGCGTGCTGGCCGCGCTGCAGGGCACCCGGGAGGTGGCAGATACCGCCGAGGAGCCCGGCAAGATCATGCACGAGTTGCGCCCGGGAGTTCTGGAGATCCCCGGCCTGAACATCTCCCTGCCGCCGCTCTACTACGGGACGGTCGACTCGACTCCGCTCTGGATCACGCTGCTCCACGACGCGTGGAAGTGGGGCATGCCCGACTCTGAGGTCGAAGCGCTGCTGCCGAACCTCGAATCGGCGTTGGCATGGATGCGCGACTACGGCGACAGCGACGGCGACGGCTTCCTCGAATATGTGGATACGACCGGGCACGGCCTCACGAACCAGGGATGGAAGGACTCCGACGACTCGATCCAGTGGCGCGACGGAACGTTGGCCGACGGGCCGATCGCGCTCTGCGAGGTGCAAGCGTATGCGTTCGAGGCGGCCATCAGCGGCGCAGCGCTGCTCGAACATTTCGGCCGGCCGGGCAACTACTGGCGGGAGTGGGCGGCCGCCCTTAAGACCCGATTCGCCGAATCGTTCTGGATCGACTCTCCGAACGGCCCCTACCCGGCGGTCGCGCTCGACGCCCAGAAGCGCAAGGTCGACACGGTCACCAGCAACATCGGGCACCTCCTCGGCACCGGCATCCTCGACCCGGACCAGGCGGCGCTTGTCGCCGCCCGGCTCGCGTCGCCCGAACTGAACTCCGGGTTCGGCCTCCGCACGATGTCGAGCGACTCAGCCGGATTCTGGCCGCTCAGCTATCACGGCGGATCAGTCTGGACCCACGACACCGCAATCGCGATCGCCGGCCTCGGACGGGAAGGCTTCCACGACGAGGCCGCCGAGCTGATCGAAGGCCTCCTCCGCACCGCCGACGGCTTCGGGTACCGTATGCCCGAACTGCACTCCGGCGACTCGACAACCGACACTGCGACGCCCATCCCCTACCCGTCGGCCTGCCGCCCGCAGGCATGGTCGGCTGCTGCAGCCATCGCAGTGCTCGGCACACTGCTCGGGCTCGAAGCGGATGCGCAGGCGGGCGAATTGCGCGTGTCACCGCTTCCCTCATCGACAACCATCGACGTGCGAGGACTGCGTTTCGGCGGAAAGTCGACCGCGGTGGCCGTCGACGCCGGGGGTCGCGTTACGCGTTCGTAGGGCGCGTGAGCGCCACTGCCGCCACACCGTCTGCGCTGCAGTCCAGCACAGCGGCGCGCAGCACCGGATACGTCCCACCATCACGCGGCTAACCAACCTCCCTTCGCAGCACATCTGATATGTAGTTGCTTTTGTCTAGGGGGCAGGATGAAGCGGCGTCAGGGTGATCCCAGTTGGCCGCAGCCAGTAGGGCGTCGATGAGGTTTTCGATGTCGCCGGTCGCAGCCTCGCGAATCATGACCATGAGCGCAGCCTACGTTGACCGGCTTCGCTAACGTCAGAGCGCCCGCCGCATCATTCCTGTTGACGTTTCGTTCTCGCACTCGACAGGGTGGAGGCGGACGGCGTGGTCGAGAGGAGTTCCGGGTGGCGCGGGTCAACGACGCGGACGATTCCATTTGGAGATGGGTCATCCATCACTACCGGTTCGACCCGGGTCGTCACGAGCGACGCAACGTTGTGGTCGCGGCG
>DASYGJ010000331.1:0-4865 GCA_035999915.1 Leifsonia sp.
CGACCGCGGGCACCTTCGAGAGTTTCGGGCTCACCCGGCGACAAGCCATCTGGGAGGCCGGGCCGGCCGCGCAGGAGAAACCCGAATACCTCGCCGGCACAACGATCTCGGTACAGCCGCCGCTTCTGCCGATCCTCTCCCCCGCCGAACAGTTGGCCTCCGACCTCTGGGCGACGGGGATCTCCACCGACGATCATCCCGTCAGCTTCCTGAGGCCACAGCTACGGGAGCGCGGGGTCTATCCGGCCGACCGGCTGCCCTTCGCCGAATCCGGTCGCCGCATCGAGGTGGGCGGCGTGGTCACCCACCGACAGCGACCCCAGACGGCAGGCGGGGTCACCTTCCTCAACCTGGAAGACGAGACCGGCCTGGTGAACATCATCTGCCCACAAGGGGTCTGGAGCCGCTACCGCCGGGTCGCGCGGGAGGCTCCAGCCATGATCATCCGGGGCATCCTCGAGCGATCGCACGAGGGGGTGATCAACCTGGTCGCCGACCGACTGGAGACGCTGACGGTGGGGATGCGCACCACCTCACGCGACTTCCGGTGACCGCGACGCTCAGCCGTTCATGCATCCTCGAACCGCAGGTGCCGCACGCTGCGTCCATTGCGCCGCACCAGCTTGAGCGCCTCGACGCCGATCTGAATGTGCCGCGAAACAAATTCCGAGGTCACCGCGAGATCGCTCTCCGCCGTCTTCACCCCCTCCGGCACCATCGGCTGGTCGGACACCAACAGCAAAGCGCCCGACGGGATGTGGTTGGCGAAACCCGCAGCGAAAATCGTCGCCGTCTCCATGTCGACCGCCATGCAACGGGTGCGCTTCAAATAAGCCTTGAACGCGTCGTCGTGCTCCCAGACCCGCCGGTTGGTGGTGTACACCGTCCCGGTCCAGTAGTCATAGCCGAGGTCACGGATGGTGGTGGACACACCTCGCTGCAACTGGAACGCCGGCAGGGCGGGCACCTCCGGCGGAAGGTAGTCGTTCGACGTCCCCTCGCCCCGAATGGCGGCGATCGGTAACAACAGATCGCCGAGTTGATTCTTCTTCTTGACCCCGCCGCACTTGCCGAGAAAGAGCACAGCCTGCGGCGACACCGCGCTGAGCAGATCCATGACCGTTGCAGCGTTCGGACTGCCCATCCCGAAATTGATCATCGTGATGCCATCGGCCGTCGCGTTCGGCATCGCCTTGTCCGCACCGCGCACCTCGACACCGTTCTCGCTCGCGAACCGCGCGACATAGTCGCCGAAGTTGGTGAGAAGCACGTAGTCGCCGAACTCTTCGAGCGGCGTCCCCGTGTATCGCGGGAGCCAATTGGCGACGATCTCCTGCTTGTCTTTCACGCTCCGGGCCCTTAGACGACGCCGGTCGTGCCGAGCAGCGCGCCGATCGCGAATGTCGCGATGAGCGCGATGGCGCCTCCCACGACAACCCGGACCGTTGCACGCCAACGCGAGCTGCCGCCGATGTAGGCCGCCACGTACCCAGTCACAGCGAGTGCCACCAGCACGACGACGAACGTCACCGGCACACGTGCTGTCGCCGGCAGGAACAGCATTGAGATCATCGGCAGGATGCCGCCGATGGTGAACGCTACGGCAGACGCGAGGGCCGCATGCCAGGGGCTCACGACGTCGTCCTGATCGATGCCGAGCTCAGCCGAGAGGTGGGCTGCGAGCACATCGTGTTCGGTGAGCTCGATGGCCACCTGCCGCGCGGTCTCGGCGCTGAGCCCCTTGCCTTGATAGATTCCGGCCAGCTCCTCGAGCTCCTCTTCGGGCGTCTCCTCGAGTTCGCGGCGCTCCTTTGCGATCAACGCATGTTCGCTGTCCCGCTGACTGCTCACCGACACGTATTCGCCGAGCGCCATCGAGATCGCGCCACCGACCAGCGCCGCGAGACCCGCGGTGAGGATGGCCGCGACCGCGGTCGTTGCTCCCGCGACACCCACCGCGACCGCAGCGACCGAGACGATTCCGTCGTTCGCCCCCAAAACGCCGGCCCTCAACCAGTTGAGCCGCTGCGACAGCCCCTCACGGTGTGGTTCGTTGGGATGCTGCCCGTTCGCTTCTGTTTCGTCATTCGCCGACATGCCTCCAGCCTAGAGCCGCTCAGCGCGGCGCGTCAGACGCGGCCGAGGCGCTTGCGCAGGAAGTCGATGCGCGATTGCAGTTGGGTGACGGAGGCCTGCGCGACGGCCGGTCCGCCGCAGACCCGGCGGAGTTCGGCGTGCACGAGTCCGTGTGCCTCTCCGGTGTTCTTGGCGTACAGCCCCACGAGGCTGTTGAGCAGGGAGCGTTGCTCTTTGAGGTTGCGGTAGAGCGGAGCCGGCGGATGTCCGTCGGCTGTCGTCGGGCGCGCCGCCGTGCGACGCGCTTGACGTTGCTGCCGCTGCTGCAGAAGCTCGTGCACCTGCTCCGGTTCGAGGATGCCCGGGAGCCCGATGAAGTCGTGCTCCTCATCACTGCCGGGCGCTGCGTAGCCACCGAATTCTTGACCGTCGTAAAGGACACGGTCGAAGTTCGCCTCCGACCCGATCGCCTCGAAGGCGAACTCCGCGTTGAGCGCGTCCGATCCGCGCTCCTGCCCGTTCGCCTCCGCCATCATCGCGTCTTCGGGGTTGAAGAAGTCACCTTCGGTATTTTCGTCGGTGGGCCGGTCGAGCGCGTGATCCCGTTCCACTTCGAGAGCGTTCGCCAGCGCCATCAGGGCCGGAACATTCGGGAGGAACACGGATGCGGTCTCACCGCGACGCCGCGCCCGCACGAACCGTCCGATTGCCTGCGCGAAATAGAGGGGTGTGGATGCGCTGGTCGCGTACACGCCAACGGCAAGCCGCGGAACGTCCACCCCCTCCGACACCATTCGCACCGCGACCATCCAGCGGCTCGTACCTTTCGAGAACGCTTCGATCCGGTCGCTTGCCTCCTTCTCGTCCGAAAGCACCACGGTGACCGGCTCGCCGGTGATCTGCTGCAACAGGTCGGCGTACGCCCGTGCGGTGTAGTGGTCGGTCGCGATGACCAGTCCGCCGGCGTCGGGGATGGAGTTGCGCACCTCGGTCAGCCGCCGGTTCGCCGCGCTCAGCACCGAGGGGATCCATTCACCTCGCGGGTCGAGCGCCGTGCGCCAGGCTTGCGCGGTGATGTCTTTGGTGTTTCCTTCGCCGAGCCGGGCCTCCATCTCGTCGCCGGTCTTGGTGCGCCAGCGCATGTGTCCCGCGTAGACGAGGAAGATCACCGGACGCACGACGCCGTCGGCGAGTGCGCGACCGTACCCGTAGTTGTAGTCCGTGAGCGAGGTGCGGATACCGCTCTTGTCGGGCAGGTATGAGACGAACGGGATGGGAGCGGTGTCGGATCGGAACGGCGT
This sequence comes from Leifsonia sp., assembly GCA_035999915.1. GTDB lineage: Bacteria > Actinomycetota > Actinomycetes > Actinomycetales > Microbacteriaceae > Leifsonia. The sequence continues at coordinate 3,378 of DASYGJ010000331.1, forward strand.
GCCGGTGAGTGAGAGCCGTCGGGTGGCCCGTTCGAACGCCTCCCGGATGCCGTCGCCCCAGCTGAGCGCATCCCCACCGTGATGCACCTCGTCGAGGATGACCAGGGTGCGGTAGCCCTCGGTGATGTCTTTGTGCAGGCTCGGCCGCATGGCGACCTGGGCGTAGGTGACCGCGACGCCTTTGTAGTGCCGTGCGTAGCGTCCGTCCGAGTTTTTGAACTCGGGGTCGAGGTGCAGTCCGACGCGCTCGGCCGCCTCCGCCCACTGCCGTTTAAGGTGTTCGGTGGGCGCGACCACGGTCACTCGCTCGACGGTACGCGACCGAAGCAGCTCCGTCGCCAGGCGGAGGGCGAAGGTCGTCTTGCCGGCACCTGGCGTCGCAGCGGCGAGGAAGTCGCGGGGCTCGTTCTTGAAGTACACATCGAGCGCCTCCGCCTGCCAGGCCCGTAGCTTGTCCGCCGTACCCCAGGCGGCGCGCTCGGGGAACGACGGCGAGAGGTGCTCGGCCGCGAAGGTGCCGGCGTGAGCCCCCGGGCGGTCGTTGTCGAGGGTCTCCTGGTCGGAGGTCGGGGGCGAGGTCGGCGTTTCCACTTGGATCGAATTTACCGTCTGCCTCCGACACCCGCCGACCCGGCGGCGAAGCCCGGGCGCGCCGCGCCGTCGCGCGACGTGCAGAATGGAGCAATGGCCGAAGCACAGCATCCGTGGTCCCGCTACGTCGCGTTGGGCGATTCGTTCACCGAAGGCATTGGGGATCCTGAGCCGCGCAGGCCAGGCGGGCACCGTGGCTGGGCCGATCGGGTCGCCGAAGTTCTGAGCCGGCAGACCGACGACTTCGCCTACGCCAATCTGGCTGTTCGAGGCAAGCTGATGAAGCAGATCCTCGACGAGCAGGTCGAGCCAGCCGTCGCTCTGCATCCCGACCTCATCACGATCTCGGCCGGCGGCAACGATGTCATCCGGCCCGGTACCGATCCCGATCGGATCGCGGCGCTGTTCGACCAGGCCGTCGGCGCCCTCAGCGCGGGGGGCGCAACGATCGTCGTCTTCACGGGTGTCGATGTCGGCTTCTCTCCGGTGTTCCGCGGTATTCGCGGCAAGGTGGCGATCTACAACGAGAACGTGCGTGCGGTCGCGGCGAAGTATGACTGCATCGTGGCCGATCAGTGGGCGCTCTCCGAGATCCAGGATGCGCGGATGTGGGCCCCCGATCGCCTGCACCTCGCCCCGCTCGGCCATCACACCGTCGCCCGGATGGTGCTCGCTGCCCTCAACGTCGAGAACGATCTTCAGCCGCTCGAGCCCGAACCGTTGCCGCTGGTCTCGTGGCGCCAGGCCCGCTCCGAGGACCTCTCCTGGGCCCGCGAGTATCTCGTGCCGTGGGTGCTCCGCCGCGTTCGCCACCAGTCGTCGGGCGACAACATTCTGCCCAAGCGTCCCGAGGCGATCCCGTTCTCACTGCCGATCGACGAATAGCCCGAGTAACCC
>DASYGJ010000306.1:0-19299 GCA_035999915.1 Leifsonia sp.
AACGTCGCGCCGACGTTCGCCACGTTCGTCCCGGGGCGCGCCCGAAAGGGGTTGTCGCCGGGAGCGGGCACCGGAAAGACGAAACGCGCGGAGGTCACCGACGAGACGGCGAGACCGCTCAGGAGAAGTCCCAGCCCGAGCCCCAGAAGGCCCGGCACCGGTAACCAGGCGTTCTGGATCGCCGCCGAGCCGAGAGTCAGCAGGATCACAAGGGGGAGGGCGAAGGTCAGCACAGCCCAGGCTCGTCCGGCGCGGTCGGCCCTGCCCGGAACCGCCTTCGACACGTGCAAGGCGAAAGCGGTCGAGTCAAGGGACACATCCGCGAGCATCGAGATACCGAGCAGGAACGCGACGGCCGGCCCCGCGACCATCAGGAGCCCGGCGCCGTGGTTCAGGCTCGCGTAGAACCACAGCAGAAGCGGCATCAGTGGCACGATGATCAGCTGACGAAGGTAGCGCGGATCCCGGAACCAGTAGGTGAGGCACCGTGCGGCGATCGCGCCGGTCTGCGTACCCGGGAAGACCCCGAACAGTCCGAGTCTGGCGCGCCCCCTGACACGGGACGACCCTCGCACGGGCGTGACCAGCGCGCGAGCGAGACCCCAGCGCCACACGACGAACAGGATGCCGAGCGTGGCCAGCCCGATCAGCAGCCGCAACAGGGCGCCAAGCGGATCCCCGAGGGCGACCGACGACGGGACCGCCCAGATCGCGCCGAGCGGACTCCACGAGAGCCCCTCGGCGATGCCCGGCAGGCCTCCGGCCGAGTTGCGGAGACCGCGGGTGATGCCGATGACGATCGGGCCGGCGAGGATGAGCGGGATGAGCAGGAGCAGCCCGCTCGCCTCGCGGAACCGGCGGCCCGACGCGAGCCCGGTCGAGACGGAGGTGACGGCTCGGGACGCGACAACGCACGTGACCGCGCCGATCGCGCCTGTGGCGAGCGCGATCAGGGCGATGCCGGGCATCCGCAACCACGAGCCGAACGTGGCGAGCGCGGCGATGGTCGTCACGGCGCCGGGGACGCCCACGATGCCGCTGAGCAGCATCCCCGTGAGCAGCTGGTTCAGCGGGATGGGGTACACGGCGAGATGGGCCGGGTCGAGCGTCTGCTCGACGCCGGACGTGAGCAAAGGCAACACCACCCAGCCGAGAACGAGAACCGAACCGGCCAGCACGATGATCGTGCGCAGGTCGGGCACCGGCAGCAGGTTGAAGGCGAACAGCGCGATGACGACGCCGCCGAGCATGAGGGCGCCGTAGGCCGCGCCGATGATCACCGCGACCAGCTGACCGGTGCTTCGACGGAACGAATTCTTGAGAACGAGAAGGCGGAGCCTTACGAGTGTTGCAACCATTCCGGCCCCTCCCCCACGCGGCGGCCACCGACCAGCTCGACGAAGCGGTCCTCGAGAGTGGAGTCGCCGCGCACCTCGTCGACCGTGCCGGCCACCACGACCCGGCCGTTGGTGATGACGGCGACGTGGTCGCACATCCGCTGCACCAGATCCATCACGTGCGACGAGACGATCACGGTGCCGCCGCCGCGCACGAAACCGTGGAGGATGTCGCGAATGTTCGCCGCCGATACGGGATCGACCGACTCGAACGGCTCGTCGAGCACCAGAACTCGAGGTGCATGGACCATCGCGCAGGCGAGAGCGACCTTCTTGGTCATGCCGGCGGAGTAGTCGACGACCAGCGTGCCGGCGTCCTGCTCGAGGTCGAGGAGGCGGAGCAGGTCGTGGGTGCGCTCGGTGGCCGTTGCACGGTCCATCCCGCTCAGCAGTCCGGCGTACTCGACGAGCTGCAAGCCGGTGAGACGGTCGAACAGCCGCACGCCGTCCGAGAGCACGCCGACCATGGACTTGGCCCGGATCGGTTCACGCCACACATCCACGCCGTGCAAGAAAACCTGGCCGTGGTCGGGGCGCAAGAGACCCGTGACCATGCTCAGCGTCGTCGTCTTGCCCGCGCCGTTCGGGCCGACGAGGCCGTAGAAACTGCCGCTCGGAACATCCAGGTCGATGCCATCGACAGCCGCCTTCTGCCCGAAATGCTTGTACAGTCCACGGATCATCACCGCGGTCTGCTGGTCTTCGGGCGGGATCTCGCTCGCCGCGTTCACTCTGGTCATGCAAAACCCCGTCTTCGTTGCTGACTCCACCCCAAGAGCCTCTGCTCCACAGACTATGTGGACGTGGTCGGGCGCGCATCCCGTGCCGTACACCGCCGGTCGATACTGTGTGCACATGACGAACGACCCGACCCCGCCCCCGCTGTTCGTCGACACGACGCCCGAGCAGAGCATCCCGCGTCGCCGTGTCGTGGCCTGGGCGCTCTGGGACTGGGGCGGTGCAGCGTTCAACGCGGTGATCACGACGTTCGTCTTCACGGTCTACCTCACCAGCAGCTACTTCGTCGACCCTTCCATGAAGCTCACGAAGGATGCGACCGCGGCATGCTCCACAGCCGCGACGGCCGCACCCCTCTCGAGCGGACTCGGTCTGGGACTCGCCATCGCCGGAATCGTCGTCGCCCTGCTTGCGCCTGTGCTCGGCCGCAGGACGGACGGCTCGGGACGCCGCAAGTTCTGGCTCGCGATCAACACCGGCGTGGTCGTGGTGATGACGGCGCTGATGTTCTTCGTCAAAGGCGACCCGGGCTACTTCCTGCTGGGGGTCATCCTGGTCTCCGTCGGCACAGTCTTCTACGAAATCGCGACGGTCAACTACAACGCGATGCTCGTGCAGGTCTCCACACCGAAGACCGTCGGCAAGGTCAGCGGCTTCGGATGGGGCGCCGGCTACCTCGGCGGAATCGTGCTCCTGCTCATCGTCTACGTCGGACTCGTCTCCGGCGACGGCGGGCTGCTGCACGTGCCGACAGACGAAGGCCTCAACATCCGCATCGTCACCCTCATCGCCGCGGCGTGGCTGCTCGTCTTCTCCCTGCCGGTCCTGTTCAGTGTTCCCGAGATCCCGGCCGCCGATCGCCGCGTTCGAGTGGGCTTCTTCGCGTCGTATCCCGCGCTCGTTCGCGACATCGGACGCCTCTGGAAGGAGAGCCGGAACACCGTCCTGTTCCTCGTCGCGAGCGCGTTCTTCCGCGACGGACTCGTGGGAGTCTTCACCTTCGGAGGAATCCTCGCAGCCGGGACCTTCTGCTTCACCAGCGGACAAGTGATCATCTTCGCCATCGTCGCGAACGTCGTGGCCGGTGTGAGCACGCTGATCTCCGGGCGGTTCGACGACCGATTCGGCCCCAAACCGGTGATCGTGACCTCGCTGATCGGCCTCATCGTCGCGGGGCTGGCCGTGTTCTTCGCGCACGGCCTCGGTCCGATGGCGTTCTGGATCGGCGGACTCGTGCTGTGCTTGTTCGTCGGGCCGGCACAGTCGGCGAGCAGAACCTTCCTCACGCGCATCACACCGACCGGACGGGAAGGCGAAGTCTTCGGGCTCTACGCGACCACCGGCCGCGCGGTCAGTTTTCTGGCGCCCCTGCTCTTCGCGACCTTCGTGGCCGTGGGCGGAGCCCAGTTCTGGGGCATACTCGGGATCGTGGTGGTGCTGGCCGTGGGCCTCGCGCTACTGGTGCCGGTGCGCGCGGCGCGCTCAGGGGCGGGGGCGCGCTAGGGGCGCGGCATCCCGGGGGCGCGGCGCCCCCGGTTGCGGCGCGCTAGAGCCTGTGGACAATGCGCCCTGTGGAGTCGTGCGAAAAGTCGAACACACGGGCCGGCGACCGCACTTTTCGCACGAGCGGATCCGGCGCGGCGCGCGGCGCGGAGTGGAGCGCGGCGCGCGCGCGAGCGCGGCGCGCGTCAGTCGCGCGGCCAGGCGCGGACGAAGCGGTCGAACAGGGTGGCGAACGTAAGCGCTTCCTCGGGAGTGAAGGCCGCGATCGCCTGCTCGACGGCGGTGCGACGGTGGTTTCGCACCTCCGAGATCTGGGTGCGGCCGGCGGCGGTGAGCTGGATCAGGCTGCGTCGCGCATCCGACGGGTCCTGGATGCGGCGCACAAGACCACGATCGACGCCTTCCTGCACGAGACGGCTGGCACGCGGCTGATCGACGCCGACCGCTTCTGCGAGGGCGCTGATCGACAGTTCCGTTCCGCCTTTCTCGGCGGCCTCCAGAGCGTCGAGCATGCGGAACCGAGCGGCTCGGCCGAGGGATCCATCCGGACGGCCGCGGTGGTCCGCGTGCCCTCCATGCCAGCCGTGACCGTGAGGCGGCTCTCCCCAGGGGCCGGCGCCCCACGGCGCACCGCCGAACGGACCCGCGGGCGTTCCGGAACCAGGGCCGTGCTCGCCACGATACGGCGGGCGACGGCGCATGAGATCGTGCCGAACGGCCACGAGCGATTGCTCGATCAGCGCCACCAGATCCGAAGGCTGGGAGTTTTCTTCGGGAGCTTGACCGTCGATTTCCATGTATGTAATCATACATTTGCTTGTAACAATACATGCAACTAGAAAGAGGTTCGAAATGAACACCATCAAGGACTCGCAAAGCACGCCGCCCGAATACTGGTTCGGCGTCATCGAGCACAATCGCCGCGGCAGGATGCGCGCGGAACTCGCCGAGCTCGGCCTTCGCCGCAGCACCTGGCAGATCCTGCACGCCCTCGCCGACGGTTCCACCTCTGTCGAGGACATCGCCGCCAAGCTTCCATTTGGTCGCGACGGTAAACGCGGCCGCGGCGCCGGGTTCGACCGTGGAGCCTTCGGCCGTGGGGCCTTCGGCCGCCCGCGGTTCAGCACCGAAGCGGAGCGCGAAGCGTTCTTCGAACGGATGCACGAACGCCATCACGAGGGGCGGCCTGGTCCCCAGCATCACGGTCATGCCCACGACCACACTCATGCCCACGACCACGACCACGACCACGCCCACGCCCACGCCTACGACCACCACCACGCCCACCAATGGGCCCGGGGTGCGGACGAACGTTGCGCACCGCACTGGGAGCACGGTGATCGGCGCGCCCGACGGGTCGACGAGGTGCTCGACGCTTTCGCCGAACGAGGCTGGGTGACCTTTCATGACGGTACCGCCGAGTTGACCGAGGCCGGGCGGGAGGCGCACGAAGTCGCATCCGGGCGCATCCAGACGCTCCGAGCCTCCGCCACCGAGGGGATCAGCGACGCCGACTACGCGACGACGATCGCCACCCTCGAAGCGATGGCCCGCAACCTGGGCACCACCAAGACCACCCCGAAGGGCCCCGACTCGGACTCCGATTCCAGCCCGACGCCGTGATCCGCTTCGCGCGATCGGCGAGAATGGTCTCATGACCGCATCCCGCGAAGAGGTCGTGCTGCTCGCCGACGACGGCACTCCCATCGGCGTCGCGGACAAGGCGACCGTGCACACCGGTCATACGCCCCTGCACCTGGCGTTCTCCTGCCACCTCTTCGATGGGGATGGCCGCATCCTGGTCACCCGGCGGGCGCTCGGCAAGCGCACGTGGCCCGGCGTCTGGACCAATTCGTTCTGCGGGCATCCGGCGCCGGGCGAGTCGATCGAGGAGGCTGTGGTGCGGCGCGCAGCGGATGAGCTGGGCGCCACGATCGACAATCTCACGGTCGTGCTGCCCGACTTCCGGTACCGGGCAGTCGACGCCGGCGGAATTGTCGAGTACGAGATCTGCCCGGTCTACACAGCCACGCTGGTGGGCGATCTCGACCCCTCGGCGAGCGAAGTCTCCGAATGGGAGTGGGTGGATGCGCGCACTCTGCTCGCCGCCGTCGACGCCACGCCCTGGGCGTTCAGCCCGTGGCTCACGCTGCAGCTGCCCGCCCTTTACGAGGATCGCTCGGTTGAAGCTTCGGATCAGCTGTGAGCAGAACTCATGATTTCCACCTGTGTAATACGTTGTGGATAACTAGCCCGCAGGTATGCCCCGCCGGGCATGATCGGCTCAGTCGGCGGAACGGCCCGCATCCGTACTGGTCACGTCGCTGCGATGGAAGTTGAGGTACGACCGCGATGCCGTCGGGCCGCGCTGTCCCTGGTAGCGCGAGCTGTACTCACTGGAGCCGTATGGCTTCTCGGCCGCAGACGACAACCGGAAGAAGCACATCTGCCCGATCTTCATCCCGGGCCACAGTTTGATGGGGAGCGTGGCGACGTTGCTCAACTCCAGTGTGACGTGCCCCGAGAATCCGGGATCGATGAATCCCGCGGTCGAGTGCGTCAACAGGCCGAGCCGGCCCAGACTGCTCTTGCCCTCGAGGCGCGCGGCCACGTCGTCGGGCAGTGACACCAGCTCGAACGTGGAACCGAGCACGAACTCGCCCGGGTGCAGGATGAACGGCTGGTCCGGCTCCACCTCGATGAGGTGTGTGAGTTCGGGCTGATCCTCGGCCGGGTCGATGAACGGATACTTGTGGTTGTCGAAAAGCCGGAAGTACCGGTCGAGCCGCACGTCGATGCTCGACGGCTGGATCATCACCGGCTCGAATGGCTCGAGGGCGATGCGTCCCGCGGACAGCTCGGACTTGATATCGCGATCAGAGAGAAGCACCTTCGTAGCCTACTGGGCGCGGTCCACGCTTCGGCGGTCGTGCGGCTCGCTGTGAGGATGCCCATTTCGGCCGACGTCCGGCTCGGGCGAGCGCACACTTAAGAGGAACGACGTCGAGTTCCTCCCGGCGCCATGGAGATGAGTCTCATGGTTGTGGTCACTTTCGTGCTCGTGATCGTCATCGTTGTCGTGATCATCCTGTTCTTCATGTCTGTTCGCGTCGTCAAGCAGTACGAGCGAGGCGTCGTGCTGCGTTTCGGCAGACTGCATGGCACGCGCGAGCCGGGCCTCCGCTTCATCGTTCCGGTAGCGGATGTGATGCATCGGGTCTCATTGCGGATCGTGACCCTGCCCATCCAGTCGCAGGGCATCATCACCCGCGACAACGTCAGCGTCGGCGTTTCCGCGGTCGCCTACTTCCGCGTGGTCGACCCGGTGAAGTCTGTTCTTGCCATCGAAAGCGTCGAGGGCGCGATCACCCAGATCGCCCAGACCACTCTGCGAAAGGTGGTCGGCCAGCACAACCTGGACGAGACCCTCGCGGAGACCGACAACCTCAACGTGAACATCCGCGAGATGCTCGACAGGATCACGCTCGACTGGGGCGTGGAGGTCACGCTGGTGGAGCTGAAGGACATCCTCCTCCCCGACCAGATGAAGCGCGCGATGGCGAAGCAAGCCGAAGCCGAGCGCGAGAAGCGCGCCAAGATCATCGCCGCACAGGGAGAATCGCTCGCAGCTGCGGCCCTGGGCGATGCGTCGGACACGATGATGGCGCATCCACTCGCGCTGCAATTGCGCAATCTGCAGACGCTCGTCGAGATCGGTGTCGACAAGAACACGCTGGTCGTGTTCCCCTCGCCCCTGATGAGCACGATCGGTGAGCTCGGTTCGTTCCTCTCCCGCGAGAATCTGGCGAGCGCCGGACTGACGCCTGCACCGGGCACTCCGCCGGAGCCCGCGCGGCCCGCCGCGGCACCGCCTTTGTCGGACGTGGCTTGAGCGTGGCCGCCGAGCTCTCGTAAATACCGAGCGCTCGTATATGCCGAGCACTAGTAGACGCTGTACCCGCCATCGATCGTGAGTACTGCGCCGGTCATGAAGCTCGACGCAGAGCTCGCCAGGAACACGATCGCACCACCGAGTTCGTCCGGCTCGCCGGCACGCTGCTGAGGGGTGTCTTCGATCCAGTACCGGTGGAATCGGGGGTCGTCGATCGGCGACATGTCGGTGTGCATGTACCCGGGCGCGAGGGCGTTCACCCGCACCTGGTGCGGCGCCCACTCGGCCGCCAGACTGCGCGTGAGGTGATGCACCGCCGCCTTGGACGCGTTGTATGCCGGCTGCCACTGCGGACGGTTCACGATCGAGGCCGACATCGACCCGACGTTGATGATCGATCCGCCGCCGCTGGCGATCATGTGGCGACCGAAGACCTGGCTGGCCATCCAGAGGCCGTCGACGTTCACGCCCATGACGTGACGCCACTCCTCGTCCGTGACGTCCACGGCCGGTTTGTGGATGCACACTCCCGCGTTGTTGACCAGGATGTCCGCGCGTCCGAACTCGCTGATCGTCCGTTCGAGCAGGCGCTCGATGTCCGCGCGCGAGGTGACGTCGGCCGCCACCCCGATGGAACCGGCGGTGCCGTTCAGCTCACGGCTGACCGCATCCGCCTGGGCTGCGTCGCGTCCGACGACGACGACGTTCGCGCCCGCTTGCGAGAGCGCCTGAGCGAAAGCTCGACCGAGCCCGCGCGTGGAACCGGTCACCACTGCTGTGCGACCCGACAGGTCGAATTGATCGAGAACATTCATGGGAGGCATTATCCCCTTCGCGGCGCCGCCATTGTCAGATGCGGCGTGACGTTGGAGACTGGGCCGCGTGGAAATCCTTCAAGTAGCTCAGCACGCCGACGACCTCGACCGCGCCTCCGCGTTCTACGAGAAGCTGCTTGGCAGCCCACCCGCCGCGCGCTACGACCACCCCGGTCTGCTCTTCTTCAACATCGGGATCTCCCGCCTGCTGCTCGAACGGAGTGCACCGTCCGCCGTCGTGTACCTGCAGGTCGAGAACGTTGCGACCCGTCTGGAGGAGCTACGCCGCGAGGGTGTGAAGGTGCTCGGCGAACCGCACGTGATCTTCAGCCACGCGGACGACACCCTCGGCCCGGCCGGCACCGATGAGTGGATGGCGTTCATCGAAGACAGCGAAGGGAACACGATCGGCCTGGTCAGCCACGAGCCGCGGCACGACCCGTGAGGACGAAATGCTCGAAGTCAGCGGCCTTCGTAGACGTCACGCCGATGGCCGGCGCGAACAACGGTAATCGTGAGTTCGTCATCGTAGACGTCGTAGATGATGCGGTAGTCGCCCGCGCGAATGCGCCACGCAGTCTCCTCGCCGACGAGCTTGCGCGCACCGTGAGGACGCGGATCCTCGGCAAGTCGTTCGACAAGCTGGAGGACGCGTTCCCGGGCCGGACGCGGAAGCTTCCTGACCTGTCTCGCCGCTGCGGTTGTGAAGTCGATCAGGTAGGTCACGAATTGAGGCTGCTACGCAGCTTGTCCAGACTCACGCGGCCGCCGTCGTCCTCGGCTTTTGCCTTCCTGTAGGCCTCGATATCCTGCGCCATCTCGAACGCCTCGAGCGCCTCCAGATCGGCCACGCTGACGACGACTGCAGCGAGCTTTCCGTTGCGCGTCACTCCGACGCGCTCGCCGCCGTACATGGCGCGCCCGAGCACATCCGCCAGATGACCGCGAAGCTCACGGGCCGAAACTTCGCTGGTGACTGTATCCATGTGCCAATTCTAACGCTTAATTGCATTGCGTACACCGCGTACACTTTTTGATTGCACGAGTGATTCTCGAATCCCGTGGGTACGAAAACAAACCGCCCGCTTCCCTCATGAACAAGGGAAGCGGGCGGTCGACGCGAGGCTCGCCCCGCTCAGCTCGCCGGATGCGCGAGTGCGCGAGCTTTCAGGTGCTCGAATTCTTCGGGCGTGATGGCACCGGCGTCCAGCAACTGCTTCGCTTTCGCGATCTCGTCGGCCGGGCCGGTCCCTGCGGCCTGCTTGATGTAGGCGGTGGTTGCCTGCTCAGCCTGCATGGCCCTGCTCTGCGTGCGTTCGGCCATGCCCCGCCCTCGAGCGATCAGATAGACCAGCGCCGTGATGAAGGGCAAGAAGATCAAGAAGATGATCCAGAGCACTTTCCACCAGCCGTTCAGCCGATCGTCGCGGAACAGGTCCGCAAGAATCGAGAAAAGGGCCATGAGGTATGCAATGAATGCGAATACCCAGAAAAAGGTCCACACTAGGTTCCAGAAGCTCACGACTCAACCGCCAATCCGGGTGACATCTGCCACTCTGCGCTCAACGTAGCAGCCTGCGAACCGCGAACGCTAGAGGCAATAGCCCGACGCCGGCACCGTTGCCCGAGGCGGCCCCCGACGGGTCAGACCCGCCCGAAACAGCGTGGCCGGATGAGAGGGATGGGATCGCAGATGGATGTCGAAGCGAGCAGGTTGGCGGGCCGCCGGGCCCGAAAGGTGGCTTCCCGAGGTTCGCAAGCCACGTGGGAGGCACCGGTCGACCGGGCGGATCCAGTTGCACTGATCGAGGAACAGAACCGCACCAGAGTGCCCGAGCTGGTGCCGATCCGGCACGGACGCATGATGGCGTCGTCTCTGACGTTCTACCGCGGCGCAGCGCTCATCATGGCCGCCGATCTCGCCACGACACCGAACTCCGGCCTGATGACGCAGCTCTGCGGCGACGCGCACCTTTCGAACTTCGGGGTCTTCGGCACTCCGGAAAGATCGCTCGTCTTCGACCTCAACGACTTCGACGAGACGTCACCCGGTCCGTGGGAATGGGACCTCAAGCGGCTTGCGACGAGCTTCGAGATCGCGGGTCGGCACGCGGGCCTCTCGCGGTCCCATCGCAGGAAGACCACCCTCGCAGTGACGCGCGCGTACCGAGAGCAGATGAAGACGTTGGCGCGCGCTCCTGCCCTCGAGGCCTGGTACGACCGGCTGGATGCAGACACCGCCGTGAAGCGCATCCGCTCGGACCGTCGTGCACATCGCGCGGGCAAGAGACAGGTCGAAGCAAGCGAAGAGGTCGTCGCGAAAGCGCGCACGCGAGACAGCATGCAAGCCTTCAGCAAGCTGGTGAGCGTCACCGACGGAAAAATGCGATTCATTTCCGATCCGCCCCTGATCGAACCGCTCGAAGACCTCGTCCCTGACTCGGAAACTTTCGCGCGGGTGCTGGGCGGGATTCGCGACCTTGTCGCCGACTATCGGGCGACGCTCCCCTTTCAACGGCATCCGATCGACGACTACGAACTGGTGCATATCGCTCGGAAAGTCGTCGGTGTCGGTAGCGTCGGCACAAGGGCCTGGATCCTGTTGCTCCAGGGCCGGGACGAGCACGACCCGCTCGTGCTTCAGGTGAAGGAGGCGGAATCGTCGGTGCTCGAGCGCTATGCGGGTGCGAGCGACTACGCGCATCATGGCATGAGAGTGGTGCTGGGGCAGCGGACGATGCAGGCCGCGACCGACATTTTCCTCGGCTGGCAGCGAGCCGACGGTATCGATGGCATCACGCGCGACTTCTATGTGCGGCAGCTCCGGGATTGGAAGGGGTCGGTGGAGGTCGACGCGATGCGGCCGGCGGGTGCGCGGATCTACGCGGAACTGTGCGGACAGACCCTTGCGCGCGCTCACGCAAGATCAGGGGATCGAGTCGCGCTCGCAGCGTACATGGGTGGCAGCGATCGGCTGGATCGGGCCATCGCGGATTTCGCGGCCGCATACGCCGATCAAAACGATCGCGATTACGCGGCGTTCACCTCCGCGATCGGGTCCGGGCGGCTGCAGGCTCTAGCGGGAATCTGAGTCGCCGCCCCGAAAGGCCGGGACGGAACCCTACCCAGAGGAGCGGTGGCAATGACGGAATCGGATTCTTTGCCGGCGGTCACGAAGCCGCTCCGGTCCACTGAGATCCGGGAGATCATCACGGTCTTCGTGCTGTCCGTGACGGCGATCCTCACGGCCTGGTGCGGGTTCGAAGCGTCGAAATGGGGCGGCGAAATGTCGATCCAGTTCTCTCAAGCGTCGTCCGACCGGATCCGCGCCTCGGACGCTGACAGCCAAGCGCGGGACGCTCGGCAAGTCGATCTCGCCATCTACACCCAATGGGTGGATGCGCGCGCAGCAGGAAACACCGCGCTGTCCACGTACGTCGAGGCTCGATTCACTCCCGCGTTCATGCTCGCCTTCGACGCCTGGCAGAAGCACAACGAGACTCTGCCGTCGCCCTTCGCTGAGCCGTCCTACGTTCCGCCCGGCCAGGATCAGTCGCGCGCCCTGTCCGCCGACGCGGACAAGAAGTTCTCGACCGCACTTCAGAACAACCAACGCGGCGACAACTATTCGCTGCTGACCGTGCTTTTCGCGCTCGTGCTGTTCTTCAGCGCGATGTCGAGCCACAACCGGCTCCCGTGGGTCGATTGGGCTCTCCTCGGGCTGGCAGTGATCTGCGGGATCGGCGGAGGAATCATTCTGGCCGGCTATCCCGTACTCCTGTGAGCGGTCACCGGGCCGCACGCAGGGCTACAATGTGCACAACGTGGCTGGACGGGGGCCGAAATGGCGCGCGAGACCAATAGCGACAACGCCGACCTCCTCAGCAGGATCGCTGAGCTGGAGGCGGAGAACGCGGCTCTGCACAGGGCAGCGGTTCAGTACCAGGCCAGCGCCGGTCGATCACTCGATCGCTCCGAACGGCCGGGCCGGCACGGCCGTGGCTGGGGATGGACGCTCCTGGCCGTCGTGCTCATCGTGGTCGGCGCGGTGCTCGCTCCGCTCGCCGTCGTCGCATCGTGGGCCAAGGTGCAACTGACCGAGACCGACACGTTCGTCGCGACCTACTCGCCACTCGCCAACGACCCGGCTGTGCAGTCCTTCGTCACCGATAAGACGATGGAGGTGATCGCCCAGAAGGTCGACATCCCGAAGATCACGTCCCAAGTGGTGGATGGGATCATCTCTCTGGGAACAGGGCCGGTGGCGACACGTGCTCTGCAGTCGCTCAAGGCTCCGGCAGCCCAGGGCATCACGTCGCTGGTGCGCTCGACCGTCAGCGATTTCGTTCGCTCGGCCGCGTTCGCGCAGGTCTGGAAGGAGGCGTTGCGAGCGACCCACACACAGTTCACCGCGACTATGCGGAGCGACCCGAAGGCCGCCATCGCGATCGGATCGGACGGCTCGGTCGGCATTCAACTCGCTCCGATCATCCAGCGGGTGAAGGAACAGCTGGTCGCCAAGGGCATCACTTTCGCGTCGAAGATCCCGGTCGTCCACCGCACGATCACTGTCGCGCAGAACTCGTCTCTCCCGACCATCCAGCTGTTTTACGGGGTCGCCATCGGTGCCGGTGCCTGGCTTCCCTGGGTCGCTCTTCTCTTCCTCGCCGCAGGCGTGATCGTTGCTCGCCGCCGCGCGCTCGCCCTCGTCTGGGCGTCCATCGCGCTCGCTCTGGCAATGCTGCTGACCGTCTCCGCCTTCACGATCGGGCAGTTGATCTTCGTCGGATCCGTGTCTCCGTCGCTGATTCCCGCACCGGTCGCCGTCACAATCTTCGAGACGCTGAGCACCGCCATGCGGGATACCGGAGTCGCCGTGCTCGTCCTCGCCGTCGTCGTCGCGCTGGTTGCCTGGTACTCCGGCCCGTTCGCTGCACCGCGTCGGCTCCGGGGGTTCTTCGGTTCGGGTGCGGCGTGGGTCAGAAACGCGGCCGAGACGCACGGGGTCAGCACGGCCGGTACGGGCCGGTGGCTGTATCGGCTCCGTGCACTCCTCCGTGGGGTGGTGGCCGTGATCGCCGCGGCCATCGTGCTCTTCGTCCGTCCTCTGACTGTCGAGCTGATCGTTTGGACTCTGGTCGGCGCTGTCGTCGTCGTGGCTCTGCTGGAACTGCTGCAGCGGCCGACGGGGACGGTACCGGAGGGGATCGTGCCGGTGGAGGAGGTCTCGGCGGAGGGGGTATCGGCGGAAGCCGACCCGACCCACTAGTCAGCCCGTGCTCTCTAGTCGGTCCGGGCTCTCCACCCTGACACGACTCGGGCGACGGCGATGACCAGAAAGAGCTGACCGGTGATTGCTTCCCCGATAGCGACGCTTTGTCCGGCTGCGCCCACCGGGACGAGATTGCCGTACCCGGTCGTCGTGAGCGTCGAGAACGAGAAGAACAACTGGTCGGCCAAAGAATTCACTGTGCCGGGGCCGAAGACGGGCGCCGAGGACGCCAGAGCGATGAAGTTGTAGGCGAACGTAAATGCCATCCCGATGAGGACGTAAGCCGCGACGGCGGCCAGCAGCGTCTGACCGTCGACGTGGTCCTTCTTCGCCTGCTGCGCGATGATGGCGATCGGGGCAATCAGGTACAAGACCATCGACGTCCCCGAAAACAGAAGGTCGAGGAGTCTGCCCGACCCGCCGACCAGCCACACGGTCACCAGGGCCAGCGCGGCCGCGGCGAGCACGATCCAGCCTGCCCGACGCACAACGTTCTTCTGCTCGGCGACCCGCAGAATCACGGCAACCGTCGCGAGCTGAATGAACAATGCGAAAGCGCTCGGGTCGGGCGTCTTCTGAGTTGCGCAGACCGCATACGAAATTCCGATCAGGATGAGCACAAGCCAGTATCCGGATCGCCAGCCCCCTCTGTCGGCCGCTGTCATGAGGGCGTTTTCTTCTCCGCGCGCTGCCGGTCCCCGACTGCGACCTCGGTCGGCAGGCCATGGGAAAACAGCAGCGACAAAGCAGAGATCAGGCTGAGACCGAAGAACGCGATCCGCAATGACGAGAGTTCCGCGTCCCGATAGATCGTTGAGAGCGTGTTCGCGTCGGCCGTCGAGAGGCCCGACTTCTCAGCGATGCTGCTGACGCTCGCGGCCGGCACGATCGCGATACCGCCTTGGGTCTGCTGGCTGACACTCGTCTTCGTGGCCGCCGGCAGGTCGCTGCTTGCGACTCCGGAGGCGAATGAGGTCGCCAGAGCGCCGATCAGGATGGAACCGATCAACGCGGTCCCCAGCGATGAGCCGAGATTCTGGAAGACGCCCTGCAGACCGCCGACCTCGCTCGCCTGTTTCTCCGGCACGCTCGAGACGTTGACATTGCCGAGTTGCGAGGCCAGCAGCCCGAGGGCTATTCCGGCTAGGAACATCCCGGCGGCGAAAAAGCCGCTCTTCAAATCGGGTGTCACCGAGGCGAGAAGCAACAACGCGCCGAACACCAACACGAGTTGCCCGACACGAACGATGCGCCGCGGGGACCACCGACGCGACAACAGCGTTCCGACGATGGAGAACAGGATGACCGACACCGAGAGCGGGAAGATCTTGAGTCCGGTCTGCAACGCATCCAGGCCCAACGTCATCTGCAGGTAGACCGGGACGATGAAGAACAGGCCGGCTGCTACCGCATACTGCGCCCCGAGCACACTGAGGCCGCTGCGCAATCGCCGGATCGAGAACATGTCCACGTGCACGAGCGGGGCGCGACCGGCAGCGACCAGCCTGACCTGAAGACGCACGAACAGGTAGATCAGCGCGCCTCCGGCCACCATTAGCCACGCCGCAAGCGAGATGCCCAGCGGTGCGATCGCGTTTCCCGCGATCTCTGGCGACTTCAACGGGACGATCCAGCCCCAGGTCTTCGTTTGCAGCATTCCGAACACCAGCAGCAGGAGCCCGACCGACGAGACAAGCACGCTCAGCACGGGAATCCGTACGTGCTCGCGTCCGCCCTCGTCCGTGATCAACCGCGAGAAGAGCACGACGGCCGCCATGATCACGACCTCGGCGGCGAAGACGAAGCGCCAGTTGAAGTAGGTGGTGACGAATCCGCCGATCAGCGGGCCGGCCGCGACTGCAGCGCCGGAAACTGCACCGATGATCGCATACGCACTCACGCGCGCCCGGCCCTGATAGTTCTCGGCGACCAGAGCGGCAATCGCCGGGATGACCAGAACCGCTCCGAGTCCTTCGATGATCGACCAGCCCAGGAACAGCACCTGCACCGTGGGGCTCAGCGCCGTCACGAGTGACCCGAGCGCGTAAACGCACGACCCGATGACGAAGGCGTTCCGGCGGCCCCACACATCCCCGAGCTTCGCACCGAGAAGCATGAACGCTGCCATTGTCAGGGTGTAGAACGTGATCGCGGCCTGCATCGCCGTCACGGTGGTGTGGAGGTCCTTGACCACCGTGGAGATGGAGACGTTCATCACGGTGCCGTCGAGCACCATCACGAATTGGGCGCATCCGAGGACGATGACAACGGACCACTTCTTCACGGGATTTAGCTCAGCAGCTTGGCTTTGGCCGCAGCGAACTCGTCGCTCGAAAGAACGCCTTGCGCTTGCAGGGTTGCGAGTTGCTGGAGCTGTGCGACCAAGTCGCCACCCGGTGGCGGCGTCAGGGCCGGTGCTGCTGCAGCCTGTGCGACTGCCTGGTTCGCCGCCGCCTGCATCTGAGACTGCTGTTGCTGCGCCTCGAACTGCTGCCGTTCCTGCTCGGATTCTGCGCGGAGCTCCTGGTTGCGGGCCGCGCGACCGGTGACAGCGGACGCCGTTCCGGCCACCACTGCCGTCCGCGCGGCGAGCCCGATCAGACCCGGACGTCCACGTCTTCCCATCAATGGCATGATCTTCTCCTAGACTCAGCCGGCAGCCGAAGCGCTGCCCGTTTCCCCTTGGCCGACCAAGGCCGCGTTGATGACCGGCGCGGGGATCCGTTCGCTATGGACGACTACGCCACCCGCGTGAAAAAATCGGCTTGCGAGGTCTTTCGCCCAAACGTGTTCGATCACCAGGATGGCGCCGGACGAGCCGAGTTCGATGAGCTCAGCCATTGCTTGCACGTCGTCTTCAGCAGCCAGGCCGCTCGCTTCCAACGCGACCTCGGCCATCCCGATCTCCTCGCCGATCTCCTCGAGCTCGATGATGGTCGTGGTGCCGTCCTCAGCCCGTGACACGAAGAGAAGATCCAACAGTCGAACGGTGTCGCTGTCGATCAGATCGAGAATTGCTTGCACCACACCGGGCGTCGGACGCTCACTGTCGAGTTGAGCGACAATGATTTCCGCCGGACCGAACTGAAACTCCGCCATGAGTGTCCTCCTTCGGTGGACGTTTACCGCCTCCGTAGACTCGACGCTAGTCACTCGGGTCGAATCCAGCTAGAGTCAACCTTTCTCTCGCGCGCTGACTACGGCGTGCTACGGCGTGCTACGGCGTGCTACGCTCATCAGATGGAGACCGTGACCCATCGGGAGATGCGCAACCGCAGCGGCGAGATCCTGCGCCGAGTCGAAGCGGGAGAGTCGGTGCAGGTAAGCAACAACGGCCATCTGGCGGCGCTTATCGTACCGGTGGGTGGCGACCCGCTCGACGGGCTCATCGCTCGA
Organism: Leifsonia sp.; assembly: GCA_035999915.1. GTDB lineage: Bacteria > Actinomycetota > Actinomycetes > Actinomycetales > Microbacteriaceae > Leifsonia. The sequence continues at coordinate 17,014 of DASYGJ010000306.1, forward strand.
GGCGAGGCAAGGCCCGCCCGTACTGGCGCAGAGACGCTAGCGACCATCAAGCGCGTTGTGACGCCGGCGAGCTCGCGCGCGTTGATCGAGGACAGCCGGGGCCGCTGGTGACGGTCGCGTACCTGGACACGTCGGCCGCGATGAAACTGGTCGTCGAGGAATCCGAATCTGCGGCGCTGGTGACTGAACTCAGCGATCCGTCCCGAAGGCTCGCTGCTTCGTGGCTGCTTCACGCCGAGCTGCACTGCGCGGCAGGCCGGAACCCGGCGATCATCTCCACGGAGGCGATTACGACGGTGATCGACGCCGTTGCCCTCGTTGACGTCACACGCGGCGACCTGCTCGCGGCGGGCACACACGCCCCGCTGCGTTCGAACGACGCAATCCATCTAGCGACCGCATTGAGGATTGGCGCCGACGAGATCGTCACCTACGACACTGAACTCGCCCGCGCCGCTGCTTCGGCAGGCATCCGAGTGTTCGCTCCATCCTGAAGCCGGGGTTGATCGTGTCACGCGTCCAGCTGAGGCAGCAGCACGAGCTTGCCACGCGGGCTACCTGACACGCTGCGCTCCACCGCATCGCGCCATTCACCGAGCGAATACGTGCGCGCGATCGGCAGTCGAAACTCTCCGGCCGCAGCGAGAGCCGCCCAGTCGTTGAGAATGTTCGAGTCGGGCAACGCGCCGGCCGCCATGAACTCATCGACGTTCACGCGCGCGCCGAGGCGACGCGCTTCGGCGTGGTTGCTGATTGTCATGACCCGCCTCGGCTCGCCGCCGGCGAGCGCCACCAGCTCCGGGAGTGTGCCCTCGCTGGGCCGCGGCACATCCAGAACGAGGTCGATATCACCACCGGCCAGAGCGCGCACACGGTCGGCCATCCCCTTGCCGTATGGAGTGACGAGCGCGCCGAAACCCTCGAGGTCAGCGGCGAAGGTTGGGCCCGCGGTCGCTATGACACGCGCGCCGAGACGCAGTGCGACCTGCACGGCCGCGTAGCCGACCATCCCGCCCGCACCGTGCACGAGAAGCGTCTGGCCGGGGCCGACTTTCATGAGGTCGAGCGTCCAGACGGCGGTCGTGACGACCATCGACAGGGTTGCCGCCACAACCGGGTCGAGGTCCGCGGGCACGCGGAACCAGCTGCGCAAAATGGCGACATCCGCTGCCCCGGCGCTGGGCTGGCCGGCGAAGTCCGCCGAGCCGAAAACCAGGTCGCCGACCGCGACATCCGTGACGCCGTCACCGATCGCGTCAACTGTGCCGGCGAGGTCGGCTCCGATGCCGCGCGGCAGGGTGCCGGGCATGAAGCCGCGGCAGAGTTCCCAGTCGGCGGGGTTGAGTCCGGCTGCGGCGACACGGATACGCACTCGGCCAACGGGCGGATCAGGGATTTCCGTGACCTCTTGGCGCAGCACATCGGCCGGCTCGCCGTACTCGTGGAAGCGGATGGTGCGGGATCGGACTGCGCTCATGTGAGACTCCTCGAACAATTTGTTGTGTCAGTGACTGACTCTACAACGATATGACAGTGACTGACGCAACGCTATACTTGGAGGATGCCGAGAAGCGGAGACGAAGCGCGTGAACGCTTGCGCAATGCCGCCCTCGAGCTCTACCTCGAACACGGCTACGATTCGACGACGACGGCCCAAATAGCCGCGCGCGCTCACGTCACCGAACGCACCTACTTTCGACACTTCGCCGACAAGCGCGAGGTGCTCTTCGATGACGGTGGGGCGCTGCGCGATGTCATGGTGACGGCGATTGCCGAGGCTCCCGAGGGCACCGCGCCACTCGCCCTCGTCATCTCGGCGTACGTCGCGGCCGTACCGCTCTTCGTCGCCGGTCGACCCATCGCCGTCCGCCGCGCCGAGGTCATCGCCGCAACGCCTGCGCTGATGGAGCGTGCACAAGCGAAGACCGCCTCCCTAGCGGACGCCGTCATCACCGCGCTCGCTGCTCGCGGCATCCCCGAGGCCACCGCGCGACTCGTGGCGCAGGTCGGCTCGGCCGTCTTCGAGCGCGCGAGCCGCGAGTGGTATCCCCGCCCGCGCCAGGATCTGGCGGCCCTCATCGAGAAGGCGGCGGATGAGGTCCGAGCGCTCTAGGAGTTCCGCCTGCCAGGCGGCGCTTATCGATCCGAAGCACCCAGTTCGCGGAGGAAGCTACGGTAGTCGGTTCGCACCCATTCTTCGACGAGCCTGCCCTGGCGATCGAAGCGGAAGATGTTCGAAAGATCCATGGTGATCCGCTTCCCGTTCGGCGGCAGTATTCCAGCCGG
>DASYGJ010000048.1:0-7017 GCA_035999915.1 Leifsonia sp.
CCTCGACGAATCGAAGGTCATCGGCATGCTGGGCGGCATCGAGGAATCCCCGCGCGAACTCACGGCGTTCGAACTCGTCAGCGAGCTCGAACCCCGGGACATGCACGGCGTCGACAAGCTCGCCCTCGAAGAGCACGAAAAAGCCCTCGCATCCGACACCCGCGAGACCGCTTAACGACACGGCGAGGGGATCAAAAGCTTCGCGCTACAGCTGGTCGGCCTCAAGCCACTTGGCGGCGAGGTGATCCGCGATCACCCGGCGGATCGTGCCCGACTTGCTGCGGAGCACGATACTCTCCGTGCGGATGATCGGTCCCTTGCGGCGAACACCAGCCACCAGGCCGCCGTCGGTCACGCCGGTCGCGACGAAGAACGTGTTGTCGCCACGAACGAGCTCGTCGGCGTCGTAGATCTTGTCCATGTCGAGACCCGCCGCGATCCCGCCCGCGCGCTCCGCATCATCCTTCGGAGCCAGCCTGCCCTGCATGAAACCGCCGATCGCCTTGATCGCACAGGCGGTGGTGATCCCCTCCGGGCTGCCGCCGATCCCGATGCACATGTCGATCCGCGACTCGTAGCGGGCCGCATTGATGCCACCGGCCACATCACCGTCGAGCATGAGCCGGGTTCCCGCACCTGCGGCGCGGATCTCCTCGATCAAGTCTTCGTGCCGGGGACGATCCAGCACAGCCACCCGCATCTCGCCGACCGGTTTGCCTTTGGCTTTGGCGAGCTCGCGGATGTTGTCGCCGACGGACTGGGACAGGTCCACCACTCCGGCGCCCTCCGGTCCCGTGACGATCTTGGACATGTAGAAGACGCTGGACGCGTCGAGCATCGTTCCGCGATCGGACACCGCGATCACAGACAGAGCATTCTGACGGCCGGCGGCCGTGAGCGATGTGCCGTCGATCGGGTCGACCGCGATATCGCAGGCCGGTCCACGGCCGTTGCCGACGTGCTCGCCGTTGAAGAGCATCGGCGCGCGATCCTTCTCGCCCTCACCGATGACGACCAACCCGTCGAAGTGGACGGTGCCGAGGAACGCGCGCATCGCATCCACCGCCGCGCCGTCGGCCGCGTTCTTGTCACCACGCCCGATGAACGGGGTCGCCCGGATGGCCGCGGCCTCGGTGGCCCGCACCAACTCCATCGCCAGGTTCCGGTCGGGGTGGAGATACAGCGTGGCCGTATCGGTTGGCGCAGTGGGGCTGGTCATGGTGGGTCCTCCCGGACGGATTCGGCGACGGCGTCGATTGCCGCCTGCGGCGACCCGATCAGTTTATCCGCGGGGCCGCCACAAGCCACCTCGGTATGATGAGTCCCGTTCGTCCCCAAGACTTTTAGGAGCCGCCATGCCCATCGCCACGCCGGATCAGTACGCAGAAATGCTCGACAAGGCGAAGGCCGGTGGCTTCGCCTACCCCGCGTTCAATGTGTCTTCGTCGCAGACGATCAACGCCGTACTCCAGGGCCTCACGGAGGCCGGCAGCGACGGCATCATCCAGGTGACCACCGGAGGCGCCGACTACTTCGCCGGCCAGACCGTCAAGAACCGCGCAGCCGGTGCCATCGCTTTCGCGAAGTTCGCCACCGAGGTCGCCAAAAACTACCCGATCACGGTCGCATTGCACACCGACCACTGCCCGAAGGATGCGCTCGACGGCTTCGTGCTCCCCCTCATCGCCGCAAGCGAAGACGAGGTCAAGGCCGGCCGGAACCCGATCTTCCAGTCGCACATGTGGGACGGTTCCGCCGTTCCGCTCGGTGAGAACCTCGAGATCGCCAAAGACATGATCAAGCGCACAAAGGCGATCAACGCCATTCTCGAAGTCGAGATCGGCGTCGTGGGCGGCGAAGAGGACGGCGTCAGCCACGACATCAACGAACACCTCTACACCACGCTCGACGACGCTATCCAGACCGTCGAGGCTCTCGGTCTCGGCGAAAACGGCCGCTACATGGCCGCGCTGACTTTCGGAAACGTGCACGGTGTCTACAAGCCGGGCAACGTCAAGCTGCGTCCTGAACTGCTGAAGTCCATTCAGGACGGCCTCGCGGCAAAGTACGGCCATGGCCCGAAGCCGCTCGACCTCGTCTTCCACGGCGGTTCCGGCTCGACGGATGCGGAGATCGCTGAAGCGGTCGCCAACGGCGTTGTGAAGATGAACATCGACACCGACACGCAGTACGCCTTCACCCGCACCATCGCCGACTACATGTTCAAGAACTATGACGGTGTGCTCAAGGTCGACGGCGAGGTCGGCAACAAGAAGCTGTACGACCCGCGCGCCTGGGGCAAGGTCGCCGAAACCGGCATGGCCGCGCGCGTCGTCGAGGCGACGCAGCAGCTCGGCTCCGCCGGACACTCCGGCAAGTAGCACCCCGGTGGCCGGGGCTTCACGCTCCGGCCACCGTCCCACCTGAGGAGGCGGCCGGCATGGCCGACGACGAACGACCCGACAAACGCCCGCGACCCCAGTTCGGCGAGCTGGCGCCGGAAGGCTGGGTCTGGCGTCCCCCGGCCGACCAGGACAGGCTCAACACGTCGAGGCCGGCCGAGCCGACCGCGCCGACCGGACCCATCGCCCCGTCAGGGCCGACACCGCCGACCTCGCCTCCCTCCGACGTCGGCCGGTACCCGCCGCCGCAGGGTCGGCCATTGCATCCGTCGCAGTTGAGGCGCGACGCTCCGCGCTGGAACATCGGCTGGTCGATCGCTCTGCTGGTCATCGGGTTTCTGGGGATGTCGTACTCGATCCTCTCCCTCAACCTGTTCCCGTCGATCTTCGCCCTCGCGCACACGCAGCAGAATCTTGGCGCCTACCACCAGGCGCCATCCGTCGCGGGGATCGTCACGGCCGGCTCCATCGCGATGGGTGCGATCTGGGTGATGTCCGCCGCCCTCACCGTGTGGCTGATGGCACGGAAACGGGTGTCGTTCTACGTTCCCCTCGTCGCCGGGGTCGTCGCCTTCGTCGTGCTGTTCGTCTTCCTGTCGGCGTTGGTCGCCACCGATCCCACCCTGGTGAACTTCTACGGCGGCGTTGCGCCGGGGCCGAACCCGACGCCATAGCGCTCCGCACACCGCGGCCGCCGGCGCATCCCGTTGCGGGCGGGATGCGCCGACAGTTCACCGCTAAGCCGCGACGGCGTCGCGAGCCTCGCGCAGGCCCTGCTCGAGCGGCGTCGTCGGCCGGCCGATGAGTTCGCTCAGTGTCGGGCGCGCATCCGCCAGCTCGCCGTCGCGGATGTTGCCGTCAAGCGCCACCACGAATCCCGCCGTTCCTTCGTCCAGGCCGGCGCCGAGCAGGATCTCACTGTGCTCGTCGGGCGTGACCGCGCGGTAGGCGACATCCACGCCGAGGATCCCGCCGACGGCCTCGGCGAGCTGGTCGTACGTCCATGCGGTGTCGCCGGACAACTCGTAGACGGCGCCTTCGTGGCCGTCCGCGACCAGTACAGCGGCGGCGGCCTCGGCATAGTCCTTACGCGAAGCGCTGGCCACGCGGCCATCGCCGACGCTCGCGACGATCTCCCCGGTGGCTGCGGCCGTGTCGAGCTGCCCGACGTAGTTCTCGGTGTACCAGTTGTTGCGGAGGACCGTCACAGGCAGCCCGGACTCCGCCAGCAGCTTCTCGGTGGCGGCATGCTCCGGAGCCACGACCAGAGTTGTGTCGTCGGCGTGCGAAGCGCTGGTGTAAACGATGCGCCCGACGCCCGCTTTGACGGCCGCCTCGATCGCATTCGCGTGCTGCGGCAGGCGCTTGCCGACCTCGCTGCCGGAGACAAGAAGCAGCGCATCCGCCCCTTCGAAAGCGACCGCCAGTGTTTCCGGCTTCTCGAAGTCGATGGCGGCCGTCTGCACGCCGCGTTCGGCGAATGCTGCGAGCTTCTGCTCGGTGCGGCCCACCGCGCGAATGTCGCTGGGGTCGACCCCGCGCTCGAGGAGGGATTCGACGACGTGGCGTCCGAGGTGTCCGGATGCTCCGGTGATGACGATGGTCATGGTGTGATTCCTTTCGGTCGCCTGTCACAACTCCCGGCACGCGACGATACTTCCCCGCGGCAGGTACCCACTTTTTGGTAAGTTACTTACGTGGACAACAGTTTTCAGGCCGCGAGCGGCTTCGGCTTCACGGATGGTGTACTCCCTTCCGCCTGCCCGAGCCGCGTCGTCCTCAACCACGTGACCAGCACGTGGGGCGTACTCGTGCTCGTCGCCCTCTCTCAGAGCGACCACCGCTGGGGCGAACTCCGCCGCACCGTGCAGGGCATCAGCGAGAAGATGCTCGCCCAGACATTGCGCACGCTCGAGCGGGACGGTTTCGTGCTGCGCACCGCCCAGCCGAGCATCCCGCCGCGGGTCGATTACAGCCTCACCGACCGGGGCCGCGAGCTCACCGAGCACTTGCTCCCGCTCATGGCTTGGATCGCCGCCAACGCCGACGAGATCGTCGCGTCGGCGTAGCCGCACCCCGCGCGTCGATTCGTGCGAAAAGTGCGCTTGCGCGCGTCGGAACCGCACATTCGGCACCAGCGCCCACTGCGATGCCGCGTCGACTCGTGCCAAAAGTGCGCTTGCGCGCGCCGGACCCGCACATTCGGCACTAGCGCTCGCCCGCGCCCGCGGCGACTCGTGCGAAAGGTGCGGTTGCGCATCCCGGAACCGCACATTCCGCACCAGCGCCCACCGCGCCGACGCGGGTGCGTCGACTCGTGCCAAAAGTGCGCTTGCGCATCCCGGAACCGCACATTCGGCACCAGCGCGGTGTTACGCGCGGGTGCGGGTGTCCTGCTTGCGGAGTTCCTTCGGCAGCGAGAACATGAGGTCCTCTTCTGCGGTCTTGACCTGCTGCACGTCGGCGTAGCCTGCACCGCGAAGGTCATCGAGCACTTCTTGCACGAGCACCTCTGGCACGGATGCACCACTCGTCACGCCGACGGACGCGACGCCGTCCAGCCACTCCTGTTTGATCTCGCTGGCGTAATCGACGCGATAAGCGGCTTTCGCTCCATATTCGAGAGCGACCTCGACCAGACGGACGGAGTTCGAAGAGTTCGCGGAACCGACGACGATGACGAGGTCGGCATCCTCCGCCACCTTCTTGATGGCGACCTGACGGTTCTGCGTCGCATAGCAGATGTCGTCGCTGGGGGGATCCTGCAGGTGCGGGAAGCGCTCGCGTAGGCGGCGGACGGTCTCCATGGTCTCGTCGACCGAGAGGGTGGTCTGGGAGAGCCAGACGACCTTCTCGGGATCTTTCACAGTGATCCGGTCCACGTCTTCGGGTCCGTTGACCAGGGTGACATGATCCGGCGCTTCGCCCGCGGTTCCCTCGACCTCTTCGTGGCCCGCATGTCCGATCAGCAGGATCTGGAAGTCGTCGCGCGCGAACCGCACGGCCTCGCGGTGCACCTTGGTGACCAGCGGACAGGTGGCGTCGATCGCCTGCAGGCCCCGATCCGCGGCCGACTGCACGACGGCGGGCGACACGCCGTGCGCGCTGAAGACCACGTGAGCGCCGGTCGGCACTTCGTCGACCTCGTCGACGAAGATGGCGCCTTGTTGCTCGAGCGTGGAGACGACGTGCACATTGTGCACGATCTGTTTGCGCACGTAGACCGGGGCTCCGTAGTGCTCGAGAGCCTTCTCGACGGCGACGACGGCTCGATCCACACCCGCACAGTATCCTCGGGGTGCGGCCAGGAGCACCCGCTTATGTCCGACGACCGGGGTATCCTTGAGCCGGCCTCGCGCGCCGGGAATCCTCGGCATGGGCAGGCTGATGGTTGCGTCGCTCACCCCCTGATTCTAGGTGAGCGCGCTGAGCACTCGATGGGAGACGACCGTGACCAGCGCACCGAGCTCGTCGACGAGCGCCTCGTCGACGAGCGCTGCGTCGACGAGCGCCGCACCGGCGAGCGCCGCACCGACCAGCGCCGCGCCGACGATGGAGGCCGGTCCGCCGACTCTGGAGTCGCCCTGGCCGGTCGCCACGCTTTCCAGCAAGATCCGCGGCTGGATCGACCGGCTCGGCACCGCTTGGGTCGAGGGCGAGATCACCCAGTGGGGCGTCTCCGGCGGCAACGTGTACGGCAAGCTGAAAGACCTCAACGAGGATGCGACGATCAGCTTCACGATCTGGTCGTCGGTCAAGTCGCGCATCCCGGCCGACCTCAAGCAGGGTGACCGTGTGATCGCGGCGGTGAAGCCGAACTTCTGGGTCAAGGGCGGCACGCTCACGATGCAGGTGTTCGACATGCGTCATGTCGGTCTCGGCGATCTTCTCGAGCGTCTCGAACGCCTCCGTGCCGAGCTCGCCGCCGAGGGACTCTTCGCGCTCGACCGCAAGAAGCGGCTGCCCTTCCTCCCGCACCGCATCGGACTCATCACGGGCAAAGACTCCGATGCTGAGAAGGATGTGCTGCGGAACGCCCAGCTGCGCTGGCCGCAGGTGCGTTTCCGTACCATCCACGCCGCCGTGCAGGGCGAGCGCACGGTCGCCGACGTGACAGCGGCGCTGCGCACCCTCGACGCGGATCCCGAGGTCGATGTCATCATCGTCGCCCGCGGCGGTGGCGACTTCCAGAACCTCCTCGGCTTCAGCGATGAGACCCTGGTGCGCACCGCTGCGGGCTGCGTCACGCCGATCGTCAGCGCCATCGGACACGAGGCCGACCGACCGCTTCTCGATGAAGTCGCGGATCTGCGGGCTTCCACACCCACCGACGCCGCCAAACGGGTGGTGCCCGATGTGGCCGAAGAACTGGTGCGCGTTCAGCAGGCCCGCACCCGCATCGGCGTTCGGCTCACGCACATGATTGCAGCGGAGATCGACCGGATCGGCCACCTGCGGTCGCGACCGTCGCTCGCCTCTCCGCGCTGGATCGTCGATTCTCGCGCGGAGGAGCTCACCCGATTCGTCGCGCGCGGCGCGGAGCTGGTCGAGCGCACGATCGAGCGCGAAGCAACGCGTACGGCGGAGCTGCGCGGTCAGCTCAGGGCTTTGTCGC
>DASYGJ010000340.1:0-2717 GCA_035999915.1 Leifsonia sp.
GTCCAGCGTGACGGCAAAGGCGGCGAATTCGCTTTCCGCGGCGTCTTCCACGTCGTGCGCGACAACGATTTCGCCATCCAGACCTTCGAATACGAGGGTTTCCCCGATGTGGTCAGCATCGAATCCCTCACGTTCGAGGATTTGGGAGAAGGGCGCGCCCGCCTCAGCGTTCGTGCCGTCTACCCGACGGTCGAAGCGCGCGACGGCATGGTCTCGTCCGGCATGGAGCGGGGTGTGACCGAAGGCTACGAGCAACTCGAAGAGGTGTCGGCCGCGCTCTGAGCGGCCGGCTACGTCTCAGGAGAGGGCGCCCAGTAACGCCTCGTGCAACACGCCGTTACTGGCGAGCGAAGATCCGTTGCCGGGACCGGATTCACCCGTGATCGAGGTGAACCGACCGCCGGCCTCCTCCACGATCGGGATGAGCGCGGCGAGATCGTAGGTCTTCACGCCGAACTCGCCCACCGCATCCACGAGCCCCTCGGCCAGCAGCATGTACGACCACATGTCGCCGTACGCGCGATCGCGCCAGACCCGCCGCGTCAGCCCGATGAGGCGGTCGAGGTAGCCGGCCTTATCCCACTGCTGGATGCTCTGGAAGCTGATCGACGCGTCCGCCAGTTCCGCAACGGCTGACACGCGCAACCGTCGCGGTTGGGCACCGTTCTCGGACACCCAGGCACCCGCATCCTTCGCCGCCCACCACCGCTTGCCGAGCGCGGGGGAGGAGACGACGCCGACGACGGGAACGCCATCGATTGCCAAGGCGACAAGAGTTCCCCACACCGGCACGCCACGGAGATAGTTCGCGGTGCCGTCGATCGGATCGATGATCCACTGCCGCCGGGCATCGCCTTCGACCCCGTACTCCTCGCCGAGGATGCTGTCGCCGGCTCTTTCCGCAGACAGGATCTCGCGCAGAGCGCGCTCCACGGCCAGATCGGCCTCGGTCACATGGGTGCGGTCGGGCTTCACGTCGATGTGCAGCTCACGGCTGCGGAACTTGGCCGCCGAGATGGCGTCGGCGGCGTCCGCGAGGCGGACAGCGAGAGCGAGATCGTCGGCGAAAGGCGTGGTGCTGGCAGTGTCGAAAGTCACGGCTAGAGCCTATCGGGAGGCCGCCATCGCCCCGCCAGACCCGACCGGAGGCGAGGGATGCTCGATTGGCGTGGTGCCTGAAACTGATGCTAATGTTGAGCCTCGGTTCGGGTGTCCGAATCGAAACGCACCTCTAGCTCAATCGGCAGAGCAACTGACTCTTAATCAGTGGGTTCTGGGTTCAAGTCCCAGGGGGTGCACCATATAAACACTGGGAACACGGCGTGTCGGCCTGAAACGGAAATAGCCATTCCGACAGCCATTGCAAATCAGACGCTCCCAGCGGTACAGTTCGGTCATGCAGAAGACGCACAAGTGCAAACTGCCGCTCTACCGCGTGACGTTCGGCAAGATCATCACCTGTCCCGTCTGCGGCACCCAATGGATCGGCGACATGGTGTATGACGGCGTCGGCGACATCGAGATATTGGATTGGTCCAGGTTCCAATCTCGCGGAAACGACGAAAGCGCCCCCGCCCGAACCTCGTGATGAGGTCGAGCGGGGGCGTTCTTTGCGTGTAGGGCTACTTGGTGATGTGGGACAGGGCGAGGGTGGACGTCAGCGCGCCGGCCGCAGCACCAACACCGTCGAGGACGACCCCGACAGTGCCGCCGATGACGGGGGCGAGCGCACCAGCAGCCACGACGATCACACCGCCGGCGGCGTAGATGACGGCGCGGACCTTCGCCGGGATGAACGGGGTCGCGGTGGTCGCGAGCTCGACGATCGCGTGATCGACGGTGGCGGCGGACAGGTCGGGCTTCACAACGGGTGCATCAGTCATTCTGGTTCTCCTTCTGGATGGATGTGCGGGGTTGGGTACGTTCGAGTGCGAGGAGCGCGTCAGCGGCCGCCTTCTCGGCCTTCCGAGCAGCCGTTGCGGCGTCTCTGGCGGCGTCACGCGCGGCGTCTCGGTCGTCGGACTGGTCGGCGCGCACTTGTCGGATCTCGGCGCGAATGCCGCCGATGTCGGCTGCTTGCTCCTTCTGGGTGGCCGCTTGCTCCTTCTGCGTGCCCGCGACACCCTTCACGAGAGTGGCAAGGCCGTCGAACTTCTCGTCGAGGTCGTCGCGGAGAAGGAACGGGTTGCCATCGTCGTCGACATGGCTGTTGACGACGTGCTCGACGGTCTTGTTCGTGTTCCCGAGGATCTTCCCGAGGAGCACGCCGATGATGCCGAGCAGTGCGGTGATTAGCGCGCCGCCGATGACAGCGACAGCGTTGAGGGCAGCGGTGCTATCCACCCTGACCGTCGACCTTCGCGTGGACAGCTGCGGCAATCGCGCGCACTTCGGCGAGCTCGGCCATGACCGCGTCGTGCGTTTCGAGGTCGCGCGCTTCGGTCTTCGCGCCCTGGATGTTCTGGCCGACGATGATGATCGGCAGCAACACCAGTTGCAGGAACACGCCAGCAGTCCACTGGACGATGACGATGAGGTTCCCTGTGGCGAACGCGGCCGGCGCCGAGATCAGGGCGAGGCACGCGAACGCGATCGCGCACCACATGGTGCCCACCCGGAGTGTGATGTGTCCGCCGGCTTTCGTGAGCGCCTGATCCGCTTTTGCGACATGCGGTTTGATCGACATGAGTCCCCCTCTCAGGGCGAGAGTGGGTTAC
>DASYGJ010000086.1:0-5881 GCA_035999915.1 Leifsonia sp.
GATCGCTGCCGCGGCCGGAGTCTCGGCGGAGACGGTCTACAAATCGTTCGGCGGCAAGCCCGGGATCGTGCGGGCGATTTTCGAGCGAAGCTTGCTCGGGTCCGCCGCAGAGCCCGCCGAGAGGCGGTCCGACCTTGCTCAGGAGACTGCGGTCGATGCGCGATCCCTGTTTCGAATCTTCGGCGGGTTCAGCGCGGAGGTCGCGCCGCTGACTGCGCCGATCATCGGGCTCATCCGGGCGGCCTCTGCGGCCGGCGACCCTGAGATGACCGCGCTCCTGAGCGAGGTCGAAGAAAAGCGACACGTCCGGATGCGCCACAACGCCGAGGTTCTCGCTGCTCGCGGGTTTCTCGGCCCGGGTGTGAGCGTGATGCGTGCGGCCGACGTGATGTGGCTGTACACCGCAGACGACGTGTTCGCGAGCCTGGTGATGAGGCGGGGATGGACACACGAACAATACGGAGACTTCATCGCTGATGCGCTGGCTGCGGCTTTGAGCGCGCCACCGTAAGGATTCCGTTAGTATATTTCACAAATTTGTGAAAAGAGCGTAGACTCTGGCTTCATGAACACAGTGATTGAGGCTGTCGGCCTCGAGAAGCGTTTCGGTCAGGTGCGTGCCCTGGACGGGCTTGACCTTTCGGTGTCGGAGGGCGAGGTGCATGGCTTTCTCGGGCCGAACGGCGCCGGAAAGTCCACGACCATCCGCATTCTGCTGGGTTTGGCGAAGTCCAGCGGTGGTCAGGCAACGCTTTTGGGCCGCGACCCCTGGAAGGATGCGGTGGACCTGCACCGCCGCATCGCGTATGTTCCGGGAGATGTCAGCCTCTGGCCGAACCTCTCCGGCGGCGAGGCCATCGACCTGCTCGCGCGTCTTCGTGGCGGCACGACCGACAGGGCCGCGTACGCCGCACGCAAGAAGCGGCTGGTCGACGTATTCCAACTCGACCCGACGAAGAAGGGGCGTGCGTACTCGAAGGGGAACCGGCAGAAGGTCGCGCTCGTTGCCGCCTTCGTCACGCCCGCCGACGTGTACATCCTCGATGAGCCGAGCAGTGGCCTCGACCCTCTGATGGAGGCGACGTTCGACGCCGAGGTGGCGCGCGTCGCGAAGGAGGGCGCGACGGTGCTGCTCTCCAGCCACATTCTTTCCGAGGTCGAACAGCTCTGCGATCGGGTGACCATCATCCGGTCCGGCAAGACAGTCGAGTCCGGAACGCTCGCCGACCTCAGACATCTCACCCGCACCGAGATCGCGTTCGCGGCCGACGGCGTGACGGATGCGCAACTCGCTACCCTGCCCGACGCGCACGACCTGCAGATCAGCAACGGGCGGGTGCGTTTCACCGCCGACAGCGACAAGCTCGCCGGTGTGCTGGCGGCACTCGCCGCGCTGGACACGAAGGGCCTCACCGTCGCCCCTCCATCGCTCGAAGAACTGTTCTTGCGCCACTACGGAGACGAACTCGTGGAGGCGAACGCACGATGAACGCCTTGACCACCGAGAGGAGCGCTTCGGCACGTCGTCAGCATCCGCACACCGCGGACCAGCGTGTGGGTACGATGCGCGGGCTGGCGGTTCTCCTGCGCCAACGCTTGCGGCGCGACCGCTGGCAGCTGCTCATCTGGATTCTCTGCATCGCCGTGCTGGCGTCGTTCTCGACGGCGAGCATCCAGAACACGTATGGGGATGCGAAGGGCCGGCACGAGCTCGTCATGCTGGCCATCGCCAACCCCTCGATCCTCATGCTGCGCGGCCTTCCGCAGGGCACAGGCCTCGCTGCGTTGACGTTTTTCGAGATCTTCACGTTCCTGGCCGTGCTCGCCGGCCTGATGAGCACCTTCCTCGCCGTGCGCCATTCGCGAGCGGAGGAGGAGAGCGGCCGGGCAGAACTGGTCTCGTCGACGGAGGCGGGGCGCATCCTGCCGACCGTCGCCACGTTCATCCACGGTGTGCTTGCCAACGTCGCTCTCGCCGTGTTCACAGCGCTCGGCTTTGCGGCGGCCGGTCTGCCCGTCGAGGGTTCCTTCGTGGCCGGCGCGGCGGTCGGTGGTGCCGGCATCGCCTTCTTGGCGATCGGCCTGTTGCTCGCCCAGCTGATGATGACCTCCCGTGGCGCCAACGGATTCGCGGCGGCGATCGTGCTTCTCGCCTACGTGCTGCGGGGCATCGGGGATGCGACGGGTACGGTCATCGGTGACGGCACGCACATGGCCAGCAGCTGGCCGAGCTGGCTCAGCCCGATCGGCTGGGGCGAGCAGATGGCGGCATACACCGCGAACGACTGGCGTCCACTGCTGCTCGACCTGGGTCTCGCCGCCGTGGTCATGGTGATCGTTTTCGCGCTGCAGTCCGCGCGAGACTCGGGCGCCGGACTCATCCCCGAACGCGCAGGCCGGCGGGATGCGCGGGCCACCCTCAACGGACCTCTCGGCTTGGCCTGGCGGCTGCAGTGGCCGACCATCCTCGGCTGGGCCATCGGCGGGCTGCTGACAGGGCTGCTCGCAGGGGCGCTCGGCAGCGTCGTCAGCAACTCGCTGGCCAACAGCCCGAGTCTGGCACCCATCCGGAAGGCGCTCGCCGAGATCGGCTCCGGAGGGTCGGGTCCGCTGACGCAGATCTTCATCGCCGCCATCTTCTCGATCGTCGGCGTGCTGGCGGCCGCGTGTGCCACGCAAGTCGCCATCCGGCTGCGCCAAGAGGAAGCGGCCGGTTCCGCCGAGGTGATGATGTCGACGCCGCTCTCCCGGGTGCGCTGGCTGCTGCAGTTCCTGCTGGTCGGAGTGTTCGCCGTTGTGCTTGTGCTCGTGGCGGCAGCGGTCGCCTCCGGGCTCTCCGCGATTTCGCAAGGCCAGAAGTCTTCGATCATGAACGATTCGTTCGCCGCGGCTGCGGCGCAGCTTCCGGCCGCGCTCGTGTACCTCGGCGTTCTTGCACTCGTGTTCGTCGTCGTGCCGCGCTGGACCATCCCGCTCGCGTGGACGCTCCTCGGCCTCGGGGCTTTCTTCGGCATCTTCGGCGGGTTGATCGGCCTGCCGGACTGGGTGCACAACCTGTCCCCGTTCGCGCACGCCCCCGTGGTGGTCGGCACGCCTGATTGGACGGGCGGGTTCTGGATGATCGGCATCGCCATCGCCGCCACTGCCGTCGCAGCCGTGCTGATCCGCCGCAGGGACTTCGCCGTCGGTTGAAGCAGCGCCCTCCCCTCCGGGCCGACATGGAATGAAAGGATGGACCTATGGCCAGGGACGAGCAGGCACTTCGCGATGTGGTGGAACGCGCCGCTGCCGTTCTGACCGCCGCGGGCTTCCCCAAGATGCCGGCCCGCGTGATGATGGCTCTGACCGTTACCGAGAGCGGGGGCCTGACGGCCGGCGAACTCGGCGAACAACTCGGCGTCAGCGCGGCCGCTATCTCGGGGGCCGTGCGCTATCTGCAGACCATCGGCATCGTGCGCCGCATCTCCCAGGCCGGCAGCCGACGCGACCGCTACGAACTTCCCGAGGACGCCTGGTATTCGGCGATGTCCAACGAGACCGCCGTCTTCAGCGTGCTGGCGGCGCAGGCTGACGCCGGCGCGGCCGCCATCGACGATCCGGACTCCGCCGCCCGCAGCCGCCTCTCGGACATGGCACGCTTCTACCGGTTCTTCGAAATCCGGATGCCCATGCTGATCGAGGAATGGGCCAAGATCCGCGACGGGCAGCCCGAGTAGGAACGACAGATGCGGTTCACCTCACCCAGCCAGAAGACCATCGTGGTGGTCGTCCTCCTGGCCATCGACGCCGTGCTCACTGTTCTGCTGAACCCGCTCGAATCGGTCGCCGGCTCCATCGTGCTGTCGATCCTGCAGTTCGCCGGCTGGTATCTCGCCTCCCGCGTCTTCCGTGGCGCTGGCGAACCCGTCGCACGCGCTCGGCCGTGGTGGCGCATGACGGCCCGGCCGACGTTGAGCGCTGTTTGGGCCGCGCTCTATGGTGTGGGGGCCCTCGTCAGTCTGATCGCTCTGTTCTTCATCGAGGTGACGCTCGCCGACCTCGTTTCGCTCCTTGTGCAAGGAGGGCTCGCATCCCTCTTCTTCACGTCGTTCCGCAGGCTGAGGGCCGGCGATGCCACTTCGAGATCAGCAGATCCGCAGCGGATGCGCGGTGCCCGCCTCCGCCCGTAGGCTGGCACAATGACTGACACCGCCACCAGCTCCGGCATCGAAACGTCCGAACTCGATCCTTCCGTGCGGCCACAGGACGACCTGTTCCGGCACGTCAACGGCAAGTGGATCGCGAGCACCGCCATCCCCGACGACAAGGCGCGCTGGGGCTCGTTCATGATCCTCGCCGAAGAGGCCGAGGCGGCCGTGCGCGACATCATCAACGAGGCCACGGAAGCGGCGGAGGGCACCGAGGAACGCAAGTTCGGCGATCTGTTTGCGAGCTTCATGGACGAGGAGCGCATCGAGCAGCTCGGAATCAAGCCGATCGAGAGCCAACTGGCCCTCGCGAGCGACGTGGACAGCATCCCGAGCCTGCTGGAGACGATCGGCAGGCTCGAGCGGCACGGCCTGGCCGGTTTCTACCAGCTCTTCGTCGACAACGATCCGGGTGACCCCGAGCGATATCTCGTCTTCGCCGAGCAGGCCGGTATCTCGCTGCCCGACGAGTCATACTTTCGCGAAGAAACGTTCGCCCCCATCCGAGAGGCGTTCGTGGCGCACATCCAGCGGATGTTCGAGCTGGCCGGCTTCCAGGACGCCCCGCAACGCGCCGAGCGCGTGTACGCCCTGGAGAAGGACATCGCGAGCCACCACTGGGACAACGTGAAGTCCCGCGACTCCGAGAAGACATACAACCTTTACAGCTGGGCCGACGCGGAAGCCCTGTTCGCCGGCGAGGCGAAGGACGGCGCCGACCTCACTGTCTGGGAGAGAGCACTCGGAGCTCCGGAGGGTGCGCTCGCGGAGGTCGTGCTGCGGCAGCCGTCGTTCACCGCCGGACTCGCCGGCCTGCTGGGCGAAGACCGTCTGGACGCCTGGAAAGACTGGCTGGCCTGGCAGATCGTCCACGGCGCCGCCCCCTACCTGTCGGGAGACTTCGTCGACGCGAACTTCGACTTCTACGGCTGCACCCTCACCGGCACGCCGCAGATGCGGGCACGCTGGAAACGCGGTGTCTCGCTCGTCGAGGGCGCGATGGGCGAGGCCGTCGGCCGCATCTACGTAGAGCGGCACTTCCCGCCGGCGTCGAAGGAGAGCATGGACGCACTCGTCGCGAACCTGATCGAGGCCTACCGGCAGAGCATCCGCACGCTCGAATGGATGGGGAAGGACACCCGCGACCGCGCGCTCGAGAAGTTGGAGAAGTTCACTCCGAAGATCGGCTATCCGGTGAAGTGGCGGGACTACTCGAGCCTGCAGCTCTCCCCGACCGATCTGCTCGGCAATGTGCGGGCGACGAGCCTCTTCGAGTTCAACCGCGAGCTCGGCAAGATCGGCAAGCCGCTCGACCGCGACGAGTGGTTCATGACGCCGCAGACGATCAACGCCTACTACAACCCCGGCTTCAACGAGATCGTGTTTCCTGCTGCGATCCTGCAGTTCCCATTCTTCGACGCCGCCAGGGATGACGCCGCCAACTATGGCGCGATCGGCGCCGTGATCGGGCACGAGATCGGGCACGGCTTCGACGACCAAGGCTCGAAGTACGACGGTGACGGCCGCCTGCAGGATTGGTGGACCGAAGCCGACCGCGCCGCGTTCGAGCAGCGCACGGGCACCCTCATCGAGCAGTACAACGCGCTGGCGCCGGCGCAGGTGCCCGACCACCACGTCAACGGCGCTCTCACCATCGGTGAGAACATCGGTGACCTCGGTGGTCTCGGCATCGC
>DASYGJ010000091.1:0-5063 GCA_035999915.1 Leifsonia sp.
CAGCGGGTTCTTCTCATATGCCAATGATCGCTCCTGTCGCTTGGACGGTTCGTCCCCATTATCCGGAGATCGTGGTCATAATGGCGCAAACCTGCGGCAATGTCACCAGATTAGAACGCCCCCTCTCACGCTGGCGCCGAAGTGTTGGTTCGCTCACCCTCCCCGTCGGCGCTTCGCCCGTCTGCGCTCTCGCCAGGTCAGGTGGGCCTGACCCTCGGATTCGTTCCGACGCGCATCCTCGGCCGCGCGATCGCGTGCAGCGCGGCGCGCCCGCCAGTCGGCGACCTCCTGTTCGATGTCGCGGGTGGGCGTGACGACAGGAGGTCCGCCCTGGAGTTGTCGGCGTGCCTCGACGACCCGGGCGTTGAAATCCGCGAGCAGTTCGCGCACCCGCGGCTCGGAGCCCGTCGCGTCCAGGCGCGCGTCGAGTTCGGCGTTCTCGGTTCGCAGAGTCAGCGCGGGCGGGCCGAGGCCGGTGAGGCGTTCCCGTTCGATTTTGCGGCGGATCCACCAGTCCGGGTCGTCGGGACGGCCGAGGTCGAGCGGCTTGCCGGCGCCCGGCAGATCGTCGAAGTCCCCGCGGCGCATCGCCTGCTGGATCGTGATCTCCACGTACTGCGCGCGGGCTGCCATGGTCTCCCGGCCGACCGCATCCGGCTCGACCGGAGGCTCGACTCGAGGCTCAACCGGAGGCTCGGCATCGGGCTCGCTTTGCGCTGCCATGCTCGTCAGCCTAAATTCCGGGCCCTCGGCTGTCGAGCGCCCGTTCGCTACTCCGACTGAGCGGTTGCCTCGGCCTCGTCGGTGAGCACCAGTCCTGCTGCACGGCCGGCGGACACGATCATGCTCTCGATCCATTCGCGGTTGATCGAAATGGCGCGTGAGCCGCTGTAGTAGAAGTGGATCGGAACACCGTTGTCCATCCAGATCGCGTGGCGTCCGCTGCCGCGCTCAACAGGCATCGGCCAGGACAGGAAGAAGTTCTCCCTGCGGCGCAGCTTTGTGCTGATCACGATCTGCAAATGAATGAGCACGCGGTCGTCGAGCTCGAAGTTCTCACCGTCGTAAGAGAGAGTGCCCACATCAGCCTTTCGTCGACGCGTCGGATGGCGCCCTGGCTTGCAGAGTACCGTTCCGTCGAGGGGTACGTTAGTCCCATGATCGTGAATCGGCTCACCGTGGATGGCAAGGACTACTTTCTCCCCGACCCCGTGACCGCGTTGCGCGCGAACATCCTCGAAGCGGTGCGAGCCGGCGGTGGGTACGTCAACATCCCGCCCCTGCGCTCCGGACCGGGGGTCGACATCCTCTTCTCGCCGGGGATGCCCGTGGTGTGGACACAGATCGACGTCGGCGGCGCGACCGAACAGCCGCAGGCCGCGGACCCTGACTTCGAGGGACTCGACAGCCTCTGACCGGGCCGGCCGCCGAGCGGGCGTTCAGCTGTCGTCGCGGTCGTGCATCCAGCGCTCGAAGTCTGCTTCAGATGCCGGTTCGGCGATGAGATAGCCCTGGGCTCGATCACATCCGAACGTCGCCAGCCGCTCGAGCTGCTCGACGGTCTCGACACCTTCGCCGACCGTACGCATCCCGCGGCGATGGGCGAAGGCGATCGCCGCCTCGACGAACCGGCCGGCCACCTCCGACTCGACCACGAACCGATCGAGCTTCAACTCGGTGGCGTGCAGATCGACGACCCGGCCTACCGACGAATGGCCGATGCCGAAGTCGTCGATGGAGACGGCGATGCCCAACTCGCGCAGGTCGTCGAGCCGCCCGCCCACGGTTACCGGATCAGCGATCTCGGTGGCCTCCGTGACCTCCACTGTCAGGTTGCGCGGGTCGAATCCCGAATCGTCGAGTTCCTCCCGCAGCCCCGTATAGAACTGCTCGGTGGCGAGTTGCGACGGGGAGACGTTGACCGCTACCGCGAGGGTGCGCCCTCGCCTCTGCCAGACCGCGCCGATTCGGCAGCAGGCGCTCACCATCACCCGACCCAGCTGGTGGATGGCTTGCGTCATCTCCGCGATCGGGATGAACACGGCAGGTTGCAGCAGGCCGAACTCCGGATGCCGCCACCGGCTGAGAAGCTCCACCGCCACGACACGGCCGGAATCGATCGAGATCTGCGGTTGCACGAACGCGACGATCTGCCGGGCTTGCACAGCCGCGGGCAGGTCACGTGCCAGGCGTTCGATGCTGGGGATCATGTACGCGATGGTTCCCGCAAGTCGGCGGCAGGTCAACGGGGCTTGCCTTGAGCGCCTTTCGGTGTATACACCCGGGCGCGTTTTGACCGCTATCCCTCCCGAAGGGTCTGCCAAAGCCCGATACTGAGACGGTGAGCGACACCAGCATGACCGAAACCGATCGGTTGTTCGAGAACGCCCCGTGCGGCCTGTTCTCGATCTCGCCGGACGGGCGGATCAGGCGCGCCAACAACACGTTCGCCCGGTGGCTCGACGTTGACCCGGAGGCCCTGACTGGAGCATTGTTCGCTTCACTGCTCGACCCGGGCAGCCTCTCGCTCTTCGAGACGCAGTACCTGCCCGCGCTCGAGCTGGCCGGCGAAATCAACGAGGTCCCATTGGTTCTGCGTCGCGCGCACGGAGAAGGTCTCTCAGTGCTGCTGAACGCGAGGCTGGTGGGCGCAGCGGGCGACTCCGGGGACGAGCCGGCCGCGATCGTGGCGGCCGTCGTCGATTCGACACAGCGGGAGGACTACGAGCGGCAGCTTGTCGCGGCGCACAGGGAGGCGGAGGCCGCGGAGGCTCGCACGCGCTCGCTGGAGGCGGCCTCCGCGGCGTTTGCGCGTTCCGAAACCGCCGACGACCTCGCGCAGGCCATTGCGGAGAGTTTCAAAGGAGCGTTCGCGGCCGGCGAGGTCGCGGTCCACTTCGCCGAAGAAGGAATTCTCAGACTGGCGGCCGGTTCGCAGCCATTCGAAGTTCCGCGTCTAGTCGAGAGGATGCGCATCCGGGACACCTTGCTCCACGTCGGAATCGACGACCCCGTCGACCCCGGCGACCCGGAAGCGGAAGTCAGCGTCGCCCTTCAGGCCGCGCAACTCGAGGAACTCACGCTGACGCCACTGCTCCAAGGCGACCGCCTGGTCGGCACAGTTGCGTGCTTCTACGACGAGGCGCGGGATCCTGATTCGGCGCGCGCCGAACTTCACTACGCGCTGGCGCGACAGGCCGAGCAAGTGCTGCGACGCATCCGTCTGCAGAATCAGCTGGAAGCGATCGCGCTCTACGACCCGCTCACCGGCGCGGCCAACCGTACGCTGCTGCGCACACGGCTCACCACAGCGCTGGCGGACTCCGAGCGTGAGCACCAGCCGATCACGGTGCTTTTCGTCGACCTCGACGGGTTCAAGGAGATCAACGACCTCTTCGACCACAGCGCCGGCGACGATGTCCTCCGCGTGATCGCGGGCCGAGTCGCGGCCTCCGTGCGGCCCGACGATCTGGTCGCACGGTTCGGCGGCGACGAATTTCTTGTGGTGTGCGAGAACACCGGTGCCGACACCGCCCTGCTGATTGCAGACCGCCTCCGCGAATCCATCAAGCAGCCACTCCTGGGCATAGCCGATGAGCGCGCGATCACGGCCAGCATCGGCGTCGCCGTGCATGTGCCGACGGGCGGGTCACCGCTCGCCCCCCTCGAGGTGTTCCGCAGTGCCGACGCGGCCATGTACGACGCGAAGAACGGTGGCAAAGACCGGGTCACGATCATGTCCATCTGATCGCACGGATCGCAGCACCTGCGTGTCCGCGCGGTCGGACGCCCGCTGTCAACCCCTCGTGTTCTGGGCCGCTGACTCGTAGATTCAGCCTTGTGCCCGCCAGTACCTATCGCCTGCAGCTCTCCGCCGACTTCACTCTGCAGGATGCCGCGCGCGCACTGCCCTACCTGCACCGCCTCGGCGCCGACTGGGTCTACCTTTCGCCGCTTCTCGAAGCGGAGCCCGGCTCCCTTCACGGCTACGACGTGATCGACCACTCGCGGATCGACCCGGCGCGTGGTGGCGCCGAAGGGCTTGCCGAGCTGGCGGATACGGCACACGGTCTCGGGATGGGCGTGCTCGTCGACATCGTGCCGAACCACGTGGGCGTCGCCACCCCGAAGGTCAGCGCCTGGTGGTGGGATGTGCTCGGCCGCGGGCCCGCTTCGCCGTTCGCCGGGCACTTCGACATCGACTGGGCGGCCGGCGGCGGGCGACTGATCCTCCCTGTGCTCGCTGACGGGGACGGCGAACTGGATGCGCTGATCGTCGAGGACGGTGAGCTGCGGTACCACGACCACCGTTTCCCGATCGCTGACGGAACCGGCGAAGGCGGCCCGCGCGAGGTGCACGATCGCCAGCACTATGAGCTGGTCTCGTGGCGTCGTGCCGACCACGACCTCAACTACCGGCGGTTCTTCGCGGTGAACAGCCTCGCCGGTATCCGCGTGGAACGGCGACGGGTGTTCGACGCCTCCCATCGCGAGATCGCACGCTGGCTGAGCCAGGGACTGGTCGACGGGCTGCGAGTCGATCATCCGGACGGCTTGAAGGATCCCGGGGACTACCTCATCCGGCTGCGCGAGCTGGCAGGCGACCGGCCGATCTGGGTGGAGAAGATCCTCGAAGGCGACGAGCGGATGCCGCCCGGATGGCCCGTGGCAGGGACGACCGGTTACGACGCGCTCGCGGTGCTCGATCGCGTGTTCGTCGACCCACGAGCCGAGGAGCCGCTCACGAAACTCGCACGTGAGCTCGACGGTGAGGGCGCGCTCGACTGGGACGAGCTGGTACGGCAGCGCAAGCGGGCGGTGGCCGACGGCATCCTCAACTCCGAGATCCGGCGGCTGGAGCGCGACCTCGGTATCGAGGGTTCGGCGGATGCGGTGGCCGAGCTGGCGGCCGCGATGCCCGTCTACCGCAGCTACCTGCCGTTCGGTCGGGAGTACCTCGAATCGGCCGCAGCCGACGCTGCAGCCCGTCGGCCCGACCTGGCCGAGCAGCTGACGGCTGTTCACGAGAAGCTGGCCGATCCAGCGCATCCGGCGGCCCAGCG
>DASYGJ010000347.1:0-4441 GCA_035999915.1 Leifsonia sp.
CCGCCGCCGCCACCGCTACGCGGCGTCTCGTCGCGCGGGACCGGCTTCACGAAGGCCGCCGTCTCGCCGACAAGGCGTGCGACGGGTGCCGAGGAGGCCTCGACGGTCTGCGGCTGAACGTTGATCGCGGCCTTGCGCAGCAGCGTCTTCACATCCGACTTCTGGCTGGGGAGCATCACGGTGACGACGTCTCCGGCGCTGCCCGCGCGGGCGGTGCGGCCCGAGCGGTGCAAGTACGCTTTGTGTTCCATGGGCGGGTCGACGTGCACGACCAGCTCCACGTTGTCGACGTGCACTCCGCGGGCGGCGACATCCGTCGCCACCAGCACACGCACATCCCCGGCACCGAAGGCGGCGAGGTTGCGGTCGCGCGCGACCTGCGAGAGGTTGCCGTGCAGGTCCACCGCGGGGATCCCCGAGGCTGTCAGCTGCTTCGCGAGTTTCTTCGCGTGGTGCTTGGTGCGGGTGAAGAGGATGCGGCGGCCGAGGCCCGAGGCGAGCTTCTCGACCAGGTCCTTCTTGCCCTCGAGCGTCTCGACCTCGAACACGTGGTGCGTCATCGCGTCGACGTGGCTGGTGGCCTCATCGACCGAGTGGAGCACCTCGTTCTGCAGAAAGCGCTTGACGATCTTGTCCACGCCGTTGTCGAGCGTGGCGGAGAACAGCAGACGCTGACCGCCGGCCGGGGTCTTGTCGAGGATGCGGGTGACGACCGGGAGGAAGCCCAGGTCGGCCATGTGGTCGGCCTCGTCGAGCACCGTGATCTCGACGGCATCGAGGGACACGAATCCCTGCTTCATGAGGTCTTCGAGGCGGCCGGGGCAGGCCACGACGATGTCGACGCCTTCCTTGAGGGCCGCGACCTGGCGCTGCTGGGAGACGCCGCCGAAGATCGTGGTGGACTTGAGGCCGTATGCATCAGCGAGGGGCTGCATGGCGGCCGAGATCTGGGTGGCGAGTTCACGCGTCGGAGCCAGCACGAGGCCGAGCGGACGCCCCGCGCGGCGCTTGCCGCCGGCGAGCTTGCCGCCGAGACGCGCGACCATCGGCAGTGCGAAGGCGATGGTCTTGCCCGAGCCGGTCTTTCCTCGTCCGAGCACATCGCGTCCGGCGAGGGTGTCGGGCAGCGTGTCGGTCTGGATGGGGAACGGTTCGGTCTTCCCGTCGGCCGTGAGTACGGCGACGAGCGGCGCGGGAACGCCGAGGGAGGAGAAAGTCTTTTCTGACAAGAGTTGGTGCCTTTCGGGCATCGTGACCCCGCGCATCCGCAGCACAGGGATGTGCCGTGGTGGTTCGGGGTGGAACTGGCGAAGGTGCCTGCTGGCACGATCGTTCGCCGTAGAAAAAGTCGACGCTCACGGGGCGGATGCCCGGCGTGGCGCGAGCTGCGTTCTGCGACGCAGGGAGTCCCTCATGGACTCGCAAGTGGTATCACTCTACAGGATCGGCCTCAATGCGTCTTCCAGGCTTGAGGTCGTAGACTATCGGCCCTGGATCGAGAGGGCGGTTTGCGGGGATGGACTCGGAACTCGAACGCGAGCGCGGCATCGTCGCGGGGCTCTACGACCGGCTCGACGTTCTGCGGGTGGAGACCGAGGAGAGGCTCACCCAGGTGCGCCGCGAGAGCGTCGGCAGCAACCACCAGGCCCGCAGCGAACGGGACGCCTTCGCCCGCCTCTATGAGGACCAGCTCGCGCAGCTGAGAGATGTGGATTCGCGTCTCGTCTTCGGTCGCCTTCTGCTGGAGCATCCTGTCGACGGCACGGCGCACCGGTACATCGGGCGCATCGGCCTGCGCGACGACGACCAGCGTTCGCTGCTCGTCGATTGGCGCGCTCAGCAGGCGAGCGCGTTCTATCAGGCGACGGCGAGCGAGCGGATGGGTGTCCGCGCCCGCCGGCACCTCACTATGACCGGTCGCACCGTTTCCCGCGTGGATGACGAAGTGTTCGACGAGGCGCTGCTCGACGGGGCCGATGCGGGTACCGAGGTCGTGAAAGGCGAGGGCGCCCTGCTTGCCGCGCTCACGGCTCAACGCACCGGCCGGATGCATGACATCGTCGCGACGATTCAGGCGGAGCAGGACCGCATCATCCGCTCCGACCTGCGCGGCGCTCTCGTGGTGCAGGGCGGCCCCGGGACCGGCAAGACCGCGGTGGCGCTCCATCGGGCCGCCTATCTGCTCTACGCGAACCGCCAGCGGCTCAGCAGCTCTGGCGTGCTGGTTGTCGGGCCGTCGGTGGCGTTCCTGCGCTACATCGAGGCCGTACTTCCTTCCCTCGGCGAAACCGGCGTTGTCCTGCAGGCCCTGGGCGAGCTGTTCCCGAGTGTCGAGGCCACCATCGACGATGAGCCGGTCGCCGCGCGGCTCAAAGGGTCGGCGCAGATGGCGCGGCTCCTCTCCCGCGCCGTGCGCTCGCGGCAGAAGGTTCCCGTCGTAGCGCAGACCGTCGAGATCGACGGCGAGCGCCTGCAGGTCGAACCCGAGCTCATCGCCCGGGCCGTCGCACGAGCCCAGCGGGGTGGCAAGCCGCACAACCTGGCCAGGGTCACTTTCGTCAAGCAGGCGCTGAGCGAACTGACCGACAAGCTCTCCGCACAATTGCGTGCCAAGGGGCAGACCATCGACGAGGCCGACCTGAAGGTGCTCCGTGAAGATCTGCGCACCTCCTACGACGTGCGCGTGCTGCTGAACACAGCTTGGCTGCCGCTCACACCGGAGAAGCTCCTTCAGGATCTGTATGCCCGGCCCTCTTGGCTCGCGGAGCTCACTCCGCGGTGGACGGACGCGCAGCGCGCATCCCTCGCCCGTGAGCGGTCGGAGCCGTTCACCGTGAGCGACGTTCCGCTGCTCGACGAGGCTGCCGAGCTGCTCGGCGCATTTCCGGGCAAACCGGATGCGGGAGCGCGCGAGCGGGACCGACAGCGCAAGAGGGACCTCGAGAACGCCCGCCAGGCCATCCGGAACATGGGCGTGGAAGGTCTGGTCAGCGCCGAGCAGCTGGCCGACGGATTCGCCGAACAGGTCGACAACGGAACCACCGCCGAACGCGCGGCCGCCGATCGCAGGTGGACGTACGGTCACGTCGTCGTCGACGAAGCCCAGGAGCTCTCCCCGATGCAGTGGCGTGTGCTCGTGCGGCGTTGCCCGATGAAATCGTTCACCATCGTCGGCGACATCGCCCAAGTCGCCTCCGCCTCGGGTGCAGCGAGCTGGGCCTCGGCCCTGACGCCGCTGTTCAAGGATGCGTGGCGGCTCGAGGAGCTGACGGTCAACTACCGCACGCCGGCCCAGATCACCCGGGAGGCGGAGCGGATGGCGGAGGCGGCGGGCCTGCCCATCACCCCGACCCGCGCCGTGCGCGAAGGAGAGTGGCCCATCCGTCGCGTCTCCGCCGCCGAGTCTTGGCTCGCCGATGCGGTAGCCGAGGCCGTGCAGGCCGACCGTGAGATCGACGCCACCGGAACCGTGGCCGTCATCGCGCCGACCCGGGACGTGGATGCGGTCGCTGCGGCGGTCTCGGCCCGCTTCGGCGACCACGCCGCGCGCGGGGCCGCCGGCCTGATGCGCCCGATCGCCGTGCTCACCGGCTACGAGGCGAAGGGCCTCGAGTTCGACGCCGTCGTTCTGGCCGATCCGGATGCGCTCGTCGCCGAGTCGCCGCGCGGCGCCGCCTCCCTCTATGTGGCTATGACGCGCCCGACCCAGCGCCTCACCCTCGTCACGCGGTAGCGCTGACGTCGGCGGCGGCGCTTCCGCAGCGCTTCCGCAGCGCTTCCATCGAGCGGCGGCAAATCGACCTTCGACGCGGGCCGGAAGGTCGATTCGGCGCTTCTCGGCGCCTGCGTGTGGTGAGCGGGTGGCGGGCTTGAGCGTGGGCCGCCCTGCGGAACGAATTTCCGTCGGAACGGATTGCTCGCTCGACACGCCGCCGGAGTCTCCGTTACGACGGAGTTCTTCGTTCCTGCGGCAAAGTTCTCCGACCGAGGGTGCGGAGCTGTGCGGAGCAGTGCGGAGCACCACACACCAGGCACCCCGCGCCCGCGTCGGAGAATCCGTCAGATCTCGCCCGTTACTCCGTCGCTACGGACGTTTCAGCGGCGTGTCAAGCGGAATGTCCGACGTGAGCACAAGCCGGGGTCCGTGCAAGCTAGTGTGTGTAGCGCTCGCCGACGGGGATGTCGACAGGGAGCGTGTTGCCGGCCTGTGCGAGCGGGCAGGCCCAGGCCGGGTCGTATGCGCAACTCGGGTTGTAGGCGAAGTTGAAGTCGAGCACGAGTGTCGCTTCGCCGTCGGAGGCGTCGATCCCCAGGTCGGCACCTTTCACCGTGTCGATGAGGTAGCGGCCGCCGCCGTACGTTCCGCCCGGTTTGCCGGCGAGCGCATCCTTCACCGGAACGAAGAGTCCGCCGCCGTAGGAGGTGAGCCGCCAGACGTCCA
>DASYGJ010000134.1:0-5316 GCA_035999915.1 Leifsonia sp.
GTGGATCGTGATCGACCCGGACTCCAGCGGCTGCCGCAGCGCATCGAGAACGCCGGCCCGGAACTCAGCGGCTTCGTCGAGGAAGAGCACGCCGTGCGACGCGCGCACGATCGCGCCAGGAACGATCCGAGTCGATCCCCCACTCACGAGCGACGTCGGCGAGGCCGTGTGGTGCGGAGCCTCGAAAGGAGGGCGCCGGATGAGCTCACCGCCGATCTTGACACCAGCAAGGGAGCGGATGGAGGTCACTTCCAGCGCCTGCTCATCGGTGAGGTCGGGAAGGATGCCCGGCAGGCGTGCCGCGAGCATCGTCTTGCCGGCGCCGGGCGGGCCGAGCAACGACACATGGTGACCGCCCGCCGCCGCGACCACCAGAGCGTCAACGGCGTCATCGTTGCCGACGACCTCCGCCATGTCCAGTTCACTCGACGTCTCGCGGTCACCGGTGACCGGCTTCATCCTGGGCGCCGGCTCCGGCTCGACCGGTTCGAGGTCGCTGCCATGCCAGATGGCAGCATCCCTCAGAGTCGCAACGCCGGTGACCTCGATTCCGTCGACGAGTCGGGCCTCCTCGGCATTGTCGGCGGGCACCATCACGCGCCCGAATCCCGCCGCCCGCGCCGCGACAACCGCCGGGAGGATGCCCGGAACGGGCCGAACCCGTCCGTCCAGCCCCAGCTCCCCGAGGTGCACGACATGCTGCGCGGACTCGGACGGCACGTCACCTGCTGCGGCCAGCGCAGCGATCGCGATCGCAAGGTCGAAGGCGGAGCCTTGCTTACGCAGAGCCGCCGGGGACAGATTGACCGTCAGCTTGCGTTGCGTCACCGGACATCCCGAGTTGACCGCCGCCGCCACCACGCGTTTGCGCGCCTCGCCCAGCACAGCGTCAGGGAGCCCGATCAGCACGAAGACCGGCAGCCCCGCGGCGATGTCCGCCTCGACCTCCACCAGGTTGCCGTCGAGCCCGTTCAGTGCAATCGCGTACGTGCGCGCCAGCGACATCAGGCGATCCCGCAGAGGTGCTCGACGCGCGGGATCGCGCTCCAGGCGTCCACGACCGCGACCGCGTCGATGCGGATGCGCTCCGCGCCCGGCGCGTTCTGCCGGCACCACTCTGCCGCCAACCGTCTCAGACGACGGGTCTTCTGCACGGTGATCGCCTCGAACGGATGCCCGTACGCGACCGAGGTGCGCGTCTTCACCTCCGCGAAGACCGTCGTCTCTCCCAGGGTGAGAACGAGATCGATCTCCCCCGCGCCACACCGCCAGTTGCGCTCGATGACGACATATCCGTGTTGTTCCAGCCAGTTCGCCGCCACCGATTCACCGCGGCGACCCAGATCGTCTTTCGCTGCCATTTCTGCCTCCCGCAACCAGCCTGGGCGGAAGCGGCGGGTCATGGTGCGATCGGTGATGATCTGTGGAGAAGAAGTACGGAGCGCGCTGTTGTGGAGGAACGCCGGTGAGGCGGCGGCAAGCTACTCGTCGAGCGCAAGTTCCTTCGGGAGTTCGAACTCCTTGCTGGAGAGCTCCTCGATGTTGACATCCTTGAATGTCAGCACACGCACCGACTTCACGAAGCGGTCGGAACGGTACACATCCCATACCCAGACATCGTTCATCGTCAGCTCGAAGTAGAAGTCGTGCTCCGTGTCCCGGCGCACGAACTCGACTTCGTTGGCGAGGTAGAACCTTCGCTCGGTCTCGATCACATATTTGAACTGCGAGACGACGTCCCGATACTCGCGGTACAAAGCCAACTCGACCTCGCGGTCGTAGTCGTCGAACTCGTCTTCATCCATCGTCCGTCAAGTCTATGCCGGACTGCGACTTATGTTGGCATGGCGAGCATCGCCGACTCTTTGAGCCAGGTCAGCCGGTGCAGAGCGCTCGGCCCGAGCTGGGCGATGGCGTCGAAGTGCTCGCGGCTCGAGTATCCCTTATTCGTCACCCAGCCGTATCCCGGATAGTCGGTGTCGTGCGCGATCATCATGCGGTCGCGATAGACCTTTGCGATGACCGAGGCTGCGGCGACGGAGGCACAGTCCCGGTCGGCCTTGACCCTCGTGACCACGTGCGCCGGGCGATGCAGGGCGGGGTTGAGATAGTCGTAGTTTCCGTCCAGGACAAGCGTGCTCGTGGCTACCTCCGCACCGGCCTCCTCCAGTTCGGCGAGGGCTCGCGCTCCGGCGAGACCGAGGCAGCGCATGATCCCCAGCGAGTCCACCTCGGCCGCGCTGGCGAGGCCGACCGCCGATCGGAGCACCCATTTACGACAGAGCGGCTCCAGCAATTCGCGCGTGGGCTCGGGCAGCAGCTTCGAGTCCCGAAGCCCGGTGGGCATCCGCTTGACCGTCGTATCGATCATCACCATACCCACGGCGACCGGGCCTGCGAGAGCGCCCCGACCCACCTCATCGCAAGCGATGATCGAGGTCACACCCTCGCGGTACAGCGACCGTTCGAAACGGAGAGTCGGGCTGATCGGCGTCATTTTCGGCCGTTCTCCACACCCGCGAACACACCCGGGTAGTTGTCGAGCGATGTCCAGCGGCCGACCGGCCAGCTGATCACGAAGGCGCGGCCGACGACGTGGTCGATCGGAACGAAACCCTTGCCGGGCAGGCCCTGGTTGCGCGACGAATCCTGCGAGTTGTAACGGTTGTCACCCATCACCCAGAGTTCGCCCTGCGGCACCGTCACGTCGAAGGCCAGGGTCGCGGCCTTCGACTGACCCGGCGGGATCAGGATGTACGGCTCCTTCAGCGGGACACCGTTGACAGAGATCTGGCCCAGAGCGTTGCAACAGGTGACGTGATCCCCCGGCAGCCCGATGACCCGCTTGATGAGGTGATCGTTGCTGTCCGCGGCGGACAGACCGATGAACGTGAGTGCCGAGTCGATGGCAGCGGCGAAGGGATTCTCGTTGCTCGGCGGCTGCGGCGGCAACCAGCCACCCGGATCGCGGAACACGACGACGTCGCCGTGACTGATCGGAACCAGACCGGGCTCGAGCTCATTCACGATGATGCGGTCGTTAATCTGGAGAGTGTTCTCCATCGACGCCGACGGGATGTAGAAGGACCTCACCACGAACGTCTTGATGAGGAACGAGACGAGCACCGCCACCACGAAGATGACGAGGATGTCGCGCACGAACAACTTCGTGCTGCGGCGTCTGCCGCTTCGTTCCCTCGCCACGCGGTCGGACCGGGTGGGCAAAGATTCTTCCGTCATTTAACCGCCTGAGCTCCCGGTCCAGTGTAGAGGACGGGGAGCTCAGGGTTGGCTGTGGTTCAGCCGCGAGTCGACGGACTACGCGCGAGCACGTTGTCGCTATCGCGTCTGGTTGTCGCGCTTCTCTTTGATCTTCGCCTTCTTGCCGCGCAGATCGCGCAGGTAGTAGAGCTTGGCGCGTCGCACGTCACCGCGGGTGACGACCTCGATGTGGTCGATCACCGGCGAGTGCACCGGGAAGGTACGCTCGACGCCGACCTGGAAACTGACCTTGCGCACAGTGAAGGTCTCGCGGACGCCTTCGCCCGAGCGGCCGATGACGACGCCCTGGAAGACCTGAATACGAGCGCGGGTTCCCTCGATGATGTTGACGTGAACCTTGACGGTGTCGCCGGCGCGGAAGGCCGGGATGTTCTGCCGCAGGGAAGCGGCATCCACCTGGTCGAGAATGTGCATTGCTCGTTCGCTCTCTGTACCCGCCACAGGTCGAGGACGGACTTGGCGGCCGCGCGCGAACGCGGGGCCGGGTTATCGGTTATGGGGTGTACGCGAAGATAGCTGGCTCCCCTGTGGCAGAGCCTGGCCGCGGCACAAACAACAATTCTGCCATGAACCGGAGCCGATTACCAAAGCGCCCGCTCTGGATCAGTTTTCGTCGCGGCGTTCTTCGATGACGATGTACTCGACTCCGTCGGCGCGCGGGCTCGGCGGACGGTTCACCTGCTGGGGCTGTGCGGCACGCTCGTAGGCTTCGAAAGTCTGCTTCACGCGCATCCTGGCCTCGGTAACGAGCTGCCAGAGCGAGACCCAGAAGGCACCGAGGCCGAGAAGTACGCCGAGCACCGCCAGCCAGCTCGAGACGCCCGGGAGGAAACAGCCGAAGACGATGATGGCGACGTGCCAGGCGGCCAGGATACCGACGTCGTACCAGGAGACCGCCTTCGCGTCGCGTACGCTCTTGCGCGCCGTGATGATGCCGCCCACCGCGAGCAGGGCGATGAACAGGACCGGGCACATCACGAGGAGCCCGACGAACGCCCACCCGCTCGGGTGGAAGATCGCCCAACCGATCAGCAGCCAGACCGGCAGAACGACGGCTGACGGCAAGAGCCACCGGTAGAACGCCTTGCGGATGAACACGTCACCAGCGTATCCGCGCCCGGCTGTGCGGCGGCTCCGGGTTCGCCGTGGGCGTGAAAAACTAAAGCAGACAAGAGGAGATCATGTGATCGAACTGAGGACACCGGCTGAGATCGAGCAGATGCGTCCGGCTGGACGTTTCGTCGCGCGTGTGCTGCAGGAGACGGCAGCGGCGGCGAAGGTGGGAACGAACCTGCTTGAGCTTGACCGGATCGCGCACGCCCTCATCCGCGAAGCCGGCGCCGTGTCGAGCTATCTCGACTACCACCCTTCTTTCGGTGCCGGCCCGTTCGGCAAGGTCATCTGCACGTCGGTGAACGACGCAGTACTGCATGGACTCCCGCATGACTACCGCTTGCGCGATGGCGACCTGCTCACACTCGACTTCGCGGCATCCCTCGACGGCTGGGTCGCGGACTCGGCCGTGAGCGTGGTGGTGGGCGCTCCACGGAACGAAGACCTGCGCCTCATCGAGACGACCCGTCGCGCACTCGCGGCGGGCATCGAGGCCGCCAGGCCCGGCGGCAGAGTCGGCGACATCTCGGCCGCGATCGCCGCCGTCGCGCACGCGGAGGGATACTCCATCAACACGCAGTTCGGAGGGCACGGTGTCGGCCGCACGATGCACGGCGACCCGCACATTCCGAACGATGGCCGTGCCGGCCGAGGCTACCCGCTGCGCCCAGGGCTGGTCATCGCGATCGAGCCGTGGTTCCTCGAGACGACGGACGAGATCTTCACGGACCCTGACGGCTGGACGCTCCGCAGCGCCGACGGCTCCCGCGGCGCGCACTCCGAGCACACCATCGCCATCACGGCCGAGGGTCCGCTCGTCCTCACCGCGCCCTGACCCTGGCCTGACCCATATCCCGAGTCCGCACGAAGTACCCCGCGAGTACACGCAAAGTGGCCTGAAAACCGCCGAGTACGCGGAGA
>DASYGJ010000137.1:0-10415 GCA_035999915.1 Leifsonia sp.
ACGCGAGCGAGCTGGAGCGTTCGATCTGGCCGAGACGGTAGCCGTGGCTCAGCGCGAAGCGAACGTCGGGAGAGTCCCCGGGCAAACCGCTCGGCCCCGCCTCCGCTCGCACGGTCGCCGTCCCCGGCATCACTCGCGCAGAGGCGACGGGATGTTCCGTGTACGTCGAGACCACGGTGCGGCCACCGGCGGCGATCAGGTCTTCGCCTTTGGCCAGCAGCGCGGAACCGATGCCCTGACCCCGGAGTGCTGGAACGACGTCGACGAGCAGCGTGGCGGTCATCGCGTCTTCTTCGAGGGGAAAGTCGGTTATGACACGCCCGACGATCGTGCCGTCGAGAATCGCCACGAACACGACCTTCTCATGGAAGTTCTGCGTCTGAAAAGAAGCGAGTTCGGCCTGTGCCGAGTACACGAAATCATCGTTGCCCCAGAGGTCGAGGGCGACGCCATTCATCACCGCGACCATTTCCTCGAACGCAGCGGACTGCGGAGTGCCGAGATGGTCCGGGATGATCAGCTCGGCGATCATGGGCGCGGGGGTCACGCGCATCCGTCGGAACCTCCTCTGCTCCCGAAACCACCAGCCTAACGCAGGGCTTCTGCTGTGAACATGGCGGGTCGTTTTGGTTGCAATCGTGTAAACCTGCGCCCTAATGTTGGGTGCGATTAGTTGCGGAGCATGTAGTCTCGGCACACATATTCGTGGTGCGAAGCGGCGACCACGCCGCTTCATAACGGATTCACGTCGAGAGGCAGAATCAAGATGTTACGCAAGAAAGTGATTACAGGAGCCGCCGTTGCAGCGTCGGTTGCTCTTTTCCTCGCCGGATGTGCCAACCAGGCGTCCACAGGAGGATCGACGGCTACGGGATCGAAGATCAACATCCCGTCCATCTCGTCGATCGCCACTCCGTCGGGTGCGGTGCTCCCCGCGGGGAACGGCAAGGCGACCTGCGCGAGCGGCCTGACCATCGGTTATGTCGGAGCGGAGACGGGCCCCAACGCCCAGCTGGGAATCAACATCTACAACGGTGTCCAGCTCGCGATCGACCAGCACAACAAGGCGAACTCCGGATGCCAGGTGGGCTTCAAGAAGTTCGACACCGAAGGCGACCCGCAGAAGGCCGTCGGTCCCGTCACCCAGGCGGTCAACGAGTCCGACATCGTGGGCGTCATCGGCCTCCCGTTCTCGGGCGAGTCGAAGGCGACCGGCAACATCTTCGAGCAGCAAGGGCTCGTTCACATCACCCCGTCGGCGACCAACCCCGGCCTGACGAAGAACGGCTGGACGACCTTCTTCCGCGGACTCGGTAACGACGCTGTGCAGGGCCCTGCTGCAGCCAAGTTCCTGACCGGCAAGCTGCAGGCCAAGAAGGTGTATCTGGTGCAGGACGACTCCGACTACGGAATCGGCCTCGCGACGACCACCTCGAGTGCTCTTGGCAGCGCCCTCATCGGCACCGACAAGGTGACGACCGGCCAGAAGGACTTCTCGGCAGTGATCTCGAAGATCCTCAACAAGAAGCCGGACGCGGTCTACTACTCGGGGTACTACGCCGAGGGTGCGCCGTTCGACCAGCAGCTGGTCGCCAAGGGATACACGGGAACGTTCGTCGGACCTGACGGCGTGAAGGACGACCAGTTCATCAAACTGGCCGGCGACGCCTCAAGCAACGCGTACTTCACCTGCCCCTGCATCCCGGGCGAGCTCATCCCGACATTCGAGAAGGCGTACAAGGCGGCCACCAGCGCCGAGCCCGGAACCTACTCGATCGAGGGTTACGACGCAGCGACCGTACTGCTCTCGGGTATCGACCAGGGTAAGACCACCCGTGCCGACCTGAAGTCCTTCGTCAAGTCGTACGACAAGGACGGGCTGAGCAAGCACTACAAGTGGGATTCCACCGGCGAGCTCCAGGCGCCGACCGTTTACGGCTACAAGGTCGAGGGCGGAAAGATCGTTCCGATCGGAACCATCGGATAGCGCGACACCACAAGGATGCCGCGGGTCGCGCCCGCGCGGCCCGCGGCATCCGTCGTTCCACTCTGTCCGCACCCGATCGGATCCTCTCGATCCCTTCCCCCTCGATCTGGATGCCTGAATGCTCGAACTCCTAGTCCTCCACCCGGTCATCGACAATTCCTGGATCAATTTCGATGTCCCCTCGCTGATCCAGAACTTCTGGGGCGCGACCTTCGACGGTCTCACCTTCGGTGCCATCTACGGCCTCGTCGCCGTCGGGTACACGCTCGTCTACGGTGTCCTGAACCTGATCAACTTCGCCCACTCCGAGGTGTTCATCATGGGCGCTTACGGCGTGGTGATCACCCTCACCACTCTCGGGTTCGGTCCTTCGACACCGAACCTCTCACTGGCCGCCATCATCGGTGACGTCCTGCTCGCGCTCATCGTCGGCATGCTCGCTTCGGCGGCCACCGCCTTCCTCCTCGAACGCGTTGCGTATCGGCCGCTCCGAAGACGCAACGCCCCACGGTTGGCGTTCCTCATCACGGCCATCGGCGCGTCGTTCGCGATCCAGTCGATCATCTTCGTGGTCCGGGGCGCGAACGCCGAACCGGCCGTGACCATGTACCGGCCGATCCCGGTGTTCGACGTGTTCGGCACCATCATCACGACCCAGTCGCTCATCATCGTGATCGCGGCGGTCTTGCTCATGGTGCTGACCGACATGTTCATTCGCCGCACCCGAACCGGTCGCGGTATCCGCGCGGTCGCACAGGACCCGGACACCGCCACGCTCATGGGCGTCAACAAGGAGCGGATCATCGTGATCACGTTCGTGGTCGGCGGCATCCTCGCCGGAGCGGCGGCGCTGTTCTACGTGATGCTCGTCCCTTCCGGTGTGATCTACACCGGCGGATTCGTGCTCGGTATCAAGGCGTTCGCCGCCGCGGTGCTGGGCGGCATCGGCAACGTCAGGGGCGCCCTGCTGGGCGGTCTACTACTCGGATTGATCGGGAACTACGGACAGATCCTGCTGGGTGACTCGCAGTGGACCGACGTCATCGCCTTCGTGGTGCTGGTGCTCGTTCTGCTGGTGCGGCCCACGGGCATCCTCGGTACCTCACTGGGGAGGAGCAGAGCATGAGCACGACAGACGGACCGAAGATCCTCCCGGACGCGCGAAGCGAACAGGCGGCCGACGCTGCCGAGGCGCGGCGCAAACGGAGGGGACCGCTTGCTGGGTTCCGTGAACGGTGGAACGGACTCCCCAGGCAGGTCCAGTGGCTTTGGATGCTCATCGTGGTGGCCATCGCTTTTGCACTGCCATACCTGAACTTCTTCCCTCTGACCACCGAGCCGGGTAACGACTGGCCGCTCGCCTGCTTCAGCATGGCGGTCTACGCGCTGATCGCCGTTGGACTGAACGTGGTGGTCGGCTACGCCGGATTGCTCGACCTCGGTTACGTCGCTTTCTTCGCGGTCGGGTCGTACACGGCGGCGATGCTGACGAGCCCCGACTCGCCTTTCGTGAAGATCCCGTATCTGTGGACCATCCCGGCCGCCATGGCTGTCGCGATGATCTTCGGAGTCGTCCTCGGTGTTCCGACCCTGCGGTTGCGCGGTGACTACTTGGCCATCGTGACTCTTGGATTCGGTGAGATCGTGCGCATCCTGGCGACCATTATCCCGGCGCTGAAGGGTCAGGTCGGTTTCCAGAACGTCGGGCACCCGCCGGGTGAAACAGCCAAGGGCATCCCGATCTTTTCGAACTCCAACGGTGTGCCCTGGTACTGGCTGACGCTCGGGGTCATCATCATCGTGCTGCTGCTGGTCGGCAACATGGAGCGCAGCCGGGTCGGTCGGGCGTGGATCGCCATCCGCGAGGACGAGGACGCCGCCGAGATCATGGGCGTTCCGACGTTCAAGTACAAGGTCTGGGCGTTCGCGATCGGCGCTGCAGTCGGCGGTCTTTCGGGATCCCTCTTCGCCGGGCAGGTCGGCTTCGTCAACAACCAGAAGTTCGACGTTCAGACGTCGATCCTGTTCCTTGCCGCCGTCGTGCTCGGTGGAACCGGCAACAAGGTCGGTGCTCTGCTCGGGGGTGCGATCGTGGCGTACATCCCGTTGCGCTTCACCGCGGTCGCCGACTACAAGTACTTGATCTTCGGCGTCGCCCTGGTGGTCTTGATGATCTTCCGGGCGAAGGGACTGGTGCCGGCCAAGCAGCGCCTGCTCGCCTACGGCCGGAACGCGTACAGGTACTTGGTCGGCAAACCGTCGGCGCCGCCGTCGGCACCGGCCGCGGCCATCCCGACCTCACCCGTCGCACCGGAAGGAGACGCGTCATGACGGACACCCGTGACGACCTTCCCGACGGCCTCGGGGCGGGAGCCGACCCGGAAGCCCTCGCCGACCTGGACGTGGACCTCGAGGTCGCCGCGGCGGCGGCCCCCGACCGGGAGATCGCAGTCGAGGTGGGCGACAGCATCGTCGAGGTGAAGAATCTCACGATGAAGTTCGGCGGCCTGTTGGCTCTCGACGACGTGACCTTCGACATCAAACGCGGCGAGATCCTCGGACTGATCGGCCCCAACGGCGCCGGCAAGACCACGTGCTTCAACGCGATGACCGGCGTGTACCGGCCGACCAGCGGCGACGTGCTGCTGGAAGGCAAGTCCATCAAAGGCCAGAAGCAGCACCAGATCACCCGGCTCGGGCTCGCCCGCACGTTCCAGAACATCCGTCTGTTCGGCGAGATGAGCGCTCTGGAGAACGTAGTGGTCGGGTTGGATGCGCGGCACAAGACGAGTGTGCCGGGCGCTCTGGTTCGCTCGCCACGTCACATCCGAGAGGAGAAGTCGGCGATCGAGCGCGGGATGGCTCTGCTCGAGTTCGTCGGCATCGCCGACCTGGCCGGCACCGCATCCCGCCAGCTGCCGTATGGCTACCAGCGGCGATTGGAGATCGCGCGCGCCCTCGCCACCGACCCGAAGGTGCTCTGCCTGGACGAGCCGGCGGCCGGCTTCAACCCGGCGGAGAAAGAGGACCTGATGGACCTCATCCGCACCATCAGAGCCGACGGGTACACGGTGTTGCTCATCGAGCACGACATGCGTCTCGTGATGGGCGTCACCGACCGCATCGTGGTGCTCGAATTCGGTCGCAAGCTGGCCGACGACGTTCCGACCGTGATCCGCAACGACCCGCGCGTGATCGCCGCCTACCTGGGGGAGCCCGAAGATGACGTTGCTTGAGCTGAAGAACGTGAGCGTCGCATACGGACGCATCGAGGCCATCCACGACATGTCG
Source organism: Leifsonia sp. (assembly GCA_035999915.1). Classification (GTDB taxonomy): domain Bacteria; phylum Actinomycetota; class Actinomycetes; order Actinomycetales; family Microbacteriaceae; genus Leifsonia. Next base: position 5,279 of record DASYGJ010000137.1, read on the forward strand.
TTCGCCGTCGAGGAAGGCGAGATCGTCAGCTTGATCGGCGCGAACGGCGCCGGCAAGTCCACCACGATGAAGACGATCTCCGGCATTCTGAATCCGTCGCAGGGCTCGATCCATTTCGACGGTCAGGACATCACGAGGATGAAGGCGCACATCCGTGTGATCAATGGGATCTCGCAGGCGCCAGAGGGCCGGGGGATCTTCCCGGGCATGACCGTGCTGGAGAACCTCGACATGGGCGCCTTCGGCCGCAAAGACCGCAGCGGGATGGACGCCGACTTCGAGCGGGTCTTCTCACTGTTCCCGCGCCTGGCGGAACGCAAGACGCAGGTCGGCGGAACGATGTCGGGCGGCGAGCAGCAGATGCTCGCCATCGGCCGCGCGCTCATGTCTGCTCCCCGTCTGCTGTTGCTGGATGAGCCGTCGATGGGGCTGGCCCCGCAGTTCATCAAGCAGATCTTCTCGATCATCAGCGAGATCAACGCGCAGGGGACGACCATCCTCCTCGTCGAACAGAATGCCAACCAGGCCCTGGCTCGGGCTCACCGCGCCTTCGTTCTCGAGACCGGTTCCATCACCCACTCCGGCACTGGTCGCGAGCTCCTCGCCAATCCCGCCATCAAAGAGGCCTACCTCGGCGTCGGTTGACTCTCGGCGTCGGCTGAGCCCTTCGTCGAGGGGCGAGTCCTTGCGACCTCCGGTACATTCGAGGCCGCAGCAACTCGCCCTTCGGCGTCCGATTCGGACGCGGGCGGTCCGGTAAGTTTGTGGCCAGCGGGCGAAGCGAGAGAGAAGAGGTCGGCGGGTGTATTTGAAGAGCTTGACGCTCAAGGGGTTCAAGTCATTCGCACAGCCGACCACGTTCGCATTCGAACAGGGCGTCACCTGTGTCGTCGGGCCCAACGGGTCCGGAAAGTCGAACGTCGTGGATGCGCTCGCCTGGGTGATGGGAGAGCAGGGCGCCAAGACGCTCCGCGGCGGCAAGATGGAAGACGTCATCTTCGCCGGAACCTCGACTCGGGGCCCGCTCGGCCGTGCCGAAGTCACCCTCACCATCGACAACGCCGACGGTGCGCTGCCGATCGAGTACTCCGAGGTCACCATCTCGCGCACGCTGTTCCGCAACGGCGGTTCCGAGTACGCGATCAACGGATCCGCCTGCCGTCTCCTCGACGTGCAGGAACTCTTGAGTGATTCCGGTCTCGGCCGCGAGATGCACGTCATCGTGGGTCAGGGGCAGCTCGACGCGGTGCTGCATGCGAGCCCCGAGGAGAGGCGAGGGTTCATCGAAGAGGCTGCGGGCATCCTCAAACATCGCCGCCGCAAGGAGAAGACCCTCCGCAAACTGGAGGCCATGCAGACCAACCTCACTCGCTTGAGCGACCTGGCGGGGGAGATCCGGCGTCAGTTGAAGCCGCTCGGGCATCAGGCGGAGATCGCCAGGGAGGCCCAATCGATCGCCGCCGTGGTGCGCGACGCTCGAGCGCGGCTGCTGGCCGACGAGGTCGTCACACTTCGTACCGCCCTCGACGATCATGGGCGTACGGAGTCGGAGCGCCACAGCGAGCGCATCGTGCTGCAGGAGCAGCTCGAGCAGAAGCAACTGCGGGTCGCTCGTCTGGAACAAGCGCAGGTCGGCGACGACGTGGATGTGGCCCGCCGCACCGCGTTCGGCCTCGAGTCGGTGCAGGAGCGGCTCCGCAATCTCTACACAGTCGCCAACCAGCGGCTCGCCCTGCTCGGCAGTCAGGCGGACGCGCCTGACGCCGGCCCGAGTGTGAGTCCGCAGATGGTGCAGCAGGCCCTCGACGAAGTCGAGCGTCTGCGCGCGGTGGTGGTCGAGGCCGAGAAGGCGTGGGCGGCCTCTCAAACGGCGACCCGGTCTGCGCGCGGCCGGCTCGATGCCGTCGACGAGGAGATCGCCGCGCAGAGCGCGCTCGTGTCCCGGCACGATCTGGAGATCTCGAAGCTCAGCGGGCAGGCCGACGCCGCCGCGCAGCGCCTGGCCGCAGTGCGCGGAGAAGTGCTCCGGCAGCAGAACGCGCATGACGCCGCCACGGAGCGGCGTGAGAAGGCGCGAGCCGACTTCGCCGCCCGTGAGGCTGAGGCGGCGACCGCCGATGTCGGTGAGGGGAACCTCGACGAAGCGTACGAGCTGGCGCAGGCGGACGTCTTCGAGGCGGAGGGCGAGATCGAACGCCTTCGCGAAGAACTGCACACTCTCGAGCGCGAACGGGACGCGCTCGCGGCGCGCACGAGTGCCCTCTCGCTCGCTCTCGATCAGAAGGACGGCTCGGCCGCTCTAGTGGCTGCGCGACTTCCCGGCGTGCGTGGGCTGGTCGCCGAACACATCCGGGTGCATCCGGGTTTCGAGGCGGCGATCGCAGCGGCCCTCGGTTCGCTGGCGGATGCGGTGCTCGCCGAAGACCGCGACCACGCTTTCGAGGCGGTCGCCCACGCCTCCGTCGATGATCTCGGCCGGGTCGAGGTCATCATCGCCGATGCGGCCGCCGCGGAAGTGGACCTCGGCGGCGTCGGCGGAGTCGTCGCCGCGCGCACGGTCGTCGAGGCGCCGGTGGGCGTGCTGGGGATCCTCGCCTTCACCGCGATCGCGGACGACCTCGACGCGGCACGAGCCGCTCATGCCGCGTATGCGAGGCGCCCGCTCGGTGGACCGACGACGATCATCACGAAGGGCGGTGAGGTGCTCACCGACTTCGTGCTCCGCGGCGGATCGGGTGCCAAGCGGAGCCGGATCGAACTCATCGCGGAAAGGGATACCGCCGAGGACCGCCTCGGCGAGGTCACCTGCCTGATCGACCGGGCCAAGTTCGCCCTCGCGGAACAGCGCGGTGTGCTGCAGGTGGCTAAGGAGCAGTCGCAGGCGGCGCTCGGCGCCCTGCGCGAGTTCGACGCCCGGCTCGCCGCCCAGACAGAACAGCTGAATCGCCTCAAGGTGCAGCTCGAAGCCTCCCAAGCCGAATACGACCGCCTCGGATCTGCTCTCGCACTGGCGGGCGACCGCGTAGCCGAGGCCGAGGCCGCGGCAGAGAAGGCGAAGGCCGAACTCGAGACGGCGCGGTCGAGACCGCGGCCGATTCTGGATGTGAGCGCCCGCGACATGCTGTCCACCGAACTCGACGCTGCGCGCGAGGCGGAGGTCGAGGCGAGGCTGGGAGTCGAGACGGCGAAAGAGCGGGTGCGTGCCGAGCAGGCCAGGGGAGAGTCCCTCGCTCGCCGGCTCGAGGCGGAGCGTTCGGCCGCCGAAGAGGCGGCGCGCCGCGCAGTGATCCGGCGTCGCCAGGTGGATGCGGCGACACGCGTGATCGAAGCGCTTCCCGCGGTGCTCGACTCGGCCGACCGTTCGGTCGCACAGGCGCGGGTCGAGCTCGCTGCTGCGGAGGCCAGGCGGGCCAGTCAGAATGAAGAGCTCACCGGGCTGCGCCGCGAGGAGAACGCGCTACGGGAGCGTCTGCAAACGATCACGGAGAGCGTCCACGGCCTCGAGCTTCAGATCTACGAGAAGAAGCTGCACCTTTCCAGCCTGCTGGAGCGTGCCGGCAGCGAGCTCGGCCTGGTCGAGGATGTGCTTGTCGCGGAGTACGGGCCGGAAGTTCCGGTGCCCGGGGATGTCGCGCATCCCGAACCCGCGGACGGCGAACCCGACGAGGTGGAGACCGTTCCGTTCAGCCGGGAGAAGCAGCAGAAGCGCCTCGTCGTGGCTGAACGCAAGCTGGCTCAGCTCGGCCGGGTGAATCCGCTTGCGCTCGAGGAGTTCGCTGCACTGGAGCAACGGCACAGGTTCCTCACCGAGCAGCTGACCGACCTGACGAACACCCGCAAAGATCTGCTCACGATCATCGACGAGATCGACGAGAAGATGCAGACGATCTTCCAGTCCGCCTTCGAAGACACCCGAGAGGCGTTCGGCTTCGTCTTCCCGATCCTGTTCCCCGGTGGTACCGGGAGCATCTCGCTGACCAACCCGGACGAACTGCTCACCACGGGCATCGAGGTGTCGGTGAAGCCGGCAGGAAAGAAGATCGAGCGACTCTCGCTGCTCTCGGGCGGCGAGCGCTCCCTGGCGGCCGTGGCGCTGCTGATCGCGATCTTCAAAGCGCGCCCCAGCCCGTTCTACATCATGGACGAAGTGGAGGCCGCGCTTGACGACGCCAACCTCGGCCGACTCCTCACGATCTTCGAAGACCTGCGCGAGTCCAGCCAGCTGATCGTGATCACACACCAGAAGCGCACCATGGAGATCGCCGACGCGCTCTACGGCGTCTCGATGCGACAGGACGGCGTCTCTGCCGTCGTGGGTCAGCGGATCGCCCAGGAAAAGGCGTCCTGAAGGGCAAGCTCTGAAGGACGTTTGTGCCCTTTCAGGGCAAGCGGGCGGAGCGCAGTCTTTCCAGATGGGAAGTGAGCGGGTCTAGAGTTCGGGCGGCGTCGGACTCGCGCTGGTCGGCGAGCCGAGCGACACCCGCCGTCGCAGACGGGCTCAGGCCTACGGCCCCGAAACGGCCGCGCAGATGCGCGACGAGCAGCACGAGATCTCGATTGCGCCCGAGGGCGTGCTGCACCGCCTCAGCGTCCGCGGCCAGCCCGCCGATGTCGCCGGACGCGGAACCGTCGGGTTCGGTCACTGTCTCGGCAGCGAAGCGCAGACGACGCGCGGCTTTCCGCAGTTCGTGACGCTGCTCGAGGGTCGACTCCGCGCCATCGATGCCTTCGCTGAGCACTTCAACCCTCTGACGGGCCCGTTCCAGTGCCTTTGCGATCAGCTCATCCGGATGTTTCAGGGCACGCTTGCGTAGCGGCGGGTCGGCCGCGAAGACCTGGAGATCGGCGAGAAGGACGCGATTGGCCCGTCCGCGCAACCGCCCCAGGAGCGCTCGCTCAGCTGCATCGTATTCGCGCCGCGCATCCAGAGCCAAGGCGTTCACGACGTCCACGACCTCCGGCGCGCTCCCCGTCGGCACGAGGTTCTGCAGCTCTGCCTCGCGCACCTCCAAGTCTCTCGCCTCGCCAAGCTGCTGGCCAAGGCCTCGGAGCCTTGTCCGCAGTTCAGTAGCCGCAGCGCGGTCGAAAGCGCGGTGGTACACGCCGAGCACACTGCGCAGCCGGCGCACGCGGCTTC
>DASYGJ010000152.1:0-16519 GCA_035999915.1 Leifsonia sp.
GGTGTCGAAGGCGGCAGCGACCTCATCGGGCTCCACGAGGGTGTCCGGGCGGTGCAGCAAGAGGATGTCGAGATAGTCGAGCTTGAGGGCGGCGAGCGACTCATCGACAGAGGTGAGGATGTGCTCCTTCGAGAAGTCGAAATACCCGTCGCGGATGCCCACCTTCGACTGCACGACGACAGCCTCTCGTTCCGCCGGCGAGAATGTGATCGCGTCGCCGAAGCGGCGCTCGCATCCGTGTCTCTCATCGCCGTAGATGTCGGCATGATCGAAGAAGTCGATTCCCGCCTCCCGGGCGGCACCCACCAGCGCGCGGATCTCATCGTCAGTGAGCGGACTGATCCGCATCAGGCCCAGGATGATGTTCGATACTTCGAGGTCGGTGTTCGGCAACGTCATCGTCTTCATCCCTCTATCCTCACTCACGGACATGGAGGCGTCCCCAGGTATCCTCGCTTCGTGAACGATTCGCTCGACAGGCAGGCCATTGCGGGCATCCGGGCGGCCCTGGCCGATGCCGTCGGGCGACTGGATGCGGCCGACGCGCGCGACGAGGCGCTGGCCACGTTCATCCCCCGCCATCGTCGGATGCTGATCACCCACGAGGCCGTGCTGCGGCCGGTCGGTCGGGTCTGGCGCCTGGGCGTGCTGCTGCTCGGCCGTGACGGAGCGCTGTACGCGACCGGATCCATCACACGGGCGACCGAGCCGGGTCGCCCCGCATACCAGTCGCTCTCGGCCGAGGACCGTCGCGCTTACCGTGCAGCGGCGATACGCGGGCACTTCGCCGCGGGCGAGACCGTCAACTACGACGCTGTGCCGATCGAGTTGGATGCGCCGAGCCTTCGCGCATCCGCCGGCCCGCTCCTGCTGCGGGGTGGGCACGCTCTCGTGAAATGGAGCCCGACCGCCGCCGGCACCGTGGACTTCGCGACGTATCTGGCCGACCGTGTCGGCCTGCTCACCGACCCGCCGCAGGGGGCCTGAGCCGTCACGCCCTGTCGCGGTCGAAGCAGCGAGGGCGTACTGTCCGGCGCAGGGCAAACGTAAGGAGCACCATGTCAACAGACCAGTACCATGAGCCGCCGAGCGAGCTGACAGAAGAGACGAGAACGTTCGCGCGGATGTGCGCCAGCCTCGCCGAGGAGGCGGAGGCGATCGGCTGGTACGAGCAGCGCATCGCGGTCGAAAAGGATGAGGTCGCGAAAGCGATCATGCGTGACTCCCTGGGCGAGGAGTACAAGCACTTCAGTATGGAACTCGAGTTTCTGCTGCGGGCGAAGCCTCAATGGCGGGAGATCGCACAGGGCATCCTGTTCACCGTCGGCGATATCGTGAAGCACGGTGAGGCGGCGGAAGAAGAGGCCGGCGACTGACGCCGGCCGCGACGGTCGGTGTCGCGTCGCAGGCCGCGACGGTCGGACGCGCGCGACACTTGCGCACCCGCGCCCACACGCGTACGGTCCGTGCCACGCGCCCGAGGTTGGCGGGCGCGTCCCCGACAGCTCAGGAGGACCCATGAAAATCGTCATCTTCGCGGCCGGCGTCGCCGTCGGTTTTGTTCTCGGCTCGAAGGCCGGTCGCCAGGCTTACGACAAGATCCGGCACCAGGTCAGCGGTTTCACCCAGTCCGCGCCCCTCCAGCAGGTGGCGGGCGACGTCAAGGACCTCGCCGGAAAAACCGCAGCCCAAGTGAGTGACCGCGTCAGCGACGTCATCGGCAAAGCAAGCACCAAGCTCGACGACGTCACCGGCAGCTGAGCCTCTCCCTCTTCGCTCTTCTTCGCTCTTCGCGCAACCGCCGAGTCCGCGAATATTCATCCTTTCCGCGGCGTGTCGCGAGATTTTGCGCGGACTCGACGGTTGGGTAAGCAGGTGATCGAGGACACAGGGCAGGACGACACAGGGCAGGACGACACAGGGCAGTTGGAGGAGCGGCTCCGCGACATCTTCGAGAGCCGCGACCGCGGTCAAATGCAGCCGACGATCGACGCCTTCCTGCAGGTGCTGGCCGAGCATCCCGGAAACGCTGCCGTGCTCTACGACGTCGGCGGCTCCTACGACACGGCCGGGCAGGAGGAGACGGCGCTCGGCTACTACGAACAGGCGATGGATGCCGGGCTCACCGGCGACACTCTGCGCCGCTGCCTGCTGCAATACGGCAGCACGCTGCGCAATCTCTCCCGTTTCGACGAGTCACTGGCCGCCCTCGACCGAGCGCTCGAGCTCTACCCCCGCTCGGAGTCGGTGCGGATGTGGCACGCCCTGTCCCTGCATGCCGCCGGCCGCAGCGACGCTGCGGTCGCAGCGCTTATGGAACTCGCCATTGACGAGATCCGCACCGAGGACCTGCTCCGCTACGAAGCCGCCGTACGCGGCAATACCGAATACCTGCGCGAGCTGGATGCGGGGGCTGAGCGCGAATCCTGACCAGGCATAGAAACAGGTCATCCGCCAGAATCGGTTGCGCGCTCAGGGAGCGAGCAGTGCGGCGATGAGGAGCAGGGCCGGCACCGCAAGCAGCGTGGTCAGCAGCACCGTGTCACGGGCGACGGGCACCCCACGCTCGTAGCGGGCCGCGAAGTTGTACACGTTTTGTGCGGTCGGGAGCGCGGCCAGTGCGACCGCGGCGAAGAGAGCCCGTCCGTGCAGGCCGAAGGCGAACGCCGCAACGAGATAGGCGACGGTCGGCATCACCGCCGACTTGAGTAACGAGGCGGTGAGGATTTCGGCGCGACCCTGGTCGGCGCGAAGCGGACGGGACCCGCGCAGCGACATCCCGAACGCCATGAGCACCAGTGGCACTGCCGCGCCGCCGAGTAGCACGAACGGCTGGAACACCGCGGCCGGGACTTTCCATCCGCTCGCGTCGAGGAGGATGCCGAGCAGCGAGGCGATGATCATCGGATTGCGGAACGGCTGGGTGATGATCGATCGCACCGACACCGACCCGCGCGAGCTCACGTCGAGAACAGTGAGGGCGATGGGTGCGAACACGATCAGTTGCAGCAGCAGCACAGGGGCGACGAAGGATGCGTTTCCCAGCACGTACACCGCCACCGGCAACCCGATGTTGTTGGCGTTCACGTAGCCGGCGCCGAGCGCCCCGATCGTGGTCTCCGCCGCGCCGCGCCGGAAGAAGAGGCGGGAGAGCAGAAGGAAAGCACCGACGGCCGTGAGCGCGGCCGTCGCCGCCACGAGAACCTGCGTCGAGAACACGAGGTGCAGATCGGCTTTCGCCAACGTGACGAAGAGCAGCGCGGGAGTGGTGATGAAGAAGGCGATGCGGTTCAGAACGAACCCGGCGTTCGGTCCTCCCACTCCGAACCGTGCGGCGAGATAGCCGACCAGGATGACGAACGCGATGATCGCGAACCCGACCACCACACCGCCCATCCCCTCAGCCTATGCTCAGGCGACCTGCCGTGATGACGTCAGGATTCCGGCTTGGTTCAGGGCCGCGCCCAGCGCGTTGGCCGTTTGCATGAAGACGCTGTTCGCTTTCGACGCGCCGAGGGCGCCACCGGTCACGACGGACGATGCCACCACCCGGCTCAGTCGAACCACGATCTGTCCTTGCAACTCCATGACCTCGACTTTGAAGCTCATGGCCAGCTTGTTCCCGGCCATGCCGCCGAAGAGCACGGTCATGGCCGCGCTTCCCCGTTTGGCGACGAATCCGCCGTTCGGGGTCTGCTCAACGGTGAACCCCTGTTCGACCAGGGCCGGCTCGATCACCGCGCGAGCGGTCTCGGGTGTGGCGGAGAGAAAGTACTCGTGGGCGGAGGCCATGGGTGGGCTCCCTTTCGGCTGGCGGGGCGGATGAGCAGGGCGGATGAGCGGGACGGATGAGCGGGACGAGCCTAGCCTGCTGAGTTCAGGGCGCGGGCACCGGTGGACGAGTGGCGAGGATGAGGGTGGCGTCGTGGGCATCTGAGGTCTCGACACGCGAGACGAGACCGGCCGAGGCGAAGAGTGCGGCAGAGGCGGGCGCCTGGTGGCGACTGGTCTCGATGAGAAGCGTGCCGCCCGGTGCGAGCCAGGCGGGGGCGGCCGCGGCGATGCGGCGGTGCACCCCGAGGCCGTCCGCGCCGCCGTCGAGCGCGACGGCGGGTTCGTGGAGCCGCGCTTCCGGCGGCATCATCGCGATCGACTCGGTCGGAACGTATGGCGCGTTCACTGCGATCAGGTCCAGACGGCCGCGGATGCTCGTGGGCAGCGCGTCGAAAAGGTCGCCTTCGAACACGTGCCCCCGCGGCTCGAGGTTGATGCGGGCGCAGTGCACGGCCGCCGGCTCGATTTCGGTCGCGTAGACCTGCACGGCGGCACCGAGACGGGATGCGATGGCCGCCCCGATCGCACCCGCTCCGCAGCAGAGGTCCAGCACCACAGCGTCCGGTCGCGCGAGGGAGATCGCTCGCTCAACGAGGAACTCGGTGCGGTGCCGGGGCACGAACACGCTCGGCTCGACGACGATGCGCAACCCGCAGAACTCCGCCCAGCCCAGCAGCGGTTCGAGCGGGAAGCCCGCGACGCGACGCGCGACCAGGCGTTCCAGCTCTTCCGGGTTCTTGGCGGCCTCGGTGAGCAGCCGCGCCTCGTCTTCTGCGAAGACGCATCCGGCGGCACGGAGGCGTTCCACGAGCTGGAGGTCTGGTGCGGTCACGAGTTCGAGCGTAGCCGTCGCGCCTCGCCGCAAGGGCCTTGACCCACGTCCCGGTCGACCGTATGACTGGTAGATGAAGAGAATCCACTACGCGAGCGGCTCACTCGTGACCGGCGATCAGATCGCCGACGTCCTTGTCCGCTTTGCCGCGGTTCTGGCGGAGACCGGGGGTGCGGCGGAGGTGACTGCCCCGGTCGTCCTCGACGACGGCGAAGTCGGCTCAGCGCTTCTTCTCCTCGGCCCTGCCAGCCAGATCCTCGCCGAAGACGTACCCGGCGAGCACGACTTCGAGAATCCTGAGTTCGTCGCGTCGATCGAGAAGTTGATCCTCGCCCGCGGAATACCCCACGCCGGGTTCGTCGAGCATGGAACCGACGATTCGGAAGCCATCGACCTCGATTACCTCTAGTGCGTTCCTCACAGGTTTGCCCGGTGCACTGGCGCATTCGCGAGGCACGCGTACTATCCGCCAGATAGCGATCCGGGAGAGGACATGCGGGTGTACCACGTCTATATCGACGATCTGAGGTTCACCTTCGTCGACCGTGCACCTGTGGAAGAGTTCAAGGCACGTGTCGTCGAGGCGAGCCGGGCGAACGGCGCATTCGTGTCTGTCACCCACTCCAGCAGGCCTCCGAGTGAAGTGTTCGTTACCAGTCAGACCAAGGTGCGCATCGAGACCGCCGCCATCCCGCGTGAGCCACCCGAGGATGAGGAGGGCGGCGACGATGACGCCTTCTGGTTCGACTTCGACTCGCTCTCCTGACGTCGGCGGCGGCTGATGACCTCCCTCTGGCTCGACGAAGCAGCGCCCATTCCGACGGATGCGTTCCAGCCGGAGGCACGCTTCGACACGGTGGTCGTCGGCGCGGGCATCACCGGGCTGACCACTGCTCTGCTGCTCGCACGGTCCGGGATGCGGGTAGCTGTGCTCGAGGCACGCACAGTTGGAGCAGTGACCACCGGCAACACCACGGGAAAGGTCAGCCTGCTGCAGGGCACGACGCTCTCTCAGATCCACCGGCACACGTCGGACAAGGTGCTCAGTGCTTACGTCGACGCCAACACGGCCGGCCAAGGGTGGCTCCTCGACTATCTGGATGTGCGTCGCGTCGCGTACGAGGTTCGGGATGCGTTCACCTACGCCACAACGCCAGAGGGGGCCGCCCGGCTAGACGCCGAGCTCACGGCGGCACGCATCGCCGGCCTCCCTGTGACGGCTGTTCGGGACGCCGGTCTGCCCTTTCCGATCGAAGGCGCGCTGCGCCTCCCGAATCAGGCTCAACTGGATTCGATGGATGTTCTCCGCACACTCGCCGGCGACCTGAGGGCGCTCGGCGGGGTCATCGTCGCGGGCGAGCGGGTGACCGCCGTGTCGGCCTCGGATCCCGCGGTGGTGACCAGCTCGTCGGGCGGCACCAGGGCGGCCGCCGTCGTGTTGGCGACCGGCGCGCCCATTCTTGATCGCGGCCTCTATTTTGCGAAGACCGAGGCCCTTCGGTCGTATGCTCTGGCGATGAAAGTGCCGGGCGAGTTGCCCCGCGGAATGTATCTCAACGCCGAACCGTCCACGCGATCGCTCCGCACGGCGCCCGACCCCGACCCGATCGGCGACGAACTGCTTCTCGTCGGCGGGAACGGCCACGTCGCAGGGCGCGCGGACTCACCGGCCGCGCAGCTTGCCGAGCTCACCGCGTGGGCCGAGGAGGCCTTTCCGGGCGCAGAGCGCACCCACTGGTGGTCGGCACAGGACTACCGCTCGGCGAATCAGGTGCCGTTCGTCGGCTGGCTCCCCCGAGGCAGGGGACGCCTCTACCTCGCCACCGGCTACAACAAGTGGGGGTTCACGAACGGTGTGGCCGCTGCCCTGAGCCTGACCGCCGACCTCACGGGAACAGAGGAACCCGAGTGGGCGCGCGTGCTGCATCACCGGGTCACGCATCCGATCGACCTCGCGACGGGTGTCTCCTTCAACGCGAGCGTCGGCAAGGCGATCGCGACCGGATGGTCGGCCGCCGAGTTCGAAGGACCACGACTCGGTGTGGATGCGCCGCCACCGGCCGAGGGGTCCGGCACCGTCGGCCATCGCAACCGCGCCCCGACCGCCGTCTCGACCGTCGCCGGCACGACGTGTGCCCTATCGGCGGTCTGTACACACCTCGGCGGCATCGTCCGCTGGAACGACGCGGAGCTCTCCTGGGACTGCCCGCTGCACGGATCGCGGTTCGCTCCCGACGGTTCCGTGCTGGAAGGGCCCGCCACGAAGTCCTTGCCTGTTCGGGATAGCGGGTGACATCCCAATTCCGGCGCACCGGACCTGAGGCTGGTGCTGGCGGCGCGGGCGGGAGTACGTTCGCGGCATGACTATTCCGAACGACGACAGCAAGCCGGACCAGCCCGCCTCGGAGCAGCCGGTGACGCCACCGGCGCCGCCAGTGCCTCCGGCGCCGCCAGCACCTCCTGCACCGCCCGCGGCCTACCCGCCCGCGGCCTACCCGCCCGCGCCGCCCGCGGCAGGTGCGCCTGGAGCCTTCCCGGCGTACTCGGCTGCGCCGCCGGTCCCGGTCGCGGCACCGTCAGCGCCGCCCAGCTCCGTGAACACCGCGTTCTGGTTGTACATCGCGGCCGCCGTGCTCAGCGTCGTCAGCGGTATCCTGACGATCGCTTTCGGCACGAACCGTCAGGCGATCGTCACCCAGTTGCAGAACACCAGAGGCCTCAAGACCAATGGTCTCAGCATCCAGCAGCTGGCCGACATCGGCGTGACGACCATCACCGTGCTCTCGATCGTGACCATGATCTTCTGGGTCATCGTCTTCGTCCTCTTCGCACTTTTCATGCGGCGCGGAGCCAACTGGGCGCGCATCGTCCTCACGGTGATCACCGTGATCTCACTGCTGAACATTCCGGACGGGCTCTTTGTCGGGGCGCTGCAGGTGGTCCTCGCGATTGTGGCGACGGTGCTCATCTGGTTGAAGCCCGCCTCCGCATACTTCGCCGCCGTCAAGGCTTCGAAGGTGCCGCGCGCCTGATCCTGAGTCCCGCTTAACCACGCGATAAGAGCCCAGTCAAGGAGTCGAGCGCTCTGCTTTCCCGGCCTACCGTGGTCGGTGGTCGATCCGTAATCCCAAGGTGAGGCCCTCAAAGAGAAAGCAGGAAACGGCAAATGAACTTACTGCTCATCATCATCGCCATAGTAGCGATCGTCCTCCTGTTCACGGGTGGCTTCGTGCAGGCTCTCAGCTGGCTGCTCTGGGTGGGAATCATCCTCCTGGTGTTCGCGGTGATCGTCTGGCTGGTTCGCATGATCAGCGGGCGGCGTTCGGTCTAGCCACCGAGAACCGCTGGAACCCCCGGGCCCTTTCGAGGCCCGGGGGTTTCGCCGTTCCCGCGCTGGGCGTACCGTCCGCGTTGCGACCGAAAGGGGACACCATGCCGCAGCGCGAACCGCAACTCAAGGATCCGAAGTTGTACGAGGAACTCCGCAAGGAGGGCAACTCCAAGGAGAAGTCGGCGCGCATTTCCAATGCGGCCGCCGCCCGTGGCCGCTCGTCCGTCGGACGAAAGGGCGGCGAGTCCGGTGCCTACGACGACTGGACCGTTCCCGACCTGAAGAAGCGCGCCAAGGAACTCGGGCTCACCGGATACTCCAAGAAGACCAAGCCGCAGCTGATCAGCGCGCTGCGCAACCACTGACGCCGTTCCGCGCCGGGCCGTACACTCGCGGCATGGGATTGCGTGAGGTCGCGGATGAACTGTACGCGACCGCTCCGGCCGACTTCACGGCATCGAGGAACGCGGCCGCCGGGCGGGCGGACGACAAGACCTTGGCCAAGGAGATCCGCGCGCTGCGCAAGCCATCCGCCTCCGCTGCGGCCGTCAACGCCCTGGTGCGCGAGAATCCCGAGCTCGTCGATTCGATCCTGGAGGTCGGCGACCGGATGCGCGATGCCTTCGCGGCGCGCAACCGCGACAGCATCCGCTCGCTGGCCGGAGATCGTCAGCGTCTGCTCCAGACCGCCGTACGGAGCGTCGGCGGAGTGAGCCCCGCGGTTCAGCGCGAGGTCGAGGAGACCCTGCAGGCCGCTGTCATCGATGCGTCCGCCGCCGCCGCCGTGCGGAGCGGTCTTCTGGTGCGCGCCCTCGAATCCACCGGGGTGGACGAGGTCGACGTCGCGGATGCGGTTGCCTTGCCGATCGACCCGGCCGCTCCCGCGCGACCCACCGTCGCACCGCGGCGCAGGTCTCCTTCTGGCGACCGCGCGACGAAGGGACGGCCCGGGGCGGCAGAGCCCGCGGAGAACGAGGAGAGCGCGGCGGAGCGCCGGGAACGCGAGCGGCGCATCCGCAACGCTGAGAAAGCGCTCGAACGCGCCCGCACGGCAGCGGAAGCCCTCGACGACGAACTGGACGACGAGGTCGATCGGCGCAACGACCTGGAGGCCGAGCGCGAGGAGCTCAGCCGGCGGCTCGATCGGGCGCAGGACGAACTGACCGAGTCCAGAGCCGCGGAGCGGGAACTCCGGCGGCGCATCACCCAGGCGCAGTCGGCTCTGCGGGATGCGGAGAAGGCGCTTCGAAAGGAGCGCGACCGTTGAGCGCGACCGCTGAGCGCGACCGTTTCGTGCGAACGACAGCGCGCGGTTCAGCGCGCCAGGAAGGTCCCGGCCTGGTCCTCCGGCATCACGATGAGCCCCCGCGAACTCGACGCTGAGCGGATCATCGCCTCGATCCAGTCGCGATTGAGCGACGGCGGCGTCGTCTCATTGAAGATGTATTGAGCCGGGATCGCCGGAGAGAACCAGAGGCTGACGCGTCCTGAGCCCTGCACTGCCGGAACCTCCCAACTCACCAGGAAGCCTTCGTGCATTCGCAACTTGGAGCTGATCGCGATTTTCAGATGCGACAGCACGCGGTCGTCGAAATCATAGTGTTGATCGACTCCGTAGATCAGAGTTCCCATACCCTCATCCTCACTCCGCGGCCTTCCGGCGCGACCTACCCGGGCAGATGCCCCTCGGCCTCTTCCTCGCTCATCACAAGCATGCCGCCCGTGCGGTGCGCGGTATGCATCAGTGCCTCGAGCCAACGGGTGTTGATCGTCGGTGGACGACTCCCGTTGAAGTGGAACGCTAGCGGAATCTCACGGCTGATCCAGAGCGACACCCTGCCCGATCCCTGCTCCACCGGAACGTCCCAGTTGAGCAGAAAGCTCTCGTGGCGGCGCAGTTTGGCCACGATGGCGAGTTTCACGTGGCTGAGCACGCGGTCGTCGAGGTCATACTCCTGACCTGCGCCGTACACGAGTTTTCCCATGATCAAGAGTTTGCCCTATCGAGGCCTTCGGCGCGGGTCGGCGCGGGGGGATTGACACCGACGTTCGCAATCGTTATTGAGGCTTCCGGCTCGAGGGTCGCCCGCCACTTGTCGCCGACCGTCGCTCTCCGCGCATCCCCCGCGCACTGGATAGGGTGGCGGGATGACAGAACCTGCCGCGCGAATAACCGTCGTCACCGGTGGAAGCAGGGGGATCGGCGCGGCCGTCTGCCGCCGCCTGGCGGCCGAGGGACACGACATCGTCGTGGGTTACCGCAGCGACAGCGCTGCGGCCGAACTCGTGGCCGCCGACGTGCGGGCCGCCGGTCGCCGCTCCCTCACTTTCGCGGCCGATACGACGGACGAGGGGGCGGTCGAGCGGATGTTCGCCGCCGCCAGCGAACTCGGTCCCGTCACCGGACTGGTCAACAACGCTGGATCGGCGAGCACTTTCGGTCCGCTCGCGGAGGCCGACATCGCGGCCGTCCGACGCGACATCGACGTCGATCTGGTCGGCGCGCTGATCTGTGCGAAGCACGCCATCCGGGCGATGACCGTGACCGGGTACGGCGCGATCGTGAACATCTCGTCGGCGTCGGCCTACCTCGGCAGTCCCGGGCGCTATGTTCACTACGCGGCGGCCAAGGCGGGGGTGGATGCGCTCACCGTCGGCCTCTCGAAGGAGGTCGCGCCCCTCGGGATCCGGGTGAACGGGGTCGCCCCCGGCACGATCTGGACTGATTTCCATCCGGAGCCCGACCGCCCGGATGTCGTCGCTCCGTCGGTGCCGCTGGGCCGCGGCGGGCGTCCCGAGGAGATCGCGGGCGCGGTGGCTTGGCTGCTGTCGGACGACGCCGGCTTTGCGACGGGAACGACCATCCGGGTGACCGGCGGCCTCTGAACCGACGTTCCGCAAGAAAACCCTTGCGCCGAGAGGCCAGCGGGCGTTGGATGCTCCCTGAGGCACCAGATGAAAGAGGTCACCCATGTCCGCCAGCGAACTCGAGATGTCCAGCGTGCGCTTTCCCTACCGGGGACGCATTTTTCACGTGGAGAAGCAGTCGGCCGGCCGGTGGGTGGTGCTGGACGAGTCACACGCCGAGCTCGGCGTTCTGGTTCGCGTCGCCCGCGAGGGCGAAGAACACGAGCCGGTCTTCGGTGCCATTCCGCCGGGCTTCGCCGAGACGCTGCACGAGGGTTCGGACTGGAAGATGCTCGTCTCCTCCCTCATCAACGAGGCCTTGGAGCCGGCCCCCGCCGCCACCGGCAACCAAGGGGAAGCGTAGGAATCCGGCGAAGCGCGCTCGCGGATGCGTGACTTCGACGACGACTACGCTACGAACGTGCGACCGACGTTGAAGACGGTGCTGGGCTGGGCATCCGCCGTCCTGCTCAATGTCGGTGCCCTCACCTTTCTCGCCGGGCTTGTGCTGCCGCACGCGGACTCAACTGGATCCACCGTCGTCATCACCGGTATCTCGCTCTGCGCAGCCGGGCTCGCGGCGGGTGCCGGATGGATGCTGATGTCTCGCACACCGCATCCCTGACCCCGAAGCTCTCTGCGAGAAACGGAGGTGGGGTCAATCCGGCGGCTCGGTGTTCTTTATGAGGTCGGGATTGGACGGATTCTGCGCGGGATCGAACCCGGCCGGTGGCGGCTCCGAGGGCTCAGCCGCGGCTGACGAGCCGGTGCCTTCATCGCTGAGAGCTCCACTCTGCCCGGGCTCGTCCTCGTCCGGTTCTGAAGACTGGGGGTCCCGGCCTTCGAAGCGCGCGGGATCGTCTTCCTCCGGAACACCTTCGCTGTTCGTGTTCGGCAGCCCGCTGGTGTCAGACATGGGCTTCTCCTTCCTAGGGCTTTCCCTCTTCGCTGTACGGAGTCTCGGCCGATTCGTCGTCGCTGAGCGGGTCGTCGAGGGCACGGATGGCCTCGCCGATCACGTTCTGGCCGGGGTCGGGGTCGGGGTCGACGGCGCCGCCGTCGTCTCCCTCGAGACCTTTGGCGAGGCCATTGGTCTGGTCGAATTCGGTAACCGGCTCGTTCGGTTTCGCTGCATCGCTCATACCCTCAATAAACGCCGAACCCCTCGCTCTCGCAAGGGGTCCAACAGTGGGCCTTACCGCATCCGTGGTCCCCTACCGAGCAGACGGAGCATCCTCTGCAGGTTCGACACGTACTGCGCCGAAGCCTGATAGTTGGGATGAGTCGCGATCTGAACCAGGTATTCGGCCGGCCCGAACTCGTCAGCGCCACTGTCGATGTCGTTGGTGCGATGGCTGTGGCCGGGGAAGCCCAGGTAATCCGTGCGGCGCCAGAGGTTGTACCAGGCGACGTCGCCATCCGGCTGCGTGAGGAGCTCGCGCAGGGAAGAATCGTCCGTGTCGACGCCCACCCGTGCCCGGGCCGCGACCACGTCGTCCGCCTCTGCGTGGTCTTCCAGCACCTGCCGCAGCCACGGATCGGCCAGCCACAGCGAGGGGCCGCTCTGCGGTCGTGTGCCGAGTGCGCCGGGACCGAAAAGTTCTGGCCAGAAGCGCCCGAAGTAGACACGCAGTTGGGTGCCGTAGGTGAGGAGGCCGACGTTCTTGAGCGAAGCTCGTGCATCCGGCTGAAGGGTGAACAGGCAGGCCACCGCCAGGACCGCACCAAGGCTGTGCGCACTGAAGACGACTTTGCGCTCGCTCTCCGCTGCAGGGCCGTCGGGTCCGAGCCAGGTCAACACCCGCTGCCGCAGCTCCGGAACGACTCGTTCGGCGTAGCACGGTGGCCCGAACGGGTGCCCGGCTCTGGGGAGAAAGCAGATGAGGTCCCACATCACGCCGAGCGGCCGCTCCTGTTTTGTCAGCGCGTTGGTGGCGACGGACGCCACCGCGTACACCGCGATCGCGCCGAGAACGCTGACCACGAGCGCCTGGTAACTGCGCCAGAGCTGCAGGTCGATGTGCACGGTGAGCGCGAACACGAAACCGGCCGCGAGCAAGATCGCCAGAAATCCGAGCACCGGTTCGCCGCGGTGGAACATCGCCGCGAAGCGACGGGCACGCAGCATCTTCATCGACAGCCTGCCCGCCTCACTGATGACCGGCACGTGCCCATCCGGGTAGTCCCCGAGCGGATACCGCAGCGGCCGCCCGCCTGTCGTCTGTGGCGTGGTCAGCTGCGGAACGCGAATCAGCCGAAGGAACACCATCGCGCCCACGAGCAGCAGGAGCAGCAGTGCGAGCAACGGAATGATCACCCCGAAGTCCCGGAACGCGCGGGGCGGCGTGAGTCTGCCGAAAGCCGCGGCCGCCGACGCACCGGTCTTCTTGTCGCCGGTCTCGAGCCAGGTCTCCACACCCAGGACCAGCAGAGTGGAGAGGATCATCGCCCCGCCGAGGGAGAGCAGCATCAGAACGCCCGGACCGGTTCCGCGCCAACCCTGGTAGCGATAGGTCGTGCCGCGCACGATCGGCACCAAGACGATCAGCAGAAGCAGGACGACCACTGCGGCGCCCGCCACGGAGAACGCGGCGGTGCGGAGGATGTTCGCCTCCCGCTGTGTCACGGCCACCAGGAGCGAAAGCCCACTGACGACGACGAGCGCGATCGACACCCAGCGCGAAACACCGCGGCGCCAGCCGAGGGCCGACACGCTGATGGCGACCATTGCCCCCAGCAGGATCGACGGTGCGGCCACCAGACCGAGGAATTCCCGGTCACCTGACACTTCGTGATAGTCACCGGCCGCTGCGACGACGAGTGCGGTGAACCCGAATATGAGCACTGATGCGAGCAGCGTCCAGCCGGCGAACTGTTCGCGGGTGTGCTGCTTACGCCGGATCTGCCGCTCTCGGGCGGGCGCATCCGCCGCCGTGGGAACGGTATCGGCCGCAGCGGCGATGCGCACGACCACGATGACGAGGCCGGCCGCTGCAGCGAGCATCCCGATCGCCGGGAGAAGAGCCGCGGCGAGCGGCCCTGAGGAAAGGTCGAGGCAGCTGTTGTTCGGCGCGAAGAACGTATCGAGGTCGCCGCAGCCGTGCGTTCCTGCAAAGACGCGGTCCCAACCGAGCAGCAGTGCGATCAAGAGAAAAGCGGCTGCGAGGTGCAGCCATTCCGTCGGCGCTCCGACCCGTGCCTGGTCCCAGAAACCGTCGGCTGCCAGCGGGCGTCGACGCGTGTCTGCACGATCGCGCATAGCCCGGGCCGTCTCGAAGATGCCGGCCTCGTAGCGCATCCGGGCGTGATGGGAAACGAGGAACAGCACCACGATGCCGGCGATCGGCAGCAGCGCCATGATCGCCAGCCGGGGCCCGCGGGCGGGCGCGACCGATTCGAAGAATGCGGTGAGCCCGGTCGGCAGCGCCGGACACGACTTTCCGTCGCCCAGGCACTGCGATCCGATCAGGTCGAGGCTGACCGCTGCGAGTGCACACACGTAAAGCAGGGTCAGGCCGAGGGCGAAGACGCGGAGCGAGGATGCGCCCCGGCCCGCCCGCCACTCGTTGCTGCCCCGCTGCACCGGCACCTCGCGTGCCCAATACGCTGAGTTGCAGAGGCCGAACGGCAGGAGAAGCAACCAGGCCACCTGCACGAAGAATTGGCCGATGAGAAACAGGGCGCCCCCATCTGACCGCGCCATCGCACCCCACGAGTATGCCTCCCGGCGCACGCCAGGCGGCGGGGTCGCCGGGTCGCTCGCGTCGCCCGGCGGGGCCGTCGATACCCAGAATCCGCCCTCATCGTCACCCTGGTCGAGTGTCAGCTCGGCCGCCGGAAGCCCGAGCATCTCCGCCGGCGGCGTGTTCTTGATGCCGTGGATGCGCAGCTCCAGTATCCGCGGCTCCTCCTGCTCCTCTTGCACCGAGTTCGCCATGAGGCCGCACACTACTCCGGGTGAGCTTGCCGCGCCTACCGTGCTGCCCGCCGTTCCTGATCCGAGCCTGCACGGACGTGCACCGTTCTCGTCTAGCCCGGCCGTGGACGCGGGCGTAGAGTCGCCTCACGCCAGACGGTGAGCGTTCAGCGGCCCGTCGATCCACACGCCAGAAGGAGCCACGATGAGCCACGACAAGCAGACCGGCGACGAGCGGAAGAACCTCGAGGGCACGTACACCGAATCGAACGATGAGGGTCCGGAGGAGCGCACCGTCCACGGTCAGTACACCGAGACCGCCGACTTCGCCGGGCCCGAGAAGGAGACCGCTGGCAGTTACACCGACACCGATGACGAAGCTGAAGTGTCGACGGCGGAAGAGCAGGGCGACTACACCGAAAGCGACCGACCCTAGCCGGAGGGCGCGGCCTCAGCGGGAGGGCGCGGCCTCAGCGCAGTTGTTTGGCCTTCTTCTGTACCGCCTTGCGAGCCTTTCCGGCTTCGCGATAGGCCTCTTTGCGCGCCTTCTTGACCGTCGGATCGTTCCAGAACGAGGTGACGGCATTCTTTATCTGCTCGTACCGTTCCCGACCCGCGCGGGCCCCGAGCAGGTAGGCGGCAAGGGCGATCAGGATGACGACGATGGTCTTGGGGCGCATGCGGTTCTCCTCAACTCGTTGTCCGCGACGGTAATCCTCAGGAACCCGTCTGTGAACCCCGTCGCCGCGTGATCCGCTCGATGACGTTGTGAATCGGAGCGGTGAAGAAGAGGAGCAGCAGCCAGAACATCCCCACCTGCGGAACGAGGACCGCGAGGATGAGGCAGAGCACGAGCAGGATCGTGGGCAGGGAGGCGCGCCTCAGGTCGATCTGGTCGCGCGAATCCTCTCGCAACAGCGCCGGGTCACGCACCAGGAGGTACTCGATCAGCAGCATCGACGCCGCGGCGACCGCCATCGTGCCGATATACAGGCCGTACACGTCAGGCCGGTTGCTCGTGATCTTGGCCAGCACATTGGCCGTGAAAGGGATGAAGACGATCGACGCCATCCAGAGCAAGTTCGCCCAGAGCAGCCCGGTCGAATAGCCGCGAACCCACTCGAAGACGCGGTGGTGGATGATCCAGAACCGTCCGATCAGCCAGAACGAGATCGCGAATCCCGAGAACTCTCCGCTGTTGTCGACGATGAGCTGCCAAACGGACAGATGTCCGATTTCACCCGCGACGTCGACGAGCGGGAGGATGAGCAAGGTGATCGCGATGGCGATGGTGGCGTCGGAGAAGTTGACGAGCCTGTCGAGGCCACGTTCCGTTCTGACCGCCGTCATACGGTTATTCTGCCCGTCTTCGGACGCCCAGCGCGATCAGCCGGAGACCGCTCGTGCCAAAAGGGCGGTTCGGCACGGTCAGACCGCACTTTTCGCACCACCCCACAGGCACCGTTGTCCACAACGTTCGCCGCGCGTGGCTGGTGCGTGCCGCCCGCGCGAGCCTCAGCGGAGCCGGGCCGGCCGCTCAGCGGAGCCGGGCGGGCCGCACGCGCACGGGCGCCATCCACGCGGCGACCACCACGGCGGTGATCGCTCCCGCCGACATGATCGCCGCCAGCACCACCACTTGGAAGCGCCCGGCTTCCAGTGGGGAGACGCCACCGAAGATCGCGCCGACGAACGCGCC
>DASYGJ010000166.1:0-4910 GCA_035999915.1 Leifsonia sp.
ATCGACTGGCGCGCGATGGTCCGCTCCCAGGCCGGCGAGCTCGATGACCAGTCTTTGGGGTCGGCGCACCTTGTCATCGTCATCGTCATGATCGTCTTCGCGGTCGTGGTGCTCGTCTACCTCGGCCTGGCGGTGCTTGTGTTCTTCGGCAGCAATTGGGCGCGCATCGCCTCGATGTCGGTCAGCGCTCTGCTGATCGTCGCAGCGGCGACCGACTTCTTCAACGGTGGCGAGCAGGTGTCGCTGCACACCAACATCCTCGGTCTGCCGCTCGACATCCTCGTCTTGCTCGCGCTCTCATCGCAGCGTTCGCGGCTCTGGGCCCGTCGTCGTCGGCGGAGCCGGGGCGGAATCGACCTTCTCGCCTCTCCGAACCTCCCCGCCGACAACACGACCACCCGCTGACGCAACCACCGCGACGACCACCGCGACGTGCGCCTCGCCGGGTGGCGCGAAAAGTGCGGTTCACCGCCTCGATCCGCACTTTTCGCACGACTCCACAGGCGAAGCCATGCACAGGGTCGGCCGGGGGCGCAGATCGGAATCAGCATCCGGGAACCATTGGCGCGCCCGCGGTGTTGCCGCCATCATGAACAGCATGGATCCGGTTGCCACCATCGTCTGGATCGTGTCGTTCGTTCTTGCGACCGTCACGGTCACGGGCCTGTCGCGCCGTGTCGGCTGGTCGGCGCCGGTCGTGCTGGTGGTCGTCGGCGCGATCGTCTCTTTCGTCCCCGGTGTTCCGCACGTGCAACTGGAACCGGAGGTGGTGCTTTACGGACTGCTGCCTCCGCTGCTGTTCGCGGCTGCCATCCAGACGTCGTTCGTGGATGTGCGGGCCAGACGCGATGGCATCCTGCTGCTCTCGGTCGGTCTGGTCGTTTTCACCGTAATCGTTGTCGGATTCACCACCTGGTGGGTCGTGCCCTCCCTCACGATCGCGGCTGCGTTCGCCTTCGGGGCGGTGGTTGCGCCGACGGACACCGTGGCGGTTACGGCCATCGCGGGCCGACTTCACCTGCCGCGTCGTCTCGTCACCGTTCTCGAGGGAGAAAGTCTGCTCAATGACGCGACCGCTCTTGTGGCCCTGAACGCGACCATCGCGGCCATCGTCAGCGTGGTGAATCCGTGGGCGATCGCCGGAGACTTCGTGCTGGCGGTCGTCGTCGGCGTGGCCGTCGGTCTCGGCGTCGGGTTCGTGATCGCCTCGATCCGTAAGCAGTTGCGCGCTCCCGTACTCGACACCTCGCTCGCGCTCATCACCCCCTACGTGGCTTTCATCCCGGCCCAATTCCTGCACGGCTCGGGCATCCTCGCCGTCGTCGTCGCCGGGCTGTTCCTCGGCTACCGATCGCCGACCATTCAGACCGCTGAAGCGCGAATCGCGGAGACGATCAACTGGCGCACCATCTCCTTCCTTCTGGAGAACGCGGTGTTCCTCTTCATCGGGCTTGAGCTGTCGAGCATCGTCCGCAAGGCGTTCACTTCGGGCATCACGCCCTCGCAGACCGTCCTGATCAGCGTGGTGGTGCTCCTCGCACTCTTCCTCGCCCGCTTGGTGTGGATGGTGCTGACGACCGCGCTGTATCGGCACGGGCCGAAACGCCTCCGGGAGCGAGGCTGGAACTGGCCGACGGGAATCGCTGTCTCGTTCGCCGGCATCCGCGGGGTGGTCACTCTCGCGGCCGTCTTCCTGCTGCCGAACGGAACGCCGCACAAGGAGTTCCTGCAGTTCCTCGCCTTCGTCGTCGTCGTGGCGACACTGCTCGAAGGCCTCGCGCTGCCGTGGATCATCCGCCGGCTCAAACTTCCACCACCTGATTTCGCGCAGGAGGCGGGCGAAATGCAACGCTTGCTCGCCGAGGCTCAGACCGCGGGCCTCGGGCAGCTCGAAACGCAGGTCACCGGCAGCGAAGACCACCGGGTGATCGAACGGCTGAGAATCAACGCCCTCTTCCTCGCCGATGCCATCGAGAATCCGACCCCCGACGAGAGCGAGGATGCGCCGATCGAGTACCAGCGCCTCCGACGCTCCATGATCAAGGCCGAACGGCAGGCCGTGCTCCAGGCCCGATCCGAGGGGAGGTACCAAGAGCCTGCGGTGCGCTCGGTACTCGCGTTCCTCGACGCGGAGGAGTCCGCGCTCAAGTCATCGGGTCCGAAGAAGCCGATGAACTGAGACCCAGACGAGCGTCACGCGGCGTGGACCGTGCAGAAGACTTCGATTTCTGCCTCGCAGACCACGAGCTGCTCGCGACAGGACGGATCGCCGCAGTTGTGCATCCGCTTCGTGGCGGTTCCGCACATCACGCAGCGTCCGATCACGGCCGCGCGGTCGCTGAAGTCCATCGACCCGCGCCCGTCGAACACGTAGAGCGAGCCGTCCCACAGGCCTTCGTCGCCGAACGTCTCGCCGTAGCGCGCGATGCCGCCGTCGAGTTGGTACACCTCGCCGAACCCGCGCTCTTTCATCAGGGCCGACAGCACTTCGCAGCGGATGCCACCCGTGCAATAGGTCACGACAGCCTTGTCTTTGAGGTGGTCGTATTTGCCGCTCTCCAGCTCCGCCACGAACTCGCGGGTCGTCGCGACCTCGGGTACCACCGCATCCCGAAACCGTCCGATCTGCGCCTCGAACCGATTGCGTCCGTCGAAGAACACCACGTCATCCCGCCCGGCGACCAGTGAGTGCAGCGCGGTCGGGTCCAGCTTGACTCCGCCGCCCAGCACGCCGGACTCGTCGACGCGGAGCTCGCCGGGCGCGCCGAAGCTGACGATCTCGTCGCGGACCTTCACCGACAGGCGCGGAAAGTCGAGGCTGTTGCCGTCATCGTCCAGTCCGGTCCCCTCGCTCCATTTCACGTCGAGGTCCTTGAATGCGGGGTATTCCCTGGTCTTGCGCAGGTAGCGTTTCAGAGACGTCAGCTTTCCGCCGACAGTGCCGTTCATCCCGTCGCGGGAGAGCAGGATGCGGCCGCGCAATCCGAGGGACTCCGCTAGTTCGCGCTGCCACAGCCGGATCGCCTCCGGATCGGCGAGAGGCGTGAAGGCATAGTAAAGGAGGATCTTCGGCACGGGCACCGCATAATGGTAGGCCGAACCTCCTGAAGAGTCTCTCAGTGGCAGAGCCTTCGGTTTCCGGTCGTTCACCTGGTTCGGCAATGCTGGTGGCGTACAGTGCAGAAACGTGACAGTGAGAAAGCGGGTCCCTTGAGCACGCTCGTGATCATTCCCACCTATGACGAGCGCGAAAACGTCGCCTCGATCGTCGGGCGCGTGCGCGCGGCCACCCCCGAGGTCGAGATCCTCGTCGTCGACGACAACTCGCCCGACGGAACGGGCGAGATCGCTGACGCGCTCGCCGCGGCGGACCCGAACATCCATGTGCTCCACCGCGCCGGCAAGAACGGCCTCGGTGCCGCCTACCGTGCGGGGATGCGCTGGGCGCTCGACGCGGGATACTCGCGCATCGTCGAGATGGACGCCGATGGCTCCCACCGTCCGGAGGAGCTTCCGCGCCTTCTGGCGGCACTGCGCCCTGAGGACCCTCGCGAGGCACAGTCCGGCGCGGATGTGGTGCTCGGTTCCCGCTGGGTCGCTGGCGGTGGCGTCGAGAACTGGCCTTTCCGGCGACGACTCCTGTCGCAGGGCGGCAGCTTCTACTCGCGCATCGCGCTCGGTGTCTCGGCGCGCGACGTGACCGGCGGGTACCGGGCGTTCACCGCGGATGCGCTGAACCGTATCGGTTTCGCGGACGTCGAGAGCCAGGGCTACTGCTTTCAGATCGACATGCTGCGTCGGGCATACGGCGCCGGGCTGTCGGTCGCCGAGGTGCCGATCACTTTCGTCGAACGGGAGCACGGCGCGTCCAAGATGACCGGCGGCATCGTCGCCGAGGCGATGCTTCGCGTCACGGGCTGGGGCATCGCGGGCCTGCCGTCGCGGTTCCGCCGCCGCCGTTCTCCGGCCGCGCCGAGCGTCGGCGAGCCGATCGACCGCTGACGGCCCTTTCCCCGCGGCCCCGCTGCCGCGCTGCCGCGCTGCCGCGCTGTCGCGCTGCTCGCGCTGCCGCGCTGCTCGCGCTGTCGCGCTGGCGCGTTTCGGGGATCGCGCTCTCGGGCGTAGCGTGTCGGTATGACCGTGAATGATCCCCTGGAGCGCTTCGGCGCCGTTCCGCATTTCGATCTGACCAGCGACGACGTCTCGGACGATCGCCCGTTGTCCCGGGCGCAGTGGGGTGCCGGCGGCGGTGGCGAAGACACCTCCCCGCAGCTCAGCTGGAGCGGTTTTCCCGCTGAGACCAAGAGCTTCGCCGTCACCATCCACGATCCGGATGCGCCCACCGGCTCGGGCTTCTGGCACTGGGCCGTCTACAACATCCCCGCAACCGTGACCTCGCTCCCGGCCGGCAGCGGAGCCGAGGGCGGCGCGTCGCTCCCGCGGGGCGCGGCCATGCTCTCGAACGAGCTCGGCGCGAAGAGTTTCACCGGTGCCGGACCCCCGCCCGGAACAGGAACCCACCACTACAACATCGTTGTGCACGCTCTCGATGTCGATCGTCTCGACCTCGACCCGTCGTCGACCCCGGCCGTCCTCGGCTTCAACGCGCATTTCCACACGCTTGCGCGCGGCTACCTCATCCCGATAGCCACGGCCGGCGACATCTGACCTCCCGTACCCGTCGGAGTTTCTCGCACGAAACGCCCGATTTCTCCGTTCGAACGGATGTACGCGCGGCGCGTCGCGCGATTTCTCCTGCGCTACCGCCGACCGCGACAGCAGGTAGGTTCGTTGTGTGAAGCTCCACAACGTTCGCGTGCATAGAAGCGATGAGAATCTTGCCCGGCAGAGTCAGCTCGCTTGGGCGATCGCCGAGGTCGCCGTCGATCCGGTCGAGGTGAGCGACGAGG
>DASYGJ010000311.1:0-2136 GCA_035999915.1 Leifsonia sp.
GCTCGGGGACGCGACCGAAGATCTCGGTGGCCGGTTCGCGGTCTTCGCGGGGCTCATCGGGTTGAGGGAAGGTCGGACGTCGCACACGGACACGCTATGGGCGTGCACCTGCGAAATGACTGGCCAATGCGGCGTTTCGCGTCGAATCGTCAGCGGGCTCTCAGTCGAACTGCCTGGTGGACGCTGCAGTGTCTGCCAGATCTATCAACTCGTAGTGGACCCGGCGCCGCTGAAACGGCTCGATGCGGCCGCGAAAATTCCAAGGGCATCCACGGCGGAGGAGGATTACGGTGAAGCTAAGCCGTTACCGGCAGACGCCGGCGACGAGGTCACCTTCAGTAGGACCTCAGGAGTCGTCTCGCATGATTCAGCAGGCACGCGCTCAGCGCACCAGAGACACCATCATCGTCGGGGCCGCCACGGCCTTCGACCGGCAGGGATACAGCACCGCCTCGATCGCAGACATCGCGTCTGCCGCCGGAGTGACCAAAGGGGCGCTCTACTTCCATTTCCAGTCGAAGGACGACATCGCGCGGGCGGTCATCAAGCGACAGCACGAACTGTCCTTCGCCGCCGGCGCTGCCATCATCGGGGAGGCGCGGCCGGCCTTGGAGACGATGATCCGCCTCTGCGCCGGCCTCGCCGAGCAGCTGGTGAGCGACCCCGTCGTCAAAGCCGGCATCCGGCTCACCACCGATGTGTCCACGTTCGAGCGGCCGATCATCGATCCTTACGCGGATTGGCTGAACACCTTCGAGGGTCTGATCCGTCGCGCCGAAGACGAAGGCGACATCGCGCAGGCCGTCGACCCCGGGATGCTCGCCCATTTCATCATCCCGGCCTTCACCGGCGTGCAACTCGTCTCGGACACGCTGACGGCCCGGGAGGATCTGTTCCAGCGGGTACGGGAGATGTGGACCATCCTGCTCCCAGGCCTGGTTCCGGCTGAACGCCGCGAAGAACTCGGAAGACTCCCCGAGCTGATCACTGCGCCGGACTGACACGAAGCAGTAAGGCGGTCGGGGTGCCGGAGCGCCGAAGCCGACAGGCCGTCACACCCCCAATGTGCGACGGTCGGACCGACGTCGGCGCCCCTCCCGAAAGAATACATGCAACCGGACGCACGGTATGTTTCGACGGATCAGAGTCCATCATCGAGAAGCAGTCGCATCCCGAGTTCGGTCACCGGCGCAGCCGTGCTGCTGAGCACCACGACGCCGCGACGGGCCTCCCGATCGAGCAGGAGGGCGCTCGCCTGGCCGCCCGTCGCACCGGCCTGCCAGGTGATCAGACCATGGCTGTGGCGCCATCCCCAACCGGCCTCGGCGCTCTCGGAGATGCGACGGTGTGCGAGCAGAGCGTCGGCACCCGGTGCGCCTCCGTCGAGCAGTGCGCGCGAGTACGCCACGAGATCCTCGGCCGTCGAGCGCACGCCGGCCGCCGGGGAATACGCGTGCATGATCCACGGCTCTGCGTACTCTCCGTCGATCGTGTGCCCGCGTGCGGCAAGCTCGCCGAAGTCGTCGGTGATCGGGATGCGCGTGGTGCGCAAGTGGAGCGGACGCAGCATCCTCTCCTCCAGCAGTTCGGTGAAGGGGAGGTTCGCCGCCACGGCGAGCGCGTGACCGAGCAGGGCGAAGCCGAGATCGGAGACGGAGTATTCACCTGCAGACGCTGGCGCGATGGTCGCCGTTTCGGTTTCGGCGAACAGGTCGTCGAGGTCCCAGTGCCAGGGGCTGAGCTCGGGATGCGCGCCCACCAGACCGAGGAGCGCCACGGTCTCGTCGCTCCCGGGCAGCCGCGGCAATCCACTGGTGTGCGTCGCCAGCGCCTCAAGTGGAAGCTCGGCGACGGGACCGGCACCGAGCGCCAGCAGTGAGCCGACCGGCGTGCAGGTCGTGACCTCACCGCGAGTAATGGCCTCCGCATAGAGGGCTCCAGTAAGTGTCTGTGTCAGCGAGCCGATTTCGAACTCGGTGCGCCTGAGCGCGCCGAAGCTCGCCCACTGCACCTGGTCGGCGTCGAGAACGGCGACGATCAGCCGATCGCGTACCGTCGGGCTCTCCTCGGAGAGCATTTCGGAGACGCGAACAAGGAGACCGCGGTCTCCGCCGACTTCGGTCGACAGGGAGACGG
>DASYGJ010000348.1:0-5016 GCA_035999915.1 Leifsonia sp.
GTCTTGAGCCCAACGAGGCCGTAGACGACGTGGACACCCGCCTTTTCGAGCTTGCGCGCCCAGGAGATGTTGTTCTGTTCGTCGAACCTGGCCTTGATTTCGACGAGAGCGAGCACCTGTTTGCCCGATTCTGCCGCATCGATGAGCGCTTCGACGATCGGACTGTCGCCCGAGGTACGGTACAGCGTCTGCTTGATGGCGAGCACGTGCGGATCCGCTGCCGCCTGCTCGAGGAACGCCTGCACGCTCGTGGCGAACGATTCGTACGGGTGGTGCAGCAGGATGTCCTGCCGGGAGACCGCAGAGAAGATGTCAGGCTTCGCGTTGGGCTCGCGCGGCATCAGTTGCGCGGCCGTGGTGGGAACGTGGTTGGGGTAGTGCAGGTCGGGTCGGTCGATCTTGGCGAGGTCGAAGAGGCCGCCGAGGTCGAGTGGCGACGGCAGGCGGTAGACCTCCTGCTCGGTCACATCCAGTTCTCGCACGAGCAGGCCGAGTGTGACGTCGTCCATTCCGTCGGTGACCTCGAGCCGGATGGGCGGGCCGAACCGACGACGCAGCAGCTCGCGCTCCAGAGCCTGGATGAGGTTCTCGGTCTCGTCTTCGTCGACTTCAACGTCTTCGTTGCGCGTGACGCGGAACACGTGGTGGTCGAGGATCTCCATGCCAGGAAAGAGGTCGCCCAGATGGTTGGCGATGAGGTCTTCGAGCGCTATGAACCGGATCTGGTCGACCGACTCGCGCTGATCGATGCGAACGAAGCGGGGCAGCATCTGCGGCACCTTGAGACGAGCGAACTGCTCCTTGCCGGTGCGCGAGTTGCGCACCCGCACCGACAGGTTGAGGGACAGCCCGGAGATGTAAGGGAACGGATGCGCCGGGTCGACCGCGAGCGGCATCAGCACCGGGAAGATCTGCAAAGAGAAGATCTCGCGCATCTGCACACGGTCGGCCTCGTCCAATTCCTCCCAGCGCGAAACGGTGATGCCGGCTTCCTCGAGCGCGGGGAGCACCTGGTCGCGATAGACCGCGGCGTGCCGCGCCTGCAGCTCGTGGACCTTTCCGGAGATGTCGGCCAGCACATCCAGCGGCGCGCGCCCCACATTGGTCGGAACGGCGAGACCCGTGGCGATGCGCCGCTTGAGTCCGGCCACACGCACCATGAAGAACTCGTCGAGATTGGTGGCGAAGATCGCGAGGAAGTTGGCGCGCTCCAGAACCGGGAGGTCGGTGTCTTCGGCAAGCTCGAGCACGCGCTGATTGAAGGCGAGCCAGCTCAGCTCGCGGTCGAGATACCGGTCGTCGGGCAGCGTCGGGTCGGGTTCGTACACGAACGGCGCGAAATCGTCGTCGAAGTCGCTGCCGTAACTGCCGTTGAGACCGTTGTCGAGAAGGATGTTGTCGCCGTCCATCCCAACATCATCGCACCCGGGGCCCAGGCAGAGTACCGCGGACAGTTAACTGTGGATAAACGGATCCTGTGAGTCGATCGCCCGCCGGTACTGCACGTCGACGGTTTGCTCCAGGAACCCGGCCGCGCGGAAGAGGTGCACGGCGGCATCGTTGTCCGCCTCCACGTTCAGTCGCGCGCGATCGCACCCTCGCGCGGCGAGCCGTGCCAGGCCGGCATGCAGCAGAAGGCGACCCAGCCTCCGATCGGTGAGTGCCGCATCCACCGCCAGCACGTAGATCTCGCCTTCGGCGGAGCCGGGTTCGACACGCACCCAGTCGTAGCCGACGAGCTGACCGGAGGCGTCGCGGAGCAGGAGCACGTCGCGTGCCTCGAACCAGGGCTCGGCCTGCCGGGCCTCGAGGTCGGCGACCGACAGGCGGCCCTGCTCCGGGTGGCGGTCGAAGATCCGTGCGTTGAGGTCGACCCATTCCTCTTCGTCGCCCACCCGCATGGTGCCCAGCGTGAAGCCGTCGGGCACGTCATCCTGGCCGGCGGTGAACGGCGCGAGCTCGGCCGTGAAGTGCAGCAGCGTGCGCACCGGAGTGAACCCGTGCCGCTCGGCCAGGCGCCGCGCCGCCGGGTGATCGCCGTGCGACCACGCCGTGAGCGTGCCGCGTGCGGTCGCGAGCAGCCCGCGCACGGCCTGCTCGCCGTAGCCCATTCCGCGGAAGAGCGGGTCGATCACGAAGTCGAGTTCGCCGCGCCCGAGGATCGCGGCGCCGACAGGCCGCTCGACAGGCACGGAGGCGTCGTGGCGCGTGAGCTGTACCACGATCGGCGACCGCCGACCCGACTCGACATCGAGCCGCGCCTGCTCGTTGAAGGGGTCGTGGCCGTCGACATCGATCGCAGCGGCCGCCACGTCGAAGAAGGAGGCGCGCTCCGCAGGGTCGCCGAAGTCAGGGACGAAGAGGCGAAGGGAGTCGCTCATTGTCCTCTTCGTACACGTTGAAACGGTAACCGACGTTGCGGACCGTTCCGATGAGGGATTCGAGATCGCCGAGCTTGGCTCTCAGACGCCTCACGTGCACGTCGACGGTTCGTGTTCCGCCGAAGTAGTCATAGCCCCAGACCTCACTCAGCAGCTGCTCGCGTGTGAAGACGCGCGACGGATGCGTGGCGAAGAACCGCAGCAGCTCGAACTCCTTGAACGTGAGGTCGAGCTGGCGGCCGTGCGCCTTGGCCGAGTAGCTGGCTTCGTCGATCGTCACGCCGGACGCCTGGATCTTCGTGTGCGAGTGCTCCTGGGCCTGGCGGCCGATCGCGAGCCGGACGCGGGCATCCACCTCGGCCGGCCCGGCGGTCTCGAGGACCACGTCGTTGACGCCCCAGTCGGCGCTGACCGCCGTGAGGCCGCCCTCGGTGAGAACGAGCAGCAGAGGCACAGTGATGCCCGTGGTGGTGAGGATCTTGCACAACGACTTGGCGCTCGCGAGGTCGCGCCGCGCATCCACGAAGATCAGGTCGCAACTCGGGGCGTTGATCAGCGAGGCGGGTTCGGCGGGGATCTGCCGCGTGCGATGGCTGAGCAAAGCAAGCGACGGCAGCACCTCCGCGTCTGGCGCAGAGGTGAGGATCAACAACTGCGCCACTCAAGCCTCCCGAACGTGCTGTCCCGCAATGCTACCGGAAATGCTTTCGTCGCCATTGCGTCTGCGCTCGGGCAGAATGGGAGAGTGAGCGACTCGACGACACCATCCGAGCCTGCCGACCCGGCCGGCGCGGCCCCCAAGCCTGGTCTGAGCCGCCCGGCGCGGTTCGCGAGCGTCGGCTCGATCTGGGCACTCGCCCTCGTGCTCGCCGTCGTGATCGGTACCGTCTCGGTCACTGCGCAGTACGGATCGTGGCTGTCCCTGGCGCTCGCCGTCTGCGTGGTCGTCAGCATGTGCGCCCAGCTCGCCACGCAGCAGAAGGACGGCTTCGTCAACCGGCTGGCGGCGAGCGTCACCGGGGCGTTCGTGATCCTCGGAGTGGCCGGCGGCATCCTCGCGCTCGTGGCCGCGGCGCACTGACCCGCCACGAGTGGTTAGACTCGACTCATGTTGGTCGCCCTCGAACTGTTCTTCGTCGGACTCCTCAGTCTGGCCACGCTCGCCATCGCCGGTGTTTCCGTCACCGTCGTCTACAACCTCTTCCGGGGCCAGCGCTAGCCGTCTGCGCTGGCCGTCTGTGCTAGCCGTCTGTGCTCAGAATCGCCAGTGGCATGATCGAGATCCCCACCGACCTCCCCGCCGAAGTCGTTCCGCTCTCCTGGCTGATCGGCGTATGGGAGGGCACCGGTGTGCTCGACTATGCGGTGGGCGAGGAGCACACCCAGCTCGAATTCGGGCAGCGGATCAGCTTCAGTCATGATGGCCTGCCCTATCTCAGCTACAGCTCCTCCACCTGGAAACTCGATGAGGAGCAAACGCCGCTCGCCACCGAGACCGGATATTGGCGACTCAGCCGACAGCTGATCGAGGGTGATCAGGGGCCGGCGATGCTGCCGGGCGTCGGCGCCCAGCCGTTCTCCACCCCGCAATCGGTCGAGGCGCTACGCAACTCGCACGGCGGTTTCGACCTCGACGTGTCGATCATCCATCCCGACGGCGTCAGCGAGGTCTACGTCGGCCAGGTGGCCGGCCCACGCATCGACTTGGCAACGGATGCGGTGCTGCGCACGGCAGGCGCCAAGGAGTACACCGCCGCCACCCGGCTGTACGGACTCGTCGAGAACCACCTCCTGTGGGCGTGGGACATCGCCGCCCTCGGCCAGGAACTGCGCACGCACGCGTCCGGCCGGCTCGGCAAGGCGGACTGATGAGCTCACCCTTCCTCTCGCTGCCCGGTGCGGTCGACATCGCCGGACTCGGTTCGGGACACGACGCGGGCATCCCCGCGCACTACGGCAACCCGCTCGGCGAGCAGCGTGCACTGGCCGAGGGCCGCGCCATCGTCGATCTTTCCGACCGGGCGGTGCTCACCATCACCGGGCCCGACCGGCTCAGCTGGATCAACTCGATCACCAGTCAGAGTGTTGCCGGGCTACAGCCGGGGGAGTCGTCGGAGACATTGCTGCTCGACGTGAACGGACGCGTGGAGTACGCCGTTCGTCTGCTCGAAGACGGCGAGACCCTCTGGCTGCTCGTCGAGCACGATGAGGCGGAGGGACTCCTCGCCTGGCTCCAGAAGATGCGCTTCATGCTGCGCGTGGAGCTCGCCGACCGCACGGCGGACCTCGCGACGATCGGCACTCTGGGAGAGCCAGCGCTCCCGATCGCGGCGCCGAACGGCGTGCCTCTCATCTGGCGCGACCCATGGCACGCGGTGACCCCGGGCGGGCACCAGTACGCGCGGGGCGAGCATCCGGGCGCCGACTGGTCGTGGAGCGAGCGACTGGTGCCGCGGGATGCGCTGCCCTCGCTGGTCGCGCGGGTCACAGCAGGCGAGTTCCCCGCAGCCGGCCTGCTCGCCGTCGAGGCCCTGCGGATCGCCGCGTGGCGTCCGCGATTCGCCACCGAGGTCGACGAGAAGACCATTCCGCACGAACTCGACTGGCTGAGAACTGCAGTGCACCTCACGAAGGG
>DASYGJ010000368.1:0-5918 GCA_035999915.1 Leifsonia sp.
GCATCGGCGCTCGAAGCGAGGGTCATTGCCGTCGACCGGAATCCCGCCGCGCTCGAGTTCGCCCGCACGGTCGGCGCGGAGGTGGTGCTCACGGCCGGCCTCTCCACCCCGGCCGAGATCGCCGAGATCACCGACGGCGGCGCGCACGTGAGCGTCGACGCCGTCGGTTCGGCCACCACGAGCACGGATGCGGTGCTGTCGCTGCGCCGCCGCGGGCGGCACGTGCAGATCGGCCTGCTCACCGCCGGCCAGCTCCCGGTTCTGCCACTCGACCGTGTCCTCGCGTGGGAGCTCGACGTGCTCGGCAGCCACGGGATGGCCGCCGCCGACTATCCCGGGATGCTCGAGCTGGTCGCGCGCGGCCGGTTGCGACCGCAGGACCTGCTCGGCTCCGTCGTCTCGCTCGAGGCCGGCGCCGACTTGTTGCCGCATCTGGATCAGGCTTCATCGGCGGGCATCGCCGTCGTGCATCCGGCGGGCATCGCCGTCGTGCATCCGGCGGCCGCTCCGGGAGAATAGTCGCGTGCACCTCACCGACTTCCCCCAGCCCGACACGCGTGCGGCCCGCGCCGCCCTGGAGTTCGCCACCGTCTCGCTGAGCCCGTCGCTGCTGAACCATTGCGTGCGCTCGTGGCTGTGGGCCGCCGCCTTCGCCCGGAGCGAAGAGCGCGACTATGACGCTGAGCTGCTGTATGTCTCAGCGCTGTTGCATGACATCGGGCTCGCCGAGGCGTTCGACAACCGCACCCTCGCGTTCGAGGACGCGGGTGGTCACGTGGCCGACGCCCTCACCACTGGCGCGGGCTGGCCGGCCGAGCGGCGGGTACGTGCGCGCGAGGTGATCCAGCGCCACAACTGGGTGGCGGTCGACCCGACACTCGATGTTGAGGGATACCTGCTTGAGGTCGCCACCGCTCTCGACATCTCGGGCGCGCGGCCGGATGCGCTCCCTCGTGGCTTTCAAGACGAGGTGCTGTCTGCCTATCCGCGCCTCGATCTCGCCGCCGAGTTCGGTGCGCGCGTCGCCGACCAGGCCGAGCGGAAGCCGGCGACGGCAGCCGCGCGACTGATCGACAGCGGCCTGATCCGCAAACTGGCGGAGAACCCGCTGGAGCACCGCGGACGCTGACATGACGTCCGAAGCGCCGCCGGGCGCTCTCTAGTGCTTCGTCTCGTGCTTCGTTTCGTGTGGCGGGCGCAGACCGACGGCTGGAAGCAGCACGCCGTCGATCAGGGAGATCAGGAACGCCCGGTCCACCGCCTTGCGCAGGATCAGCACGCGGTATGAGGCCATCGACGGCGTGAGCAGAGCCAGCGTCTCGATGTCACAGTCCGCCGAAATCTCGCCCCGCTCCACGGCTCGGAGCATCAGTTGCCGGTTGATCGCGGCACGGGGCTCGACGATCGCAGCGTTCACCGCATCCGCAAGATCAGGATTCTTGGCGAGCATCGACACCAGGCCCGCCATGACCTGCAGCTTGCGTCCACCGTCTTCGATTCGGTGCGGTTTGATCTGCGCGATCAGATCGCCTCGCAGCGTGCCGGTGTCGGGCAGCACTGTTTCGTCTAGTCCGGCATTCTTCATGCAGGCGACAGCGTCGATCACAAGCTCTGCTTTGGATGACCAACGCCGGTACACCGTCGCCTTGCCGGCCTTCGCGCGCGCGGCGACCATGTCGATGGTCATCCCGTCGTAGCCGGTCTCGGCCAGCACATCGATTGCCGCGGCCAGGATTTCCGCGTCACGCGTGTGATCGCGCTTGCGGCCCAGCTTCGGTGCGTCTTTTGCCGGGGCGTCGAGCTGCGTCATTGCGGTCGGCTCCTTCCGTGATTTCCATGCTGATCGTGCCGTCTAGATCATTGTAAGGTTAATTTTAGAACTCAGTAGATCCGAAACTGCCAAGTTTCGTATATGCTGTCCCTCATGTCGCAGAATTCACCCGACGCTACAAGCCAATTCCCCGCCTCCGTCGCCAGCCCCGCGCCCTCGCGCCGCTGGTGGACACTCGTCACGGTCGCCCTCGCCCAGCTCATGGTCGTGCTCGATTCGACCGTGGTCAACATCGCCCTCCCGTCCGCCCAGGCCGACCTCGGTTTCTCCAATGGTGACCGGCAGTGGATCGTCACCGCATACTCGCTGGCCTTCGGCAGCCTTCTGCTGCTCGGCGGCCGTCTCTCCGACCTCGTCGGACGCAAACGCACCTTCATCATCGGCCTGATCGGCTTCGCCGGAGCTTCCGCACTCGGCGGTGCCGCAACTAGCTTCGGGATGCTCGTCGGCGCACGCGCACTGCAGGGCGCGTTCGGCGCGCTGCTCGCCCCCACCGCACTGGCGGTGCTCACCACGACCTTCACCATCCCGAAGGAGCGCGCCCGCGCTTTCGGCGTCTTCGGTGCGATCGCCGGAGCCGGCGGCGCGGTGGGCCTGCTGCTCGGCGGTGTGCTGACCGAGCAGTTCAACTGGCGCTGGAACCTCTACATCAACGTGATCATCGCCGTCATCGGCGTAATCGGCGCCGCCATGTTCGTCACGTCGATCAAGCGCACCGGCCCGCGGCCGAAGCTCGACATTCCGGGCACGGTGCTCGTTTCTGGCGCCCTGTTCTCTCTGGTGTACGGTTTCTCGAACGCAGAGACCGACGGCTGGGACTCGCCGCTCACCTGGGGTTTCCTCAGCGCCGCAGCCGTGCTCCTCATCGCGTTCGTGCTCTGGCAGCGCCGGGCCGCGCATCCCCTGCTCCCGCTGTCGATCGTGCTCGACCGCAACCGTGCGGCCGCGTACAGCTCGGTGCTCATCGCCGGCGCCGGGATGTTCGGCATCTTCCTCTTCGTCACGTACTACCTGCAGATCACACTGCACTACACGCCGATCCAGACCGGCCTGTCGTTCCTGCCGATGATCGGCATGCTGATCCTGGCCGCGCAGCTCTCGACGAACATCTTCGTGCCGCGCTTCGGCCCCAAGATCATGGTGCCGTTCGGGATGCTGCTGGCGGCGAGCGGGATGATCTACCTCACCAACCTGGGCATCCACAGCACCTACGCGGCGGACGTGCTGCCCCCGCTGATGATCCTCGGCTTCGGCATGGGATCGATCATGCCGGCGTCGATGCAGACCGCGACGCTCGGCGTCGACCGTCAGTTCGCGGGCGTCGCCTCGGCGATGGTGAACACGAGTCAGCAGGTCGGTGGATCCATCGGCACGGCACTGCTCAACACCCTCGCCGCGACCGCTGTAACCGACTACGTTGCCGCCCATCTGCCGCCGACCGCCGCCGTGGCGGCCGACGCGGCCGTGCACAGTTACGCCGTCGCGTACTCGTGGGGCGCCGGGTTCTTCGTGTTCGGCGCCGTTCTCTCGGCACTGCTCTTCCGCCGCCGCGGCCAGGGCCTCTCGCTGAGCAACGCGCACACAGCCGGTGCGGGAGCCGGGCAGACCTCGAACCAGGCGCCCGAGCCGGTCGCCGTACACTGACCGACCAGGCCGCCTGGCCCGGGCCGGCGGGCTCACCGAATGGCGGGTGAGCTCGCCAGCACCTCCTCGTAGTGCGGGTTGGTCATCACCCCGAGGATGTTGCCGAACGGGTCGACGACCGACGCCGTGACGAAACCGTGGCCGCGCTCCTGCACCCCTTCCAGCGCAGACGCGCCCAGCGCGAGCAGACGCTCGAACGCCGCAGTCACGTCGTCCACCGCCCAATAGATGACGGCGCCGGAGGCGGGAGTCGCCACACCCGCCGGAGCATACCGTCCGTCGATCAGCCCGATCTCGGTCTGGTAGTCGCCGATGCGGAACTCGGCGTAGCCGGGCTGCTCGAAGTACGGTCCCGTGCCGAGCAGTTCCGTGTACCAACCGACCGCAGCCGCATGGTCCGCCGCCCAGAAGTTGATGGTGGCGACGCCGCGGAAGGTGTGAATGTGGGTCTGGGTCTCGCTCATGGTCTCTCCCTTTCATCCGGTTCTTATTGCCTGATGCCAGGGTAGAAGCCCTTGTGGAACGTACGGTTCCTCAATGCGTGCCACACTGAGATCGTGCTGGACACTTCGGTTCGACTGCTCCGCCTGCTCTCGCTACTGCAGGCGCGTCGCCTCTGGTCGGGAGCCGAACTGGCGAGCAGGCTGGAAGTGAGCACGCGCACAGTCCGGAATGATGTCGAACTGCTACGGATCCTCGGCTATCAGGTCGACTCGACCACGGGGACGGCAGGAGGATACCGTCTCGGCTCCGGAAGCGAACTTCCGCCCCTGCTCCTCGACGACGACGAGGCGGTTGCCGTC
Source organism: Leifsonia sp. (assembly GCA_035999915.1). Taxonomy (GTDB): domain Bacteria; phylum Actinomycetota; class Actinomycetes; order Actinomycetales; family Microbacteriaceae; genus Leifsonia. The sequence goes on from DASYGJ010000368.1 coordinate 4,279, forward strand.
GCGTTCGCGCTCAGCGCCGCCGCGTCGGGGACCGTCACAGGCATCGAGGAGATGTCGGAGCGCGCCCTCGCCAAGCTGGAGCAGACCCTCCCCTCGCGCCTCCGCCACCGCATCGACACGCTCCGTTCGGCGACGGTGTCGGCGGCCGGCGGCGGACCGACCGTGGACGCCGACATCCTCACCGTCATCGCCGACGCCTGCCACCGCCACGAACGTCTCCGCTTCGACTACGACGACCGGAACGGCAACGGCAGCCTTCGCCAGGTCGAACCCCACCGGCTCGTCTACACGGGCCACCGCTGGTACCTCCTCGCCTGGGACCTCGACAAGGACGATTGGCGAACGTTCCGGGCCGACCGCGTCCATCCGCGCATCCCGACCGGCCCGCGCTTCACCCCGCGCGAGCCGGTTGAGGACGCGGCCTCGCACGTGCTCCGCGGCGTCGGATCGGGCGCGTGGCGATACCAGGCACGCATCCGCTTCCTGATGCCGGCGTCAACCGTGGCCGCCCAGATCACCCCACCGACCGGCTTGCTCACCCCGATCGACGACCACACGTGCATTCTGGAAACCGGCGCGAACTCGCTGCACGATCTTGCCGTCTACTTCGGCCGGATCGACCTGCCGTTCACGATCGACGAGCCTCCAGAGCTCCTCGATCTCGTGCGAACGCTCGCCGCGCGCCTCACCGCCGTCGCGGAGGGCTGACCGCGGCCGAGGGGCGAGCTGTTGCGGGATGCGCACGGGCGCAACTCGCAACGACTCGCCCCTCGGCGGTCGGTCAGGCGGCGTAACGGGGGCGTCAGGGCGGCGTCAGGCGGCGAGCGGCACTGCGCGTGCGGCGGTCACCGTGAGGGAACCCGCCTGCGCGTCCAGGCGCACGGCCGCGCCGTCGTCGAGGTCTCCGCTCACCAGGAGGTCCGCGATCTGATCGTCCACCTCGCGCTGGATCACCCGACGTAGCGGCCGCGCACCGTACTCCGGCTCGTAACCGGTCTCGGCGATCCATGCGACCGCCGCATCCGTGACGTCGAACGCGATGCCGCGCGGGGCCAGGCGCTCCGCCGTCGCCTCGAGCAGCAGCCGTACGATGCCGTGCAGTTGGTCGGCGTCGAGCTTGCGGAACAACACGATCTCGTCGATGCGGTTCAGGAACTCCGGACGCATCGCCTCACGGAGCTTGCCCATGACGCGATCGCGCAGATCCTTCTCCGAAGCGAATCCTGCGGCGTCGGCGGATGCGCCCACCGGCACGAAGCCCAGCGCACCACTCCGGGACGCCAGGAACTCCGAACCGAGGTTCGAGGTCATGATGACCACCGTGTTGCGGAAGTCGACTGTACGGCCCTGGCCATCGGTGAGGCGACCGTCGTCGAGCACCTGCAGCAGCAGGTTGAAGACGTCGGGGTGAGCTTTCTCGATCTCGTCGAACAGCACGACCGAGTACGGATTGCGGCGAACGCGCTCGGTCAGCTGGCCGGCCTCGTCGTAGCCGACGTATCCGGGAGGAGAGCCGACCAGACGGGAGACGGTGTGCCGCTCGCCGAACTCGCTCATGTCGAACCGAAGCATGGCCTTCTCGTCGCCGAACAGTGACGACGCCAAAGCCTTCGCCAGCTCGGTCTTACCGACGCCGGTCG
>DASYGJ010000022.1:0-9681 GCA_035999915.1 Leifsonia sp.
GTTTCTTCGAGGACGCGGACGCCGATGGGTTGGACGCGCTGCATCCCGCCAGGAGGCCTAGGGCGGCCACACCGGCAACCAGGGTCAGCGCACGGATGTGTGCTTTTCGCATTCATTCACTCCTTCGTGACGTGAGTGGAGCACTCACTGGATCTGCTGGGGATGTTCGCGCTTGGAAAACGCTATCCGTACGGTATTACGGGCTCTCGGGGTTTGTCAATACCCTGTTGATGTCCGCTGTCTGACAGAAGCGGGTCGAGATTCAGATGCTACGCGGCACAGTGAACACGCGTGCCGACAGTCCGGGCGGGGCCGTGAGCACGGTCGCGTCCGCTTCGAAGCCGACCTGCCATCCGTCCGCACTGCCCGGGTGGGCCGGGAACTCCGTCCGAAGCCCGTCGAGCCGACCGGGTATCCGGATGCACTGGCCGTCGACACTCCGCGACCACACGACGATGAGCTGCTGCTCAGGCGTGTGCAATCCCAGGACGATCGCTTCCGCATCCCACTCGGGTAACCCGAGAGGCCAGAACGGGTGCGCTCCGGCGATGCGCGTCCGCCACCGCTTGGCTACGGCGACGGCCTCGGCCACGAGGTCGCGCTGACCGGGCCGGAGGCGGTCGAGGAAGCCAGAGAGATAGAGGCGGCCGGCGAGACCGGAGACGAGCGTGAAGACGGTCTCCGCATCCGTCATCTCGACCGACGGGTATGCCCAGTTGGCGGCCTGCTCCGGGAGCACAGACAGCGGCGCGGACGCGGCGATCGGCGGGTAGAGGCGAAAGTCCTGCTGGTCCGAGGTGGACTGCAGGTGGCAGTGCTGCAGATAGGCGTAGTCCATCCGCATGGCGCCGGAGCTGCAATGCTCGATCAAGAGCTGCGGATGGCGTCGTTGGATATCGACGAGCCACCGGACGAACGCCCGGCTGTGCCCGAGCAGACCATCGCCGGCCGCGGCGGCATTCAGCTCGGTCCCCGCTCCCGGATTGATGTTGTAGTCGAGTTTCAGGTAGGTGATCCCGTAGTCCCTTACCAAGCGATCGACGGCCGCATCCACATGGGCAACGGCGGCCGGATGCCGAAAGTCCAGATGGTAGCGACCGTGCTCCTTCACACGCCGCCCGAACCGCTGGAAGAACGCCCCTTCCGGCAACCGCGTCGCGGCGGGACTGTTCTCTCCCACGACCTCGGGTTCGAGCCAGGTCCCGGCACGCATACCGTGCCGCTCGATCGAGTCGATGACGGAGGCGAACCCGCCGGTGAAGCGATCCGGGTCCTCGACCCACTCCCCGACCGTGTCCCAATAGTCGCCGGTCGCCGCAAACCAGCCCGCGTCGATGCAGAAGTATTCCACACCGGCATCCGCCGCGGCCTCGATGAGCGGGAGCAACTTCTCGGTGGAGGGGTCGCCCATGAGGGTGTTCATGAAGTCGTTGTAGACGATCGGCATCGCCTGGTCCTCCTCGCGCAACCGGCCGCGCAGGAAGCGCCGGTACTCGGTGAGTTCGGCGACCGCAGCATCCCGGCCGCCGACCGCGAAAGCCAACGCTGCCGGGACCGACTCGAAGACCGCGCCCGGCGTGAGCAGGTGGGCGAAGTGGTGCTCTAGGTCGGCGGGGCCGGTGAGGGCGAGAAAGCCGCCCCCGATTCCTTGGCCGATCGACGACTGCCACGCTGTGCCCGCCTCGAGCTGCCACATCATGCTCGTACCGGTTCCTGCGTCGACCACGCCTCCGACCGGGATGTGCTCTCCCGTTGCCCACGCCCCGTGGCTCGTGACGGCATATCGGCCACGCCCGTCCTGCTCATGGATGTCCAGCGACAGGCGGGGCAGCACGTCGCGCAGCGGTCGCTCCCGCCACCGCCCTTCGGCGAGCCACTCGCTCTCCCCGTCGATCACGGTCATCCGATCCAGGTCGGCTTCGCTTCGGCCGAGCCCGACAACGACGGAGGTGATTGCCGTCAAGACGATGTCGGCGCCTCCGACATTGCGCACGGAGTGATGGATCCGCAGCGCCCGAGCGGTAGGAGGCTTGCGGATGGTCGTCGTCACCTCCAGGGAAGCCATGTCGTCGTGCTGCGTGATCGAGAGAACGGCCGCACCCTCGTTGTCGATGTCCTCGCGGATCGATCGGACCCGCAGCCGCTGTCCGATCGCCGATTGGACGTAGCTCTGACTCGTGCGGGCGCGCTGTTCATCGGCGGTGAAGAGCTCCACGAGCGCTCGTCGCCCGACAAGAGTCGGCTGCGCTCCGATGTGTGCCGCGGCGAGCGTCGCGGGGGAATCGTCGCGCCAGCGGAACTCAAGAGTCACGTCGTCCGCCCTCCAACTGTGTTCGCGCAGCGCGTCGGCACGGTCTTCCAAAAGCGTCATAAGATGTCGAATTCCTCTGCGAAGAGTCGGATGGATAGCGTTTACCCCATCGTATCGTCCCCCTGGGGAGCTGCGCCCTACCGATTCGGCGGCGTGCTGGCGCGGACGACGACCTCACCCGTGAGCTCACGCGTACGCGGGCCGCCCATGCCGCTCTCGTCCAGCACCTGATCGACGGCGTGGGACGCCATTTCCTCCAGGGGAATCCGAACGGTCGTCAGCGGCGGGGTCAAGTCCCGGACCACGGGGACATCGTCGAATCCCGCAACTGCGACATCACCTGGCACGGATACCCCGTTCTCGCGGAGGCGCGCGATCACTCCGAGTGCCATCGCGTCGCTCGCGGCGAAGATCAAATCGATATCGTCGAGGCGATCGATCAACAGCCCGGACGCCACATACCCGCCGTCGCGATCGAAATCGGCCGAGACCACGAGACTGGGGTCGATGGAGAGCCCTGCCCTCGCTGCTTCCTCCATGAATCCGCGCTGCCGCTCGTGCGATGTGATCTGATCGGCCGACGACGTGACGATGGCGAATCGCCGGTAGCCCAGCTCGATGAGCGCCCGGGCGAGTGCCGCGGCGGAGTCGGCGTTCCTCAGAAGCACTTCGTCGAAACCGAATGAGTTTGCGCCGATGATCGACACGCGCCCACCTGCATCGGCGAATGCCGTGAGCTCTTCTCGGAACGCGTTCTCGCGAGCGGTGTCGGTCGTGCGGCTCACGGCGATCACAACAGCTTTCGGTCGCTGGCCGCGAAGGGCCCGCAGTGCATCCAGTTCGTCCGTCTCGGTCAACCCCGACAGGCCGACGATCAACGCCTGGCCTGTCTCCCGAACGCGATTCAGAGCTCCCGACACCAGCGCCGACGACCCGGGATCGTCGATTTCGGAGACCAGGATCGCGACGGTGGACGATGCGCCGGCCGACATCGCCTGTGCCTGGCTGTTCGCCGTGTAGTCCAGAGATCTGGCCGCCGCAAAGATGGCGTCCCGTACATCGGGGTGGATGCTGGCGGTTGAGCGAACGCCGCCATTGAGAACGCGCGACGCTGTCGCTCGGGAGACGCCGGCCAGAGTGGCGACGTCGTCGAGGGTTGGCTTGGGGTAGCGTCGCGTGGCCATGGATCGACAGTAACGGACCGGGCGCCGGCACCGGCGGCTGCTGCATCGCTCCCTTGTGTGACAATGTCCTCATGACCGCCGGGAATCAAGGGGGAGCTTTCTCCGCGCGCCGAACTTTGCCGGGAGGGCGCGGACATGGCGACTAAGCGCTCCCCTTTGCGGGCGACGCTGCACGATGTTGCCCGCGAAGCAGGCGTCTCTATCGCGACGGCATCGCGGGCGCTCAACGGGAGCGACCGAGTGGTGCGCCCCGATATCTCGGCTCGCGTGGAAGAAGCCGCGCGACGTCTTCGGTACGTGGCAAACGTCTCGGCTCAGTCGGTCAAACGTGGGGCTACGTCCACCATCGGGCTTGTCGTGAACAACATCGCCGACCCGTACTTCGCAGCGATAGCCAGCGGACTCATCACCGCCGCAAAAGCAGCCAGGATGACGGTGACGATAACCGCGAGCGAGGGAACGCCAGAGCTGGAATTGCGGAACGTCCGCGACATGCGGGCTCGGGGGCACAGGGCGATCATCGTCGCGGGAAGCCGCGACTCGGGAGCGACCTATGGGGAGCTCATCGACGAGCTCAGAGTATTTGAGCGCTCCGGTGGATCCGTCGTCATGGTTTCGCAGCCACTACTGCCTTTTCCCACTGTCGCCGTTGACAATGTGGGCGGCGCTCGGAGCCTCGCCCTGCAGCTGGCCGGACACGGCTATCGCCGATTCGCGGTGCTGAGTGGGAGCCCGACACTCTTGACGGTGGCGGAACGGCGGGCAGGTTTCGCCGAAGGACTGGCCCAAGTCGGGCTTTCGGTCGAGGAGCGCGACACGTTCGTCGACGACTTCACCCGAGATGGCGGCTACCGAGCGGCAGAGCAGCTCATCGCCCGAGGCCAGGGCGACACGGACCTCGTCTTCGCGGTCAATGACGTGATGGCTGTCGGAGCGGCAGCAGCGTTCCGGGACCACGGTATCCGGGTTGGCCGCGATATCGGCGTGGCGGGGTTCGACGACATCCGGATGGCTCGCGACGTGACGCCGAGCCTCACGACGGTGACCGTTCCCTTGGCCGAAATGGGTCGCATCGCCTTCGAGTCGGCGATGGCTGAACCACAGGACGATCCGATTCGAACCGTGTCGGCCACGGGCGTGATCCGGGAGAGCACGCCACGGCGCGCACGGCGAACGGGTCATGCCGGTTAGTCCGGTGGGGCTGCTTCGGTAAGCCAGCGGGCGGCATTCGCGATAATCGCGCGATGCGTGGCCGAGTCGAACGAAGCAGAGTCGTGGCCGAGCGCATCGTAGACGACGCGGGCGCCACCGAAAGTTCGCGCCCAGAGCACTGGATACTCGCCGCCTTCGAAGTCATGCGTGGCGAGCGGTATCAGGTCGGGCGCAGTGCGAAGAAACGTGTAACGCTCATCGTCGACGTCGAAATCGGAAAGGCCCGACACGATCGGATGGCGTTCGGGATAGACCCGAATTCTGGCCCGCGAGTACGTCGGATGCATGGTCGTTCCACGCACCCAAATTCCGCCAAGAATGCTTTCCCACTCGGGCACGCCGTGGAGAGAGGTCGAGCTGACATGCATCGCGAGGAGCGGTCCCCCGTTCGCCAGGAAGGCGAGCAGCCCGTTGCGACCCCGGCTATCGAGCTCCCGCTCGGGCTGCTCCGGGTCCGTCAAGCCAGGGGCGCCGATGTTCAACACGAGGAGGTCGGATGCCCGCCCTCCACCAAGTTCGGCGAGCCGCGCATCGACGTCTTCGGAGATCTCCACGTCGAAGCCTTCGCCACGCAGAATGTCGGCGAGGCGGGATGAGGTGTCGGCGAACGGATGCCATGGATCCGCGTAGCGGCCGGCGCCGCTAAGAATCAGTGCTTGCTGTGCCATACGGATCCTTTCGAGCGAAAGTCGCACCCTGTCTGACGAGTGCAGTCACGCGAGCACCACGGGCACGCGAATATGTTCCGCGAAGGCTCGCACGGTCCGCTCGACCACGTCGAACGGGTCGGTCGCCCAGATCTCGGCGTTGAAGATCTCGACCTCGACATCGCCGGTGTATCCCGTGGCCGTCACCGCGTCGGTGATCGACGTGAAGTCCACGTGGCCCTCACCCATCATCCCGCGGGCGAGCAGCACATCGGCAGGCAGGGGGGTCAGAAAGTCGCAGACCTGGTAGCTGGCGATCCGGCCGGCGTCGCCCGCGCGCGCGATCTGGGCGAACACCTCCGGGTCCCACCAGCAGTGGAACGTGTCGACCACCACGCCGACCGATGCGGCCGGGAAGGGCTCAGCCAGATCAAGCGCCTGACCGAGCGTCGACACGACCGCCCGATCGGCGACGTACATGGGATGCAGCGGCTCGATCGCGAGGGTGACTCCCGCTGCCCGCGCCTCGGGCTCCAACTCGGCGATCGCCTCGCCCACCAGCGCGCGAGCGCCGGCAAGGTCGGTCGACCCGGCCGGAAGGCCGCCGGCGACGAGCACGAGCACGGCGGCAGACCCGGGAGCGCCGGGCGCGGCCAGCGCCGCGGTCTCCGCAATGGCCCTCCGGTTCTCGTCGAGCGCCGCGCGGCGTTTCGTGCCCTCGGGCGCCGTGAAAAAGCCGCCCCGGCACAGGCTGGAGACGCGCAGGCCGGAGTCGGCGACCATCCGGACCGCCGTATCCAGACCGACCTCCGCCACCGGCTCACGCCAGAGGCCGATCGCGCCCACACCGGCCGCGGAGGTGACCCGAAGCGCTTCCGCCAGGCTCGCTCGCTTGATGGTCGCCTGATTGATCGAGAGGCGAGGATGGGGTGTCACAAGTCGACTCCATTCAGTCGAAGGAGGTCGCTCCAGCGCTGGGCGGCCAGTTCGGGATGCTCCAGGGCGCCGCAGCCCGCAGCCAACCGGACGATCTCCGACAGGTGGGGCAGGCTCCGGGCGGCGTGCAGACCGCCCACCATGCTGAAGGCTGCCTGGTGGCCGTTGAGCCAGGAGAGAAAGGCGATACCGGTCTTGTAGTAGTACGTCGGCGCCGCGAAGATCTGGCGGGAGAGCGCCTCCGTCGGAGCGAGGATCTGCCGGTACCGCGCCCGGTCACCCGCGTCGAGCGCCTGGATGGCCGCGGATGCGTTCGGCGCGAGGGCCGCGAACGCTCCGAGCAGCGCATCCGAGTGCTCGGAGGCGTCGCCCTCGATCAGGCCCACATAGTTGAAGTCGTCGCCCGTGAACATCCGAACCCGCTCTGGGAGGCGGGAGCGCAGTGCGATCTCGGCGTCCGCATCCAGCAGGCTCAGCTTGATGCCCGCGACCTTCTCGCCGCCGGCCTCGATGATGCGCAGAACATTCTCGGCGTCGCCGAAGTAGCCGGCGAGGGTCGGGTCGAAGGCGGGGCCCAGCCAGTGCAGGATGACCGGCTCGGTCGCCGCATCGATCACCTCCCGATAGACGCGTTCGTAGTCGGACGGAGACTGTGCGGCGCGCGCAAGGTGACGGCTGGCCATCAGCACCACGCCGGCGCCTGTCTCCTCGGTGAAATGCAGCTGCTCTTTGTACGCGTCGATGACCTTCTCGAGCGGGATGACCGCGTCGTCCACGTGGTCGGTGTTCACGCCGGCGACGACGCTGCCGCCGACCTCGCGCGCCTCTGCGGCGCTGCGCGAGATCAGCTCGCGCGTGGCCGCCGCATCCAGACCCATGTTTCGCTGCGCCGTGTCCATCGCGTCGGCGACGCCGAGCCCCCAGGAGTAGACGTGGCGACGGAAGGCGAGGGTGGCATCCCAGTCGATGTCGGCCGGTGGGCCCGGCACGTTGTCGGCCCAGGGCTTCGGAATCACGTGCGCCGCAGCGTAGGCGACCCGCGTGCGCAACGGCGACGAGGGACGGTCGAAGGAGGGCGCCTCACCCAACTCCGCGCGAGACGTCGTCCCGTCGGCGTTCAGCAAGGCGACGGATGCGACGGCGACCGCCGTCATCGCGCGACCTCGGCGAACTGCGGCGACGGCGCCGGCTCCTGCGACGGCGCCGGCTTCTGCGTCAGCGTCACTTCCGACAGCTCGATGCGGCGTCCTTCACGGGACGAGCGCAGACCCTCTTCCGCGAGCTGCACGCCGCGGGCGCCGGCCAAGAAGTCGAAGCGGTTGGGAGCGTCCTCGAGCACGTGGCGCAGGAACTCCTCCCACTGGGTCTTGAAGCCGTTCTCGAAGACCTCGTTGGCGGGCGAGTCGATCCAGTCGGCGTCATAGTCATGCGCATCGGCGAGGTCCGGATTCCACACGGGCTTCGGCGTCGCGTTGCGGGGCTGGATCTTGCAGCCGAACAGACCGACGACCGCGCTGCCGTGCGTGCCGTCGACCTGGAACTCCACCAGTTCGTCCCGGTTCACCCGGGTGGTCCAACTGGAGTTGAGCTGCGCGGTCACGCCACCGGCGAGCTGGAAGATCGCATACGCGGCGTCGTCGGCGGTCGCGGCATATGGCCGGCCGTGCTCATCCACCCGCTGCGGGATCTCGGTGGTCGCGTGCGCGTAGACCGACTCGACGCGCCCGAACAGGTTCTCGAGCACGTAGCTCCAGTGCGGGAACATGTCCATGATGATCCCGCCGCCGTCCTCGGCGCGGTAGTTCCAGCTGGGCCGTTGCGCGGACTGCCAGTCCCCCTCGAACACCCAGTACCCGAACTCGCCGCGCACCGAAAGGATGCGCCCGAAGAAGCCGGAGTCGATCAGCCGTTTGAGTTTGCGCATCCCCGGCAGGTAGAGCTTGTCGTGCACGACGCCGTTCTTGATGCCTGCCGCGCGAGCGAGCCGCGCCAGTTCGAGCGCCTCCTCGAAGCTCTCCGCGGTCGGCTTCTCGGTGTAGACGGCCTTGCCCGCGGCGATCGCTTTGCGGATCGCCGCGCTGCGCGCCTTGGTGACGAGAAAGTCAGCGTAGATCGGCCAACGGTCGTCGGCGAGCGCAGCATCCAGGTCGGTCGTGTAGTCGGGGATGTCGTGGCGTTTCGCCAGCTCCGCGAGCTTCTCCTCGCTGCGTCCGACGAGCAACGGAACCACCTGGACACGACGGCCGTCGGAAAGCAGCACTCCGCCCTGGTCGCGGATGGCCAGGATCGACCGCACCAGGTGCTGCCGATAGCCCATGCGTCCGGAGACGCCGTTCATGATGATGCCGATCGACGCCACTTGTACTCCTTTGTAAGTCGGCTACCCGGGTGGTAAGCGCTTTCCAGCGTAGCCACGGGCCTTCGTGCGCGCAATGATCGCGGCCGAAATGTTCGCGATCGATGATCGTTGCCGGGGGTCAGCGCACCGGACCGGGAGTCGAATCGCGCAAACGCACCTCGCCTCGGTAGCGCGGCGCGATGACAGCGCTCCCGGCACCGGCAATCGCCAGCTCGAGCGCGCTGGCGCCGATCCGCTTCAGGGGCAGAGCGACCGAGGTGAGGGCAGGAACGACATCCTGAAGGACCGCCAGATCGTCGAACCCCGCCACCCCGATATCGATGCCGGGCGTCAGACCGGCGTGCCGGATCGCGCTCATCGCGCCGAGTGCCATGACGTCCGTGACCGCGAACACGCACTCCGGCGTGCGACCTTCGGCAAGCAGCCCGGCCATCGACCGATATCCGCCGTCGCGGGTGAAATCCCCATGAATCACGACAGCGTCGGGCGCCTCGGAGACGAACCCGCTCACCCGGCCTTTCACCGTTTCCAGCTTGTGCGGCCCGGCGAGCACCACGAAATCGGAGTACCCCCTCGACCGGAGCGCTTCCGCCAGATCGGCGGCTCCGCCGAAATTGTCGACCACCACCGATGGCAGCCCTGGCACCTCCGTGCCGATCACCACCAGTCCGTCAAGGCCGCGCAGGGCATCCCAGCTCACGCCCGCATTGCGGCTCGCAGCGAGCAGCAGAGCACGAGGCCGTTGCGCCCGCAGTGCAGCCAACGTCGCGCTTTCCACGGCCTCATCGGCGGACTCACTGGACGCAATGGTGACCACGAGCCCGTGTGCACGTGCCACTTCGATGACGCCCGCGGCGATCGCGGCGAAATATGGGTCGGCGATGTCACCGACAACGAGCGCAACGGTGTTTCCCGAGCCGCGGGCGACGGCCTGCGCCTGCGCGTTCACGCTGTACCCCAGCGCGGCCGCGGAGTCGACCACCCGTTGCGTCAACTCCGGGTTGACCCGCCGAACGCTGCCGTTCAACGCAC
>DASYGJ010000058.1:0-22160 GCA_035999915.1 Leifsonia sp.
ACGCCCGCGAGGAGCGCCGCCTCTTCGCGCAGCTGGTCGTCCAGGTACGCGGGCGTCTGCGGGGCGTCGGCCAGCGAAGTGAGACCTTCGACGGCCACCGAGCCGTTCTCGTCGTGCAGGGTGGCGAGGAGTTTGACGAGAGCGAGCATCGCATCCGGGGCCGCACCACCGAACATGCCCGAGTGAGAGGCGTGCTCGAGAGTCGACACGGTAAGGCGGAAGGTCACGTTGCCACGGAGCGACACCGTGAGGGCCGGGGTGTCGGTGTCCACGTTGTCGGAGTCGGCGACGATGATGGCGTCGGCCGCCAGAGCCGCCTTGTTCTGCTCGAGGAAGGCGGAGAAGGAGCGGGAACCGAACTCCTCCTCCCCCTCGATGAAGACGGCGAGCCCGAGATCGAAATCGGGCCCGAGCGCTTCGACGAGGGCCCGGACGCTCGCCACATGCACCATCACGCCCGCCTTGTCGTCGGCAGCGCCTCGCCCGTACAACCGATCTCCGCGCACGGTCGGCTCGAACGGCGGCGTCTCCCACTCGGCGTCATCTCCCTGAGGCTGTACGTCATGGTGCGCGTACAGGAGCACCGTCGGGCGGCCGTTCTTGGCTTTGCGAGTGGCGAGCACGGCGGGCTGTCCGAGCTCGGCTCCGTCAGCGATCGCCGCCTGCTTCACCGTCACGCTGTCGAATGCGCCCGTCGCTTCGAGGTGGGTGGCGACCGCAGCGGCGCTGGTGGCCACGTTGGCGGGGTCGAAGGCGGACCACGACACGGAGGGGATGCGCACCAGAGCGCCGAGATCGGCGATGGTGGACGGCATCCCCTGTTCTACGCTGAGTCGAACGGCACGCTCGGCGGCTGTGGGTTCGATGGGCTGGGTCTGCTGAACGTTCGTCATGACGGTAATCTTAAGCAGACCCACAATCGAAGGCTTTGACGTTGGCTAAACGAGAAGACCCGCAGGCGACCCAGGCGGCCAAACCCGTCGTCGAGACGGCAGAAGAGACCGCTGAGCGACTGAAGCAGCAGGGCAAGGGCACGCCCACCCCGACGCGCCGCGAGCAGGAGGCTGCGCGCAAGCGTCCCCTGGTGCCGACCGACCGCAAAGAGGCCGCCCGGATGGCGCGCGTCAAGACGCAAGAGGCCCGCGAAAAGGCCCGCGTCGGCATGGCCGCCGGCGATGACAAGTACCTCACAGCGCGCGACCGTGGTCCGCAGCGCCGTTACGTTCGCGACTTCGTAGACGCGCGCTTCAACATCGGCGAGTTCCTCATCCCGGTCATGCTGCTCGTGATCGTGCTCTCGTTCCTGCCGGGCAATATCCAGGTCTACGGGCTTCTCGCGCTGTGGGCATTCTTCGCCGTCGCGGTCATCGACTGCATCTTCCTCGGCTTCATCGTGCGGCGGAGGCTCCGCGAGAAGTTCGGCGAATCGAAGGTGGAGAAGGGCGTGCGCTGGTATGCCGGGATGCGCGCGCTGCAGTTGCGCGTCATCCGCCTGCCGAAACCGCAGGTCAAGCGCGGACAGCACCCCAGCTGACGTGACGATCGTCGCTGCCGCCGACGGCTCCGCCCTCGGCAACCCCGGTCCGGCCGGCTGGGCCTGGTACGTCGATGACGCCCATTGGGCGGCAGGCGGCTGGCCCCACGGCACCAACAACCAGGGCGAATTGATGGCCGTCATCGACCTGCTCGATTCCACGGCACATCTGGACGACGACCTCCGCATCCTCTGCGACAGTCAGTACGTCATCAATGCCGTGACGAAGTGGATGCCCGGCTGGAAACGCAAAGGCTGGCGCAAGGCCGACGGCCAGCCCGTGCTCAACCGCGAACTCCTCGAGCGACTCGACCGTGCGACACAGGGTCGCCGGTACACCTTCGAATGGGTGAAGGGCCATGCCGGCCACGACCTCAACGAGGCGGCGGATGTGCGGGCCCGCGGTGTCGCGACGGCTTATCAGAAGGGCGAGCCCATTCCCATCGGACCGGGCTGGCCCGGAGTGGAACGGGCGGATGCGGCGGTCGCGGTGTCGACTGCAGCCGCGGATGAGCTCGACCTGTTCGGCGAAGACGTGCTCACGGAGGAATCCGACACCGAGATCGTCGAACGGCTTGAGCGCGAGCTGCTCGAGCCCGCCGTGCGAACGGATGCTTCGCGGGTGGCAGCACTGCTCCATCAGGACTTCGAGGAGATCGGACGTTCCGGTCGGCTCTGGGGGCGCGACGCGATCGTACAGGCGCTCGCGCTGGAGGAGTCATCGCGGGTCGACATCGAGGTGCTCGGCACCGATCGCCTCTCCCCTGAGACCATCCTGCTCACCGCTCGCACGACGGATGCGCGCGGAAGCAGCCTCCGCAGTTCGCTGTGGCTGCGGGTCAACGGCCGCTGGCGGCTGCGGTTCCACCAGGGGACGCCCGAGGCGGATTCGTAACGAGGCCGCGGTTGATCCGGCGTGCCCAGAACGGGCCGAGGTAGAGGAACCCGGTATAGCCCTGCACGAGGGTCGCTCCCGCATCCAAGCGCTCGCGCACGTCGTCGGCCGTCTCGACACCACCCACCGAGATCACGCACAACTCAGCCGGAACGTGTGAGCGGATGAGGCGCAGCACCTGGAGCGACCGTTCGGCGAGGGGTGCTCCGGAGAGCCCGCCGGCACCTGCAGCGTCGACGACCGCCCGATCCGTTCGGAGCCCTTCGCGCGAGATCGTCGTGTTCGTGGCGATGATGCCGGCCAAGCCGAGCTCCACCACCAGCGCGGCGATCTTCGCCACCTGGTCATCCGTGAGGTCGGGGGCGATCTTCACGAGAAGCGGTACGTCGCCCGCGACCTTTTTCACGTCTTCGAGCAGAGGCGCCAGCAGGTCGAGTTCCTGCAGACCTCGCAGACCCGGCGTGTTGGGCGAGCTGACATTGACGACGAGGTAGTCGGCGACCGGAGCGAGCACGCGCGCGCTCTCGAGATAGTCGGCAGTCGCATCCTCAACGGCCACGACCCGGCTCTTGCCGATGTTCACGCCGAGAACCGGCCGGTTGTGCTTTGCGGCGATCTTGGCGAGGCGTTCGGCGGCCGCGGTGGCTCCGTGGTTGTTGAACCCCATCCGGTTGACCACGGCTCGATCGGGGATCAAGCGGAAAAGGCGGGGCTTCTCGTTGCCAGGCTGAGCGCGCGCGGTGAGGGTTCCCACCTCGACGTGCCCGAAACCCAGCTGGCCCAGCCCGATAACGGCCTCGCCGTCTTTGTCGAACCCGGCCGCGACGCCGAATGGCGAGTCGAACCGCCGGCCGAGCGCATCCACCGCAAGGGAGGGGTGGGCGCGGGTGAAGCGCCGCACGAGGCGACCGAGACCCAGCACAGGCAATGCCCTGATGACCAGGAATGCCAGATGGTGCGCGCGCTCGGGGTCGAGTTTCGACAGGACGAGAGTGAAGAGTGTGCGATACATGCCTGTGCAAGATTACCGGCACAAGCGGTAACGCTGCGCCACGACTGCGCGCGCTATGTCACGACTGCGCGCTACGTCACGACTGCGCGCTATGTCACGACTGAGCGTCGACCGGCTCTCCGTGATGTTCGACGCGCAGCTGCGTGATGGCCGCTTCGAAGTCGTCGAGCGAGTCGAAGCCCTGGTACACGCTGGCGAACCGCAGATAGGCCACCTCGTCGAGATCGCGCAAGGGCGGGAGGATCGCGAGACCGATGTCGTTGGCCTCGATCTGGGACGCGCCCGTCGAGCGGATGGTCTCCTCGACCTTCTGCGCCAGCACGGCGAGATCGGAGTCGGTCACGGGGCGCCCCTGGCAGGCTTTGCGAACGCCGAGCACGATCTTCTCGCGGCTGAAGGGCTCCGCGACCCCGCTGCGCTTGATCACGTTCAGGCTGGCCGTCTCCGTGGTACTGAACCGGCGTCCGCACTCGGGGCACTGCCGACGGCGGCGGATGGAGAGCCCGTCGTCACTCGTGCGCGAGTCGATGACCCGGGAGTCGGGGTGGCGGCAGAAGGGGCAGAACATGGTGACTCGATTCTATCCGCTTTCGGCACCCCATCCGGGGGCAGCCGGACGGCGCGAGGATACGCGGCTCTAGGCGAAACGCGCCGTGATGGCCTCACCGTGCGCCGGCAGGTCTTCCGCGCTCGACAGGGCGACGATTCGCTCCGCCACCTCGCCCAGCGCCGGGCGATCGTAGCGGATGACCTGCTGCGGCCGGAGAAAAGAGTATGCGCCGAGGCCGGAGGAGAATCGAGCCTGTCCGCCGGTCGGTAGCACGTGGTTGGAGCCCGCCAGGTAGTCGCCGAGGCTGACCGGAGAGTGGGCCCCGAGGAAGATCGCACCAGCGTTCTCGATCAGCGCGAGCACCGCGTCGGGGTTCTCCGTCTGGATCTCCAGGTGTTCCGGCCCGTAGGCGTTGCTGAAGACCGCCGCCGCCGCGAGGTCGTCCACCAGCACGATCGCCGACTGCTGGCCGGACAGCGCGGTGCGCACCCGCTCGGAGTGCTTGGTGCGGTCCGCCAGCACAGCGAGCTCCTCTGCGAGTCGTTCGGCGAACCCGGGGCTGTTCGTCACGAGCAGTGACGCGGCGGCCTCATCGTGTTCGGCCTGGCTGATGAGATCTGCTGCGACGTAGCGGACATCGGCGGACGCATCCGCGATCACAAGGATCTCCGTGGTGCCGGCCTCGGAGTCGATGCCGGCCTGACCACGCACGACGCGTTTGGCCGCAGTGACGTAAATGTTTCCGGGGCCTGTGATGACCTGCACGGGCTCCAGCCCGATCTCTTGCACGCCCCACGCCAGCGCGCCGATCGCCCCCGCGCCGCCGATCGCGTAGACCTCGTCGATGCCCAGCAAGCCCGCCGCACCGAGGATGGTCGGGTGCACCGCTCCCCCGAACTCGCGCTGGGGCGGACTGGCGAGCGCCAAGGAGGCGACTCCTGCGACCTGGGCGGGAACAGCATTCATCACGACGCTGGACGGATACACCGCCTTGCCGCCGGGGACGTAGAGCCCGGCCCTTTCGACCGGTTGCCAGCGCTGCACGATGGTCGCCCCGGGGCCGATCTCGGTCTCGATCGTCGGAGGGACTTGTGCGGCTGTCGCCTGGCGCACCCGCTCGATCGCCTCTTCGAGTGCCGCACGCACGTCTGCCGGGAGGGTGGCGACTGCCGCGTCGATCTCGGCTTGCGGGACCCGCACAGTGGCCGGCGCTCCACCGTCGAAGCGCTCGGCCTGTTCGGCGAGCGCTGCTGCGCCATGCTCCTTCACGTCGTCGATGAGCTTGGCGGCAACGGTCATCGCCGCGGCGACATCCACCACCGGACGGGGCACGAGGCGGGCGAAGGCTGCGCGGGTAGGCTGGATGCCGCGGAGATCGATGGTCTGAATCATGGCCTGTCCAGCCTATCCGCTCGGGAATATCCAGGAGTCCTTCCGTGCTTGATGCAGACGTATGAACGCCTCACCACTTCCCGAGAATCCGGACGGCGACCGGCCTGCCGCCCTCGTCAGTACGCCTCCCGACCTTGTCGAAGAGGATGTGACTGCCGACCTGGCCGCGTTCCGTCACGCCTTCCGTCGTCACGCCTCAGGAGTCGCCATCATCACAGCGCTGACGCCCGACGGAAAGCCGGTGGGTTTCACCGCAACCTCTCTCGCCTCTCTGGCCGCTGTTCCCCCGCTGGCGACGTTCAACATCGCCCGGTCGGCTTCCAGTTGGCCGGCGATCTCTGAGACGGATCGGGTCGTCATCCATATGCTGGGCGTGCGCAACCGCTCCGTGGCCGAGAAACTTGCCGGAGACAACGCGCTGCGGTTCGCCGGCGACCATTGGTATCCGGGCCCGCACGGCCTGCCTGTGATCAAGGATGTGACGAGCTGGATGGTCGGGCGCATCGTCGAGCGCGTCCCGGTTCACAACAACGCCGTCGTCGTCGTGCAGATCGAGGAAGGCGGTCTCGGCGAGGACGACGCCGCGCTGCTCTACCACGAACGGCGGTACCTCCGCCCCGGCGAGAGCGCGTAGCTCGGCTTTCGACCATCCGGTCCGCCAGTCGCCAGTCGCCTGTCGCCCCGTCCCCCATCGCCATGTCGCCCCGTCCCCCATCGCCTGTCGCCCCGTCCCCCATCGCCATGTCGGAGAAATCGGCCGAATTCGGGGATCCCTCCGTCGGGACGGACGCTTCGACGGCGTGTCGGTGGAGATCTCCGACATTCGGATGGGCCCCGCCGGCGCCAGCCCGGTCGGCCGGCCCAGCCCGGCCCGGCCCAGTCAGCCGGCCCAGCCCGGTCGGCCGGCCCGGCCCGGGTCAGTCAGCCGGCCCAGCCCGGCCCGGTCCAATTCTCCGTCGCTACGGAAAGCTCCTGCGACACGCCGCCAGACACTCCGTTAGGACGGACTTCCTGGCGGCAGCGACGCATTTCTCCGACATTTGGATGGGCCTGGAGGGAGGTGATGCGACACGAGCCCGAGCCCGCACGCCTCAGGCCAGGCAGTTCGGCCCCAGTAGCCCCTTGAGTTCGCCGTAGAGGTCGGCGCTGATGGTCACAGGCTTGGGCACCTCGAAGACCCGCGCAACCTGACCCTTGACCAACCTCAGCCGCACCTCGTTGTCGCCGGTGTGCCGCCCGAGAACCTCGCCCAGGGCCTTCACTGTGTCGGTCGTGGCGCGCTGGTCGGGCATCGTGATGAGCAGCGGGCCCGTTCCGATCGCCTGGCCGAGGTCGGGCGCCATCAGGCTGAACGCGTGCAGATTCATACCGTCGTCGCGCATGCTCACGCGGCCGCGGACCACGACGATGGAGTCGCCCAGCAGACTGGGCGCGAACTCCTGGTACGCCTTGCCCATGAACATCACGGTGATCTCGCCACCGAAGTCTTCGACGGTGATCATGCCGTACTGGTTGCCGGACGCCTTGGCCACGCGATGTTGAACTCCGGTGACGAGTCCGGCGATCGTCACGGTTTCGCCGTCCTGGATCGTGTCCGAGCCGACCAGGTCGGCGATCGAGGTGCTGGCCAGCTTGGCGAGCTGCAGTTCGAGTCCGGCGAGCGGATGGTCAGACACGTAGAGGCCGAGCATCTCACGCTCGAAAGCGAGCTTGTCGCGCTTCGCCCATTCGGGACGGTCAGGGATGTGGTGCGCCGACGCGGTCGCTTCGTCCGCCTCCCAGAGGCTGTCGAAGTCGAAGCCGACGTCGCCGTTGGCCTCGTTGCGTTTGATCTTGACCGCCGACTCCACCGCATCCTCGTGCACCTCGATGAGGGAACGTCGCGTGGAACCGAGCGAGTCGAAGGCGCCAGCCTTGATCATCGACTCCACGGTGCGCTTGTTGGCCGCATGGATCGGCACCTTGCTCAGGAAGTCGTGGAACGACTCGAACCGGCCCTTTTCTTCGCGTGAGAGGCGGATGCCGTCGACCACGTTGGATCCGACGTTGCGCACAGCGCCCAGCCCGAAGCGGATGTCTGTGCCCACAGCGGCGAAGAAGCCGATCGACTCGTTCACGTCGGGCGGAAGCACCTTGATGCCCATCCGGCGGCACTCGTTGAGGTAGAGAGCCATCTTGTCTTTGGAGTCGCCGACACTGGTGAGCAGACCGGCCATGTACTCGGCGGGGTAGTGCGCCTTGAGGTAGGCGGTCCAGTAGGAGATCACACCGTATGCGGCGGAGTGCGCCTTGTTGAACGCGTAGTCGGAGAACGGGAGCAGGATCTCCCAGAGTTTGTTGACCGCCTCCATGGAGTATCCGTTGGCCTGCATGCCACCGGCGAAGCCCTCGAACTGTTTGTCGAGCTCGGACTTCTTCTTCTTGCCCATGGCGCGACGGAGGATGTCCGCCTGTCCGAGCGAGAATCCGGCGACCTTCTGCGCGATCGCCATCACCTGCTCCTGATAGATGATCAAGCCGTAGCTCGTGGACAGGATCTCCGCCAGCGGCTCGGCCAGTTGCGGGTGGATCGGCGTGATCTCCTGCAGGCCGTTCTTGCGAAGCGCGTAGTTCGTGTGCGAGTTCGCCCCCATCGGGCCAGGCCGGTACAGGGCGATGAGCGCTGAAATGTCCTCGAAGTTGTCGGGTTTCATCAGGCGCAGCAGGGAGCGCATCGGACCGCCGTCGAGTTGGAAAACCCCGAGGGTGTCGCCGCGCGACAGGAGTTCGTAGGCGGCGCGGTCGTCGAGCTCGAGTTCTTCGAGCACCAGCTTCTCGCCGCGGTTGGCCTCGATGTTGTCGAGCGCGTCGTTGATGATCGTGAGGTTGCGCAGCCCGAGGAAGTCCATCTTGATGAGGCCGAGCGATTCGCAGGCCGGGTAGTCGAACTGGGTGACGATCTGGCCGTCTTGCTCGCGCTTCATGATCGGGATGATGTCGATCAGAGGATCGGACGACATGATCACACCCGCCGCGTGCACACCCCATTGGCGCTTGAGGTTCTCGAGCCCGAGGGCCGTGTCGAAGACGGTTCTCGCCTCAGGGTCCGTCTCGACGACGGCACGGATGTCGACCGCCTCTTTGTAGCGCGGGTGGTTCTTGTCGAAGATCCCGGTCAGCGGGATGTCTTTGCCCATCACAGGCGGCGGCATCGCCTTGGTGAGCTTGTCACCCATCCCGAACGGGAACCCGAGCACCCGGGAGGAGTCTTTGAGGGCTTGCTTCGCCTTGATGGTGCCGTAGGTGACGATCTGGGCGACGCGCTCCTCGCCGTACTTCTCGGTCACGTACTTGATGACCTCGCCACGGCGACGATCGTCGAAGTCGACGTCGAAGTCGGGCATGGAGACGCGATCAGGGTTGAGGAAGCGCTCGAAGATGAGGCCGTGGCGCAGCGGGTCGAGATCGGTGATGCGCATCGCGTACGCCGCCATCGAGCCGGCGCCCGAACCACGGCCCGGGCCGACCCGGATGCCGTTGCGCTTCGACCAGTTGATGAAGTCGGCGACCACGAGGAAGTAGCCGGGAAAGCCCATCTGCGAGATGACGCCGATCTCGTAGTCGGCCTGCTTGCGCACTTCTTCGGTGACGCCATCGGGGTAGCGCTCGTTCAGTCCGATCTCGACCTCTTTGATGAACCAACTCTGCTCGGTCTCCCCTTCGGGCACCGGAAACCGCGGCATGTAGTTGGCCTGGGTGTCGAACTTGACGTCGCAACGCTCGGCGATCGCAAGCGTGTTGTCGCATGCGTCGGGATGGTCGCGGAAGAGCTGCCGCATCTCTTGCGCCGACTTCAGGTAGAACTCGTCGGCGTCGAACTTGAACCGGTTGGGATCGTCGAGGGTGGAGCCGGACTGCACGCAGAGGAGTGCGGCGTGACTGGTCGCATCCGACGCGTGTGTGTAGTGCAAGTCGTTGGTGGCGACCAACGGGAGGTCCAGCTCTTTGGCAAGCCGGATGAGATCGGCCATGATGCGTCGCTCGATGCCGAGCCCGTGGTCCATGATCTCGGCATAGAAGTTCTCTTTGCCGAAGATGTCGCGGAACTCGGCCGCGGCCTTCTTCGCCTCGTCGTACTGGCCGAGCCGTAGCCGCGTCTGCACCTCGCCCGACGGGCATCCGGTGGTCGCGATGATGCCCGCCGAATAGGTGTTGAGGAGCTCGCGATCCATGCGCGGTTTGAAGTAGTAACCCTCGGTGGAGGCCAGCGACGACATGCGGAAGAGGTTGTGCATGCCCTGGGTGGTGGAAGCGAACATGGTCATGTGGGTGTACGCGCCGGAGCCTGACACGTCGTCGCCGCCGCCGTCGCCCCAGCGCACGCGGGTGCGGTCGGTGCGGTGGGTTCCCGGCGTGAGGTACGCCTCGGTGCCGATGATCGGCTTGATGCCCGCGTCGGTGGCCGTTCGCCAGAAGTCGAACGCACCGAACATGTTGCCGTGATCGGTGACCGCGAGGGCGGGCATCCCCTGCTCCACGGCCGCGTCGACGAGCGGTTTGATGCGCGCCGCGCCGTCCAGCATGGAGTACTCGCTGTGGACGTGCAGGTGAACGAACGAGTCGCCGCTTGAGGACAAAAGTGAACTCCGTCTGAGGCCGGTTGAGGGTTAAAGACTACGACGGCCCTACGACGCTCGAAGCACATCCAATGCGTGTTGCAGGTCGTCCGGATAACCCGTCGTGAAGGTGACCCGGTCGCCCGTCGCGGGATGCGCGAACGCGAGCTGCACCGCGTGCAGCCATTGCCGGGTGAGCCCCAGACGGGAGGACATCGTCGGGTCGGCCCCGTACATCGCGTCGCCCACGCAGGGATGCCGCTGGGCGGCCATGTGCACCCGGATCTGGTGCGTCCGGCCCGTCTCAAGATGGATTTCCAGCAGGCACGCCGAAGGGAAGGCCTCGATGGTCTCGTAGTGGGTCACGGAGGGCTTGCCGTCGGCGATCACGGCGAACTTCCAATCGCTCTTGGGATGTCGTCCGATCGGCGCGTCGATCGTTCCGACAAGCGGATCCGGATGTCCTTGCACGACCGCGTGATAGATCTTCTCGACCGTACGATCGTGAAAGGCACGCTTGAGAACGGTGTAGGCGTGCTCGGATTTCGCGACCACCATGAGACCGCTCGTGCCGGCGTCGAGACGGTGCACGATTCCAGCCCGTTCGGCCGCGCCGGAGGTCGAGATGCGGAACCCGGCGGCGGCCAGCGCCCCGAGTACGGTCGGTCCCGTCCAGCCGACCGACGGATGCGCAGCGACGCCCACCGGCTTATCGATCACGACGATGTCATCGTCGTCGTGCACGATCGTCAGTTCGGGAACGGCCAGGGGAATGATCCTGACCTCCTCCTTCGGCTGCCAGCTCACTTCGAGCCAGCCGCCGGCGGAGAGCCGGTCGGACTTGTCCATGGCGCGGCCGTCGACGCTCACGCCCCCGGCCTCGGTGATCTCGGCCGCGAAACTGCGCGAGAACCCGAGGAGCTTGGCGAGCCCCGCGTCGACGCGCGAGCCGTCGAGACCATCCGGGATGGGAAAGCTGCGCGACTCCATACCTAGCTTTTCGGCCGCTCTTCCGGCTTACCGGTGTCCGCCTCCGCCACCGCTGTTCCCGCCTCCGGCACTTCCGCCGCTTCCGCCGCTTCCGCCGCTTCCTCGGCCTGGAACGCGGCCTCCTCTTCTTCGACCTCGGCAGCACTCTTGCCGTCGAGTCCGATGCCTCGGATGGTCAGAATGAGGAACAGCGCCATGCTCGAGACGATCGCAACGTCGGCCAGGTTGAAGATCGCCGGCAGAAGCGGGATCTGCAGGAAGTCGACGACGTGGCCGACACCGAAACCGGGTGTCCGGAACAGTCGATCGGTCAGGTTGCCGAGCAAACCGCCCAGCAGCAGCCCGAACAACACGGCCCACGCGACCGAGCGGATGCGCGGGGCGTACCAGATCACGAAGCCGAGAACACCGACACCGACGATCGAGAAGATCCACGTGGATCCTTCACCGATCGAGAAGGCGGCGCCGGCGTTCTTGACGAAGTGGAACTGCAGGAGTTGCCCGAGCACCTGGATCTGCTGACCCTCGTAGAGGTTCTGCACCACCAGGAGTTTGGCGATCTGATCGGCGAGGTACACGCAGAGCGCGACGACGCCGAGGATCGCCAGCGCCCGGATGCTGACCTTGGCCCGGGTGGAGCTAGCCTCCAAAGCCCTGGAACGTCGGAGGCGTGGACTGCTGGTCTTGTGCGCTGCTGTCGCCGGCGGTGGCCGAGACCGGAGTGGGAACCTGCGAGGCGCTCACGGGGGCAGCGCTCACCGGCGCACCGTTGCTGTCGGAAGTCGCGGGCGAGGCGGCGTAGCTGCCCGTTCCGCCGACCGAAGAATTGTCGAGGTCGCGGAGCTGACCCTCGATGTAGCCCTTGAGCTTCTGACGGTACTCGCGCTCGAAGGTGCGCAGCTCGTCGATGCGGTGTTCGAGCAGCCCGCGCTCCTGGTCGAGCGCGCTGATCTGTGCGCGCTGCTTCGACTCCGCCTCGGCGACGATGCGCGCCGCGGTGGCGTGACCTTCGGCGATGAGCGAATCGCGCTTCTCGACGCCTTCTTTGACGTGCTCCTCGTGCAGGCGGCGGGCCAGCTGCAGCAGATTGTTCGTGCTGTTCGGGTCGACGCTCTCGACGGGCGCGACGTACGGCGCGGGGGCCGCGGCGGCCGGTGCGGCGGCGAGGCGCTGCTTGAGTTCCTCGTTCTCCTGCTGAAGCCGGGCGAGCTCGCCAGTGTCGACAGAGGGCGCTGCGACCACGGCGGGAGCGGCGCCACCGGCGGCCTGCGCGCCACTGCGCTGCAGCTCGGCGATACGGGAGTCGCTCGCGACCAGGCGCTGCTTGATCTCCTCGTTCTCCTGGTTGAGGCGACGAAGCTCGACGACGACCTCATCGAGGAAGTCGTCGACCTCGTCCTGGTCGTAGCCCTCACGGAACTTCGTCGGTTGGAACCGCTTGTTGACTACATCTTCCGGAGTCAGCGCCATGGCAAGCCACCTTAGATCTTGGAATACGAACAGAAAGTGCGTGTAGCCCACGCTAGCAAAGTGCGCCGGGGGTGCGCACGATGCCGCACTACCGTGCGTCGGCTCGTCAACCTTACATCCCAGCAGGTGCCGGGGCCGCGGATGACTCTCAGCTAAAGCCCAGCGCGACGTACAAGGCGATGATCACGACGAGCATCGTGAGGCTCCAGCCGAAATCGATCGCGACCGGACCCATCGAAAGCGGCGGGATGAGCTTGCGGAAGAACTTGATCGGAGGGTCGGTGACAGCGTATGTCGACTCGGCGAGCACCAGTCCGAATCCGTGCGGACGCCATCCCCGGCTGAAGGTGCGCACGAGATCGAGCACGAACCGCCCCCACATCACGAAGAAGTAGATCAGCAGCAGGTAGTAGGCGATACGGGCGATGATCGAGACGGCAAGCACGGGATCAAGTATGCGGGAAAGCGCACCGGCCCCAGGCCGGGGCGGTGCGCTATCGGGCGGATTCTCGGCCTAGGCCTGCGCGAAGAAAGAAGCGTCGACCTCGGCGTCCTGTCCACCGTGCTCACCGGAGACGACGACATGAGAGGGCGAGAGGAGGAAGACCTTCGGCGTGACACGCTCGATCTTGCCGTAGAGGCCCTGCGACAGGCCGCTGGCGAAGTCGATCAGGCGGCGCGCATCCCCTTCGCTCATCTGCGAGAGGTTGATGATGACCGGGATGCCCTCACGGAACGACTCGGCGATCGCCTGGGCGTCGCGGTACTGGCGGGGGTGGACGGTGAGAATCTCGTTCATTTCCTGTACCGAAGCATTCCGTGCGGTGGATGACTTGCGCAGCGGGGTCACCGGGGCGCGGCCGGCCACAGGGGCGACCGGGGTGGGGTGGGGAACCGGAGCGACGGGGGCCTGGTGGTGCTGACGCGGCTGTTGCTGAGCCTGCTGCTGCGGGGCGGCCTGCTCTTCGTACTCGAGTTCTTCGTCGGCGAGGCCGAGGTAGACCATCGTCTTCTTCAGCGGGTTGGACATTCGGATCCTCCGTGTTGACCTGTGCGCCGACGCTTTCGCACGCACTCGAACTTTCTCTTCGAGATTAACCGTGCTCCGGCCGATTCCCGGTAATGGCCGTGCCAATGCGAAGGTGTGTCGCCCCTTCGGCGATGGCTTCGGCATAGTCGTGCGACATCCCTGCGGAGATCTGATCGGCCCGCGGTGCGAGCGCGACGACCCGTTCGCTGGCCCGGCGCACCCGTTCGAACGCCCGACGTGGCTCTTCGCCGAGCGGCGCGACTGCCATCACACCGAGAAGCCGGAGTCCCGGGGTTTCGAGGATGCGCTCGACCAGGGGCTCGAGGTCGCGGTCGGATACGCCACCGCGCGCCGCATCGTCGGTGAGGTTGAGTTGCACGAAGCAGTCGATGTTGTGCTCTTCTGAGCGGAGCGCCTCGACGAGCGAGCCGCGGTCGACCGAGTGGATGACGTCGGCGTACGCGCGCACCTGCCGCGCCTTCTTGCTCTGGAGTTGCCCGCCGAAATGCCAGCGCAGAGCGAGGTCGGACAGTTCCGCCGCTTTGCCCTGGGCCTCCTGGTGCCGGTTCTCTCCCACGTCCCGAACCCCGAGCGCAGCCAACTCGCGCACGAGCGCGGCCGGGTGGAACTTGGTGACCACGATCGTGGTCAGCTCCTCCGGCGAGCGTCCGGCGGTGCGGGCGGCATCAGCGATGCCGGCCCGCACGGCTTGGAGACGCTCAGCGAGCGGACTACTTGAGGAAGTCGGGGATGTCGAGGTCGTCATTCTCGTCGTCGAACGCCGGGTCTTTCGGCGCGGTCTCGGTGACAGGACTCTCGGCCGCGGCCCACGCGTCGGTGGACGGCGACGGGATGTGCTCCGCCTCCAGGACGGCCGTGCTGGTGTGCGCAGTGCTTTCCTCGCTGCCGGCCTCCACGAACGTCGTGCGCCGGGAGTCCAGCGCCAGTTTGGCGGTGTTCGGCTCGCCACCGTCGAATCCGGCGGCGATCACGGTCACGCGCACTTCATCGCCGAGGGTGTCGTCGATGACAGCACCGAAGATGATGTTGGCCTCGGGATGCACGGCCTCTTGCACGAGGCGGGCCGCGTCGTTGATCTCGAAGATACCGAGGTTGGATCCGCCCTGAATGGAGAGCAGGACACCGTGTGCTCCGTCGATGCTCGCCTCGAGCAGGGGCGACGCCACGGCCAGCTCAGCGGCCTTGATGGCCCGGTCGGCACCCCGCGAGGATCCGATGCCCATCAGCGCGGATCCCGCGCCCTGCATGACCGACTTCACGTCGGCGAAGTCGAGGTTGATCAGCCCCGGAGTGGTGATCAGGTCGGTGATGCCCTGGACACCGGCGAGAAGCACCTGATCGGCCGTCGAGAAGGCCTCGAGCATGCTGATGCCGCGGTCGCTGATCTCCAGCAGGCGGTCGTTCGGCACGACGATGAGGGTGTCGACTTCTTCTTTCAGGCGCTGCACACCGGCCTCGGCCTGTTCCGAACGGCGCTTGCCCTCGAAGCCGAACGGCTTGGTGACGACGCCGATGGTCAGTGCGCCGATCGACTTTGCGATGCGCGCGATGACGGGGGCGCCACCGGTGCCGGTGCCTCCGCCCTCGCCCGCGGTGACGAAGACCATGTCGGCGCCCGCGAGTGCCTCCTCGATCTCTTCCGCGTGGTCCTCGGCAGCACGGCGGCCGACCTCGGGGTCGGCACCTGCGCCGAGGCCCCGGGTGATCTCGCGGCCGACGTCGAGTTTGACGTCTGCGTCGCTCATCAGCAGAGCTTGCGCATCCGTGTTGATGGCGATGAACTCGACGCCGCGAAGCCCGAGTTCGATCATCCGGTTGACGGCGTTCACGCCGCCACCGCCAACGCCCACGACCTTGATCACGGCGAGGTAGTTCTGGTTTGATGTCACGTCCGGCCTCCGCTGGGAACCTTCAACCTCAGGTCGAGGCTTAAAGTTATGCTCAGTATGCAATTCCTGATTCGAGGGTAGGCGCGGCATGCTCCTGCAGGCGAATCGCACAAGGCGTGTCGGAAAAGTCCGTGCCGAACCTGCGGCTCAACCGGTGGTAACACTGTGCGGGGACGAGACGTCATAGCGCGAGGCGCCCGGAACGGACTTCAGCAGAGCGGCCAGCGCCGCCGCTTTGAGATCGGAGTTGTCGGCACTCCCCCAGACGACGCTGGCGCGCGACCCCCGGAGGGTGAACCCGACGTCGTCCCGCGTCGCTGCCGTGATCGTGTCGACCTGGGCGAGAAACGTGGGCGGCAGAGCGCTGAGCACGCTGGCCGCTGCCGCGAATCCCGAGGTGGCGTCCGCATCCACCGGCGCTCCGGTCGCCTTGATGAGCGGATAGCCGTCGGGGCGCGTCGGTGTGGCGGCGATGGTGACCTTCGCCGCATCCACCAGGTCGAACTTGGCGCCGGAGGCGATCACGCCGATCGGCTGTCGTTCGACGATGCGCACGACGATCGTGTTCGGCGGATGACTCTCGACGCTGAAACTCCGGATCAGCGGGAAGGCGGCCAGGTCGGAGCGGATCGCACCCTGGTCGACGAGCGGGAGCGGACGCCCGAGCTGATCGGCGAGAGCCTTCTTCACCGCGGACGCGTCGATGCGCGAAGTGCCCTCGACGTCGACCGTGCGCAGAGCCAGTAACGGCGAGAACGCGGTGAGCGCCACGCCGGCCACGAGCAGGATGAGAACCCCGAAGCCGGACAGCCACATCATCCGGCGGCGGCGCGACCGTTTCGTGAACCGGCGGACCTCCCCGCGCTCCACCCGCGCGCGCTCTCGTCGCGCTTCGCGCACCGCGCGATTGATCTCCCGATTGGTGGGCAGCCGACCCTTCGGCCTCACCTGCTCGGCGGCCTCGGGCGCGGGCTTCCGCTCGCCGACCGGTGTGGAGGCACGCACGATCGGGATCGGCTCCGTCACGTTCTTGCCGGAGTTCACCGGCCCCCTCGGCTCTCGCGCCGCCGGAGCGGCAGGAACGGGCGGCTCCACCGGCGCGGGCGGCCGGTCGAACCCCTGAGGACGCTTCATACCGGGCGGGACCTATCCGCGCGTGCGGCGCAGTGAGTCGAGTAGCTGCGGGACGATGCGGTACACGTCACCGCAGCCGAGGGTGATCACGAAGTCGCCGTCGCGGGCGATCTCGGCCGTGTGGTCGGCGGCCGCCTGCCAGTCGGCGATGAACGCCACGTGTTCGGGATGCTCGAACCTGTCGGCCACAAGCGCTCCGGTCACGCCGGGCTCGGGATCCTCACGGGCTCCGTAGACATCGAGCACGACCGTCTCGTCCGCGTAGGTCTCCAGCGTCTCGGCGAACTCTTTGGCGAAGAGGCGCGTGCGGCTGTAGAGGTGCGGCTGGTGCACGGCGATGATCCGTCCATCCCCCACCACCGTTCGGGCGGCGGCGAGCGCTGCAGCCACCTCGGTGGGATGGTGGGCGTAGTCGTCGTAGACACTCACACCGCCGACCGTGCCATGCAACTCGAAGCGGCGCTCGGTCCCGCCGAACTCGGCGATCGCGGCCAGCGAGCCGGCAGGGTCGAAACCAAGGCCGGTCAGCACAGCGAAAGCCCCGGCGGCGTTGATCGCGTTGTGACGACCTGGGATTCGGAGCTGCGCCGAGTAGTCCTCGCCCGCGTAGCGGATGCCGAACGAGACGGGACCGTCGGTGACGACGGAGTGCACCCGCACCTCCGCATCCTCCGCCTCGCCGAAGGTGATGACCCGCTTGCCGGGCGCCTCCTCACGGAGTCTGTTCGTCACATGCACGGCGCCGGCGTCGTCGGAGGATACGACGACGAACTCGGTCGCCTCTCGCGCGAACGTGACGAAGGCGTTCTCAAAGGCCTCCAACGACCCGTAGTGATCGAGGTGGTCGGGATCGACATTGGTGATCAAGGCGATCGACGTGTCGTACAGCAGGAAGGAGCCATCCGACTCATCCGCCTCGACGACGAACAACTCGCCGGTTCCGGTCTGAGAACTCTTGCCGAGAGACTCGATGACGCCGCCGTTCACGAAGCTCGGATCTTCGCCGATGCCGAGCAGCCCCGTGACGATCATGCCGGTCGAGGTCGTCTTGCCGTGCGCTCCGGCTACGGAGACCAGGCGTTTACCGCTGATCAGCCAGGCGAGCGCCTGCGACCGGTGCAGCACGGGAAGTCCCTTCTGCAGGGCCAGCTGGTACTCGGGGTTGTCCTGCCAGAGCGCCCCGGTGACCACGAGGGTGTCGGCGTCACCGACGTTCGCGGCATCGTGCCCGATCGCCACGGTGGCTCCAGACTCGCGCAGGGCGATCACATTCGACGACTCACGCACATCCGATCCGGTCACCGTGTAGCCGGCCTCGAGGAAGAGACGGGCGATTCCGCTCATCCCCGATCCCCCGATGCCCACGAAGTGCAGGGCACCCAGGTCGTCGGGAAGTGTCATGGTGAGGTCGGGTTTGATCACGGGAACTGCTTTCCTTCTCGGCACTGCACGAGCTGAAGATCTTGGGCGCCGGGTGAACGGCACCCCCAAGTATGAGGCTACGCGCCCGGGAGAGAGCTTCGGATGAGCGACACCATCCGGTCGGAGCCGTCCCGCACCCCGGCGCTCGTGGCGTTCACGCCCATCCGCGCGACCCGCTCCCGATCCGCGAGGAGCGGCAGCAGGTCGCTGTCGACCCACTGAGGAAGGAAGACGGCATCGTCCACGAGGATCCCACCGCCCGCCCCGACGACACCGGCTGCATTGAACCGTTGCTCGCCGTTTCCGACCGGGAAGGGCACGTAGACCGCCGGAATGCCGAGGGCCGCGAACTCGCAGACCGTGGCGGCGCCTGCGCGTGCGACGGCGAAGTCGGTCAGCGCGAAGGCGAGGTCCATCCGGTCGCAATAGTCGAGCAGGCGATAGTGGTCGATGCCCGGATCGGTGAGCTCGCCCTTTCCGCCCTGGATGTGCAGCACCTGGTATCCGGCGGCCGTCAGCTCGGCCGCACGATCGGCGATGGTGCGGTTGAGCCGGCGGGCTCCGAGCGAACCACCCGTGACGAGCAGCGTCGGCCGGTCGTCCACGAACCCGAAGAACTCGAGGGCGTGCGGCCGGGAGGCGGCGCGGTCCAGTTCTTCGATCTCGACCCGCAACGGCATACCGACGAAGGTCGCATGCGGCAGCGGTGTCCCCTCGAAGGCGACGCCGACATACGGCGTCGATCGGGCGCCGAGACGGTTGGCCAAGCCTGGCCTCGCATTCGCCTCATGCAGCACCACCGGGATGCGCGCCTTTCGGCCGGCCGAGTATGCAGGTGCCGACGCATAGCCGCCGAAGCCGACGACGACATCGATGCGCCGTTCGCGGATGAGCTGCTGCACCCGCGCGGTCGTCTGACGGTATCGGGCCGGGAAGCGCAGCGCGGCGCCGTTCGGTCGTCGCGGGAAGGGGAGCTTCGGGATGGTGGCGAGTTCGTAGCCGCGCTCGGGGACCAGACGTGCCTCCAGACCCTCCTTCGTGCCGAGCACGAGCACTTCGGCCGCGGGGTCGTCCCGTCGCAACCGGTCGGCGACGGCGAGCAGAGGATTCACGTGCCCGGCGGTTCCCCCGCCGGCGAGCAGGTAGCGCGTCATGCGCGCGAGCTCATCCCGTCGGCGTGCTCCTGCCGAGCTGCCTTGCTCGTTTCGCGGGTGAAGGACAGAACGATACCGATGGCGACCATGGAACTGATCATCGCAGTTCCTCCCGCAGAGATCAGTGGGAGCGGGACGCCGAGCACCGGGATCACGCCCAGCACCACCGCGATGTTGACGAACGCCTGGCCGATCAGCCAGACCATGATCGCGGCCGTCGTCACGCGGGCGAAAGGATCGCTCGAAGCGTGGATGATCCGCAGGAACACCACCGCGAGCAGAACGAAGAGGATGAGCACGACGATCGCGCCGATCAGGCCGAGTTCCTCGCCGATGATCGCAAAGATGAAGTCGGTGTCCGCCGCCGGAAGCCAGGACCATTTCGAGTGCGAGTTGCCGAGCCCGACACCGAAGACCCCGCCCGACGCGAGGGCGAAGTAGCCGTTGTTGATCTGCCAGTTGACGTCGGGGTTCGCCGCGCTCGTCCCGCCGAACATCGCCGCGATGCGGCCGATCCTGCTCTTGCTGGAGAAGGCGACGAGCAATGCGACCACGGCCACCGCCACACTGCCGACCGCGAGGTGGCGCAGTTTCACTCCGGCGAAGAAGAGCGCGCCCAACACGAACGCCGACATGACGACCGTGGTCCCGAGGTCGCCGCCGAGAAGCACCAGGAGGATGGCGCCACCACCGATCGGAACCACCGGAACGGCGACGTGCTTCCACTGGCCGAGCAGGTCCTTCTTGCGCGACAGCACCACGCCCAGCCACACCACGAGCGCGACCTTGATCGCCTCCGAAGGCTGCAAAGTCATCGAGCCGACCTTGAGCCAGTTGTGGTTGCCGCCGATCTCCATCCCGAGCGGAGTAGCGATCACGAGTACCTGCAGCAGACAGGCGAACCCGAGGAAGATCCAGATCGTCTTCTTCCAGAACCTGCTCGGCAGCCGGGACACGAGGAACATCAGGGGCAGCCCGATCATTGCCGACGCACCCTGCGACCAGAATCGCGAGAAGAAGTTCTCGGTGTCGTTGTGCGACTCGACAGACGAGGAGGACAGCACCATCACGAGGCCGAACACCACCATGAACAACGTGATGCCGAGCAGCAGGAAGTAGTTGGCCGACTCCGCCTGCATAGCCCTCCCGAGCGAGATGCGGGAGGTCAGAGCGCCGAGCCGGGACGATTCCCTAGACGTCTCCAGGATGCGGGGCGGACTGCTCATCCGCCTCACCTCCAAAGAATTCGTTGACGGCCGCCTGGAATCGATGGCCCCGCTCTGCGTAGTCGGTGAATTGGTCCATCGAAGCTGCCGCAGGAGCCAGAAGAACGGTGTCTCCCGCCTGCGCCACCTCGCCGGCCAATCGCACCGCCGTCGGCATGACGTCATCAGTTTCGTTCGCCGCGACCTCGTAGACGGGCAGGCCGGGCGCGTGTCGTGCGAATGCGGAGCGGAGCGCCTCCCGGTCGGCGCCGATGAGCACGACCGCACGCAATCGCGCGGCGTGCTTCTGGACGAGTTCGTCGATTTCGACGCCCTTCAGCAGTCCGCCCGCGATCCAGACCACCGACTCGTAGGATCGCAGAGACGCGTCGGCCGCATGAGGATTGGTGGCCTTCGAATCGTCGACCCAACTGATGCCTGCCTCGATGCGTACCAGTTCGATGCGATGCTCGTCCAACCGGAACGCCGTCAGCACGTCCCGGATCACACCCGGCTCCACGCCATAAGAGCGCGCGAGGGCGCTGGCGGCGAGGATGTTCGCCACGATGTGCGGAGCGGACAGGCCGGCCTCGAGGAGTTCGTCCACCGTGGTCAGTTCGATCGCGCTGGTGAACCTGTCTTCGAGGAAGGCGCGGTCGCAGAGGATGCCGTCGACGATTCCGAAGTCGCTCGGACCGGGCACGTCGAGGCCGAACCCGATCGCGCGAGCGCCCTCGACCACCTCCGCCTGCTGCACCATCTGCTCGGTCGCCGCGTCGGCCCGGTTGTAGACGCACGCCACCTGCGTGTTGTCGTACACCTTCGCCTTGGCGGCTCGGTAGGCGTCGGCCGAACCGTGCCAGTCGAGGTGGTCGTCGGCTATGTTCAGGCACGCCGCCGAGTACGGCGAGAGCACGCCTCCTGCATTCCGATTGACCCAGTGCAGTTGGTAGCTGGAGAGTTCCACGACCAGCGCATCGAACCCTTGGGGGTCACGGATGGCATCGAGCACCGGGATCCCGATGTTGCCACAGGGTGCGGCGCGATAGCCGCCGGCCACCAGCATGCTGGCGGTGAGTTGCACCGTGGTCGTCTTGCCGTTGGTTCCGGTCACGCAGATCCAGTCGGCCGGGTCACCGACCTTGTCCCTCAGCCGCCACGCGAGCTCGATGTCGCCCCAGATCTGGAGCCCGCGTTCGTCCGCCCAGCTCAGGATCGGGTGGTCATGGTGAAAACCGGGCGAGACCACCACGAGCTCCGGGTCGAAGTCGATCAGCCGCGCCGGCGGTGCGCTGAGGTCGGAATCCTCCAGAAGCTCCGCGCCGATCACAGCGAGCAGCATCGCACGCTCCTCATCGGCTTTCGACGTGACGACGAGCACGTCGGCGCCGAGCTCGGCGAGCGTATCGGCCACCGAGAATCCCGTGACCCCGAGGCCATACACAGCGACACGCAGGCCGCGCCACTCCGAGCGCCAGCTGGTCAGCCCGGCCAGACGATCCGAGAGCTCGGTCATGTGGCCAGCCACTCGAGATAGAAGCTGCCGACGCCGGCCGCGACGAGCAGTCCGCCGATGATCCAGAACCGCACGACGACCGTGACCTCGGCCCAGCCCTTCAGTTCGAAATGATGGTGGACCGGGCTCATCAGGAAGATGCGCTTGCCTCGGGTCAGCTTGAAGTACGCGCGTTGCACGATCACCGAGCCCGCCTCGATGACGAACAGTCCGCCGATGAGGACGAGCAGCAGTTCGGTGTGGCTGAGGATCGCGAGCGCGGCCACCGCTCCGCCGAGGGCGAGCGAACCCGTGTCGCCGAGGAAGATCTGCGCCGGCGAGGTGTTCCACCAGAGGAAGCCGACCACGGCT
>DASYGJ010000119.1:0-3203 GCA_035999915.1 Leifsonia sp.
CACCGGTCGGAACCGCGATCAGCATTGTCATCAGCGAAAACCAGGGCAGCAGGACCGAGCCGGTGACGTACATGTGGTGCGCCCACACCGTGACCGACAGAGCCGCGATCGAGATCGTCGCATAGATCAGCGTCTTGTAACCGAAGACCGGCTTGCGACTGAACACCGGGAAGATCTCAGAGACGATCCCGAAGAACGGCAGGGCGATGATGTACACCTCCGGGTGACCGAAGAACCAGAAGAGGTGCTGCCAGAGCAGTGCGCCGCCGTTGGCCGCGTCATAGATGTGAGCGTCGAACACACGGTCGGCGGCGAGGCCGAACAGCGCCGCAGCCAGAACCGGGAACGCCATCAGCACGAGGATCGAGGTGACCAGCGCGTTCCAGGTGAAGATCGGCATACGGAACATGGTCATGCCCGGAGCGCGCATCGTGATGATGGTCGTGATGAAGTTGACCGCACCGAGGATGGTGCCGAAGCCGGACAGGGCAAGGCCAACCACCCAGAGGTTTCCGCCGACACCTGGCGAGAAGGTGGTGCTCGAGAGGGGCGCGTACGCGAACCAGCCGAACGAAGCCGCGCCCTGCGGGGTGAGGAACCCGGCGACAGCGATGAGGCTTCCGAACGAATAGAACCAATAGGCCAGCGCGTTGAGCCGCGGGAACGCGACGTCGGGAGCGCCGATCTGCAGCGGCATCAGAACGTTCACGAAGCCGGCGAACAGTGGGGTCGCGAACATCAGCAGCATGATCGTGCCGTGCATGGTGAAAAGCTGGTTGTACTGCTCCTTGGTCTGCACCACCTGCAGGCCCGGCTCGAACAGCTGAGCACGAATGATCAGCGCCATCACGCCGCCGATGAGGAAGTAGATGAACGACGAGATCAGGTACATGTACCCGATCGTCTTGTGGTCCGTCGACGTGATGTAGTTCACAAGGATATTGCCCTTGCGCTCTACGTTGTTCGCGCCGAGGAGCGGGTTCGCCTTCGGAGCGGGAGCGGTGGTGGCAGCGGGAGCCGGTGCTGTAGTCGTCATTCTTCGATGCCCTACTTGTTGCCCTTGGGAGCGCCCGTTCCGGGCAGGTTGCTGTTGCGGTCGTACTCGGACCCGAGCTGGCCCTTGTACCCCTTGTCGCGCAGGCTCTGGATGTGCGCGTCGTAATCGGACTGCGACACGATCTTCAGATTGAAGAGCATCGCCGAGTGGTACTCGCCGCAGAGTTCGGCGCATTTTCCGACGTAGGTTCCCTTGCGGCCCGTCTCGAAATACATCTTGTTGGTCTGGCCGGGAATGACGTCTTTCTTGTACAGCATCGCCGGCACCCAGAAGGAGTGGATCACGTCGCGCGACCTGAGCTCAACGGTGATCTTCTTGTTCTCCGGCAGGTACAGGGTGGGGATCTGGCCCTCCTGCACCGCCCCCGGTGCAGCGTTCGGGTCATCCGGCTGCGCCTGGATGCCCGGGTCGTAGACATTGTCGTCGACGTAGTTGAAGTCCCACGCCCATTGCTTGGCGTAGACCTGAATCGTGAGGTCGGGATGGGCGTACGGCTGCTCGATCGCGTTCTGGTCGCGCGCCGTGAAAGCGAAGAAACCGAGGACGAGGATGAGCGGCACCACCGTGTAGAAGATCTCGATCGGCATGTTGTAGCGCATCTGAACCGGAAGGCCGGTCTGCCCCTTGCGGCGGCGGTAGACGACCACAGCGAAGATGATGAGTCCCCACACGATGACGCCGACGATGAGCAGAACGATCCAGCTGGTGACCCACAGTCCGCTGACGCGCTCCGTGTGGTTGGTCACCGGCTTCTCGCCGGCGACGAACCCGGGCAGGAACCCGTTCAGCTGGGCCTGGGTGCAACCCGCAAGAACGAGTGCGAGTGTCGCTGCGATCGGGATAGCAGCCCATCGGAGACGGCGATTGTGACGCACCGGTGACCTTTCGAGAGACTCATGGACAGTTCACCTTCAACTGTATTTGACCGTTACCACCCTACTCCGCCGCACGCACCGCCACGAACCAGAAAGGGCCGCCCAGAAGGACGGCCCTGACTGAATTCTTGTGCTATGGAACGGCCTAGTGGAACGAGTCTCCACAGGCGCAGCTGCCGGAAGCGTTGGGGTTGTCGATGGTGAAACCCTGCTTCTGGATGGTGTCTTCGAAGTCGATGTTGGCCCCGTCGAGGTATGGCACGCTCATCTTGTCGACGATGACCTCGACGCCGTCGAAGTCGACCGTGGCATCCCCGTCGAGCATCCGCTCGTCGAAATACAGCTGGTAGATCAGGCCCGAGCATCCGCCGGGCTGAACGGCGACGCGCAGGCGCAGATCGTCGCGGCCTTCCTGCTCGAGCAGGCTCTTCACCTTGCCGGCTGCGGCCTCGGTCAGGCCGACGCCGTGGGCCTTGGTCGCGGTCAGTGTTGTGTCGGTCATGGCACTCCTCACAGGGATGCGGTTGGGACGGTGGTGAAAATCTGGATCGATTCTACGTCGTAAAACCGGAAACCTGCCGAGTTCATTCCGAGCGCCTCATTCCGAGCGCATGTCGAGACGGGTGAGCAGCAGCGCCTCGGCGAGGATGGCGCGCTTGAACACGCCGAGGTGCAGGGACTCGTTCGGGCTATGGGCGCGCGTGTCGGGGTCCTCGACCCCTGTGACGAGGATCTGTGCCGCCGGGAACTCGCGCACGAGGTCGGCGATGAATGGAATGGATCCGCCGATGCCGGTCTCCACAGCCGCCTTGCCCCACGCATCCGTCATGGCCCGTTTGGTCTCGGTCGCCGCCCAGCCGCTGGTGTCGACAAGGAACGGATCACCCATGTCGACGTCATCGATCTGGAGGTGGGCGCCGAACGGCGCGCTGGCCCGGAGGTGGCGTTCGATCGCCGTGAACGCGTCGGCGGCGAGTTGTCCGGGCGCAATCCGGGCGCTGATGCGCACGGCCACGCTCGGCAGCAAGGTGTTCGAGGCGTTGGCGACGCTCGGCGCGTCGATTCCGGTGACCGTGATGGTCGGCTGGAACCACATCCGGGACAGGATGGGTCCCGAGCCGATCGGCGAAACGCCCGCGAGGAGCGCCGCCTCTTCGCGCAGCTGGTCGTCCAGGTACGCGGGCGTCTGCGGGGCGTCGGCCAGCGAAGTGAGACCTTCGACGGCCACCGAGCCGTTCTCGTCGTGCAGGGTGGCGAGGAGTTTGACGAGA
>DASYGJ010000155.1:0-2435 GCA_035999915.1 Leifsonia sp.
TCGTTGGGTGGTTTTCTCGCCATGTATGTGGGGGGCGAGTTGCATTGGTCTTCGACGACGTTCAACGGTCCTGACCCGTGGGACTTGATGTCTCCGCAGGCGAAGAAGTG
This sequence comes from Leifsonia sp., assembly GCA_035999915.1. GTDB lineage: Bacteria > Actinomycetota > Actinomycetes > Actinomycetales > Microbacteriaceae > Leifsonia. The sequence continues at coordinate 111 of DASYGJ010000155.1, forward strand.
GTTGAAGGAGCAGGTCGCGGCGGGGAAGAAGCCGTTCCTGAACTATGTGAATGAGTGGGACCTGATCGGGAACCTTCTGGGCAACGAGACGGGCGCGGCCGAGTACGTGCAGGGCAAGCCCGGCAAGGACATCCTGACAAACCACAACATTGACACCGGGTTTAGTTTTGGTCCTGACGGTGCGGCTATTGGGGCGGGAGCCGACAGGCACAGCCTGATCGAGATCATGGAAAACCAGTTGGGTTGGCTACCGCCGAGGGACCGTAGTGCGGCTGCTGCCGTCCTGGCTGGTGCCATGAAGATGCTCCAAAACCCGTCCGTCGGTGCGGCGGTCGGTAAAACTGTCTCTGCCGTGATGGTCGCGGTGGATACGATCGCGGCGACGTCGCTGGCCTCTAGTATTTTCAGTACGTCTGATCTTTTGAGGAACGTCAAGTCGCTGAACTCCGGGCTCATCCCTCAGATGGAGGTTGGGCTGCGCGATGCGCAGAGCGCCGCATCCGCGATCCCGTACATCACCCAGGCGGATATCGAGAACTGCGTCGCCACCCATCGCCTCCGGGTCCACCAAAACATTGACGAGCATGCCGTCGCAGCGGTCGATCGGCTCGTGGATGACCACCTCGCGACTGTCCACAAACTGTCCAGCGGCATCGGCAATGCCGTCGCGAACGCGGGTGAGCAGGATCTCCTGTGGGCGAAGGTCTACGGCGGATAACAGCCCAGAAAGTAGGAAGTACATGGCCGACTTCGGCTCGAATGGGGCGAACCTCGCCTGCCAAAGCCTGCAGGACCTGATCGGAGGGATCGGAAGCGGACTCCACGACGCGGCGGACGGCGTCCAGGGATGGATCGATGGCCTTGTGCACGAGGCGGCGGTGCGTCTCTTGAACGTCCTGCTTCCGCCGATGGTTCACGGGAGGAATGTTGTGGTCAAGTCCGGTGGTTGGGTCTCGGTCGAAGCTGTCACGCTGGAAATCAACCTGACTCTGTACGGCGCCAGCGTGAACAACACCGTTCTGGCGGGCTTGGTTGCCAAGAAGGTGGAAGAAGGCGTAGGCCACATCACATCCAGTCTCGACTACACGCACGGGGTGAACAGCATCACATGAGGAACCACAACACTCTCGGAGCGCTCGAGGATGCGCATCACGAAGCGGTCGTCACCGCGAAACGGCGGATCGAGAATGCCGAAGAATATGTCGCGAGTTACCGTTCGCAAATGAATCGGATGCAGGAGACCTTCCACGAGCTCGCAACCCAAGAGGGGCTCGCCGATGACGCTGGCTTCCGGCTGGAACTCCAGCAGATCTCCGACGAGGCCGAGGAGGAGGTTCGTCGAGCATCTCAAGCGATCATCCGACTCGAAGATGACCTCAGTGCGATGACCACCCGACACGCTCACGAACGCGAACGCTTCCTCCAGGGACAGCACGAGACGGCTGACCGTTCGCTGAAGTGAACTTCACGATCGCGGGCTGGCGAGTAGTGCTTGATGGCAGTGGCAATCCAGGCAGGTGGTAGCGCAGTTCCGACGAGGTGGTAGCGGCCCGGGCGCTGTACCCGGGCCGCCGCCGAAAATCTCCTACCGCGATTCTCCTACCGCGGCGATGCCGGGCTGTGCCCGTCCGCCTTCGTCACAGGCGCGCCCACGCTCGGAAGCCGCAGGAGCGCTCCCGGCATGCGACACGTGGCTGCCGCGACAGCCATCGCCTCGTCCAGAAGCCGGCCCGCGGCCTCCTCCGTGGAGGGCATGCCTTCGCGGGCGAGAGTTGCGGTCACGGTGGCGAGGGTAGCGTCTCCGGCGCCCATCGTGTCGACGACCGGATCCGCAAGGGAGCGGATCGGGCGGTGCACCACCGCGCCACTCTGAAGCAGCAGTGACGCTCCCCCAGCACCCGCGGTGGCGAGCACCGCCGCCGGCCCGAGCGCGAGGATGCGCGGCGCGACGACCTCGAGCGGCTCGCCATACAAGAGCATCGAGTCTTCGTCGCCGATCTTGACGAGGAGGCTGCTGGCCGCGAGCTTCTCGAACCCGGCACGGAAAGCTTCCCGGTCGGAGATGAGGTGGTCGCGCGGGTTCGGGTCCAGGATCAGCCGCGAGCCCGGATCGCGCACAGCATCCGTCAGCAGTCGCACCTGGTCGGCGTCATCGAGCGGAAAGCAGCTCACCACCACCAACGACGCCGCATCCAGCGCGGTTCTCTGGGCGGCGTCGAAGGCGATGCGGCGATTGAGCGCGGAGTCGTTGAAGACGTATCGAGGCTCCCCCGCGGTGCGGTCGGAGACGGCGCGTGACGACACCGGGACGACCGTCGGCCACAG
>DASYGJ010000186.1:0-2510 GCA_035999915.1 Leifsonia sp.
TCGGCTCGACCTACCCCGACGTTGAGCTCGGACTCTGGGTGCACCCGACGGTCCTCGGCGCCAACACGCTGGCCCTCGTCCCCGGGTCGATCAGCGCCTTCAAGGACAACATCAACCCGGGCCTCAAGAAGGCCTACGACAGCGTCGGCGCAGCGTTCGTCGACGTGACGAAGGCGACGGGAGCCTACGGCCCGTTCCTGGCCACCAACGATCCGACCTTCGGTCAGATCCCTGTGCCGGTCGCCAAGGTCTGCACATTGACCTACTTCTGCGACGGGACCTTCAATATTCACATGAAGACGCCCGGATACCACATCATCGCCGCGCTCGAAGCGGCGACGCTGCCCAAGCTGAAGTAGTCGAAGTTCGCTGCTCCCGGGCCTGACGCTTCGGCCGAGGGCCCGGGACGGCGCCTGGTGTGGGACGTGTCAGGTCAGCGAGCGGGGGTACGAATGCTCCTTGAGCACGACGTTGAGCTGGGCACCAAGCAGGGTGATGATCGACTGGAGGTAGAACCACCACAAGATCGTGATCACTGTCGCGAATTGACCGTAGGTCGACTGCGCGTTCTTCAGGTACCTGGAGATGATCAGCGTGGATAGCGTCTCCAGCAAGAAGAAGGAGATCCCGGACAGGAGTGCTCCGGGCAGCACGTCACGAGTGGTGACGTCTCGGTCGGTGAGGATCCGGAACGCGGCCACGAAGATCCCGACGTCGAGCGCGAGCGACAACACGTAGCCGCCCACGCGACCGGCGGCGCCGAGGTTCACCCCGCTGGCGGAGCTGGCAACGAGTCCGGACAGCAGCGTGGTGATCACGAGGCCCAAGCCGACGGTCGCGAGCACGGAGATGCTTCGGGTCATCTGCTTGACCAGGCCTGGCTGCTTGTCGGGCTCGGTGCCCCAGACCGAGTTGAAGGCGAACTGTGCCGTGCGTACGACGCCTGAGCCGCTCCACAGAGCCGTCGCGAGCCCGAGGACGATCGTCCACCATGCGCCACTCAACCCCTTGATCGTGTTTGGATTGAGCAGCGGGAACAGCTGAGCGACATGTCCGAGTACGGCGTCCTTGTCGCTCGCCGGCAGGAAGAGCGCCAGCAACGTCACCAGCACCAGCAGCAGCGGGAACACCGAGAAGAACGCCCAGAACGCGATCATCGCCGCGAAGTTCGCGGACTGATCTTCCGAGAATTTCTTGAACGTCGCCACAGCGACGCTCAATGTGGTGCTCCGCTTTTGCGCCCGGTCGAGCTTCTGTAAGACGCCCGTGCTCATGCGCTACCGCCGCAGTATCGCAGTACGACCAAGGCATATACGATGCGCATCGAGGTGGATTGACGGACGGATGCCGAGTAACGCGACGACATTGCGGATAGGTGCCAAAGGGGCGGTGGCGATAACTCGTCGTCCGATCCTTCGGCGAGTCACTGGGGTCATCGTCCGACGGAAGGCACGCGGTCAAATCGAGAGATTCGTCGCCGCCGGAAGGACCGCCGGAGAGATCGCGGTCATCTACGGTCCGATGATGGCCGAGGTATTGGGGATCATCGAGCCGCCCAAACCCAAGCGCCGAGCACCGGCTTTTGTGGCAGGAGTCGTGATCGGAGCTGGCGCCGTGTACGTTCTCATTCGCAGTCAGCGCGACCGCTGACGTAGGCGGTGTCGCGCTCGCGCGCGCGAGAATCATCGGCGCCGAGGGGCCGGTTTCGGGTAGGAGCGCTGCATGTCTAATCGCACCTGGTTCATTACGGGCGCGTCGCGCGGCTTTGGCCGTTCGTTCGCGCAGGCCGCACTCGCGGCGGGGGATCGCGTTGCAGCGACTGCGCGCGACACCTCCTCACTGGAAGATCTCGTCGCTGACCACGGCGACGCGGTGCTACCGGTCGAGCTGGATGTCACCGACCGCGACGCCGTGTTCGCCTCTGTCAGAAACGTTCATGAGCGCTTCGGGCGCCTGGACGTCGTCGTCAACAACGCGGGGTATGGCGTCGCGGGCGCGGTCGAGGAGCTTTCCGAAGAGCAGGCTCGCCGCCAGCTCGAAGTCAACCTCTTCGGAGCGCTGTGGGTTACGCAGGCGGCGCTGCCGATCATGCGCGAGCAGCGCTCTGGGTGGATCGTCCAGGTCTCCTCGATCGGTGGGCTGGCCGCGTTCCCGCTGACCGGCATCTACCACGCGAGCAAATGGGCGCTCGAGGGCCTCTCAGAGACGCTGCGCCAAGAGGTCGAGCCGTTCGGGATCCGGGTCCTGATGGTCGAGCCGAGCGGGTTTCGCACCGACTGGGCGGGCTCGTCGATGGACCGTGCCGAGCCAATCGACGCCTACCAGCAGATCGACCAGATCGCGCAGCGCCGCGCGTCCCAGCAGGAGGAGAACAACGGATCGCAGCCAGGCAATCCCGACCTCGCTGCACAGGCACTGCTCGACACGCTCAACAAGGACGATCCGCCCTTCCGCCTCCTCCTCGGCAACGTCGCCTACGACGTCGCGGTCGACCGCTACGAAGCACGGTT
>DASYGJ010000233.1:0-4596 GCA_035999915.1 Leifsonia sp.
GTCCGGGTGACCTGTTCGGCCGACTCCACTTTCGCCAGCATGACGCCACAGAGCCCGACGGAGGATCCCACGGCTTCGAGATCGGCCCCCCACTGCCCCGACGTGGCATCGTTCACCCGCACCCAAGCGGGTCGACCGGCGAGGAAGGACAGCGCTGCGAGTCGAGCCGCGTGCTTGTCCGCCGCGGGTACCGCGTCCTCGAGATCGAGGACGACGGCATCCGCGGCGGACCCATTCGCGTCGCCGAGCCGGAGCGCCGAGACGAGCTGCCAGGAACGCGCGAGGCGTGCAGGCACCTTCCTCATCTCGGTGAGCGTGCTCTCCGGCTCGGCGTGAATCATCGAACGATCTCCTTGTCCGCGGTTTCGTGCAGCTCCTCCACGCGCGCCGCTGGGATGTGGTCGTTCTCCGTGCCGCTTGTCGCCTCTTCGAAGGGGCGAGCGCCCGAGAGAGCGAGCCGCACCTGCTCGGTATCGACCTGGCGCGTCCACCGCCCGATGATCAGGGTCGCCACCGCATTTCCGGTGAAGTTGGTGACCGCGCGTGCCTCGGACATGAACTTGTCGATCCCGACGATGACGCCGACACCGTTGACGAGATCCGGACGGTACGTCTGCAGTCCGCCGGCGAGGGTGGCGAGGCCGGCCCCTGTCACGCCTGCCGCGCCCTTCGAGGCGATGGTCATGAAGGCGAGGAGTCCGATCTGCTCGCCGAGAGCCAGCGGCGTCCCCATCGCATTCGCGATGAAGAGCGAGGCCATGGTGAGGTAGATCGCCGTTCCGTCGAGGTTGAACGAGTATCCGGTCGGCACGGTGATGCCCACAACCGAGCGCGAGACGCCCAGGTGCTCCATCTTGGCGATGAGCCTCGGGAGGGCCGCCTCAGACGAGGAGGTGCCGATGATCAGCAGGTATTCCCGGCCGAGGTACTTCATGAGCGAGAAGATGCTGACGCCGGTCACCAGCTTGAGCAGCAGACCGAGCACCACGACGATGAAGATCGCGCAGGTGATGTAGAAGGCGACCAAGAGGGTGGCCAGGCTCACCAGTGCTCCGGCGCCGGTGCTTCCGACAACGGCCGCGATCGCCCCGAATGCGCCGAGCGGCGCGAGCCACAGGATCATCGACAGGATGCGGAACACCACGGCCTGGAGCTTTTTGATCCCTTCGAGAACGGAGGCGCCGCGCGCGCCGAGGCCCTGCAAAGCAAAGCCGACCAGCAGCGCGACGAGAAGCACCTGCAGGATGTTCCCCGACGTCAGCGACGAGAACAGGCTGGTCGGGATGATGCCGAGGATGAAGTCGCTCGTCGAGACGGCTTCGCCGGTCGCCTTGTATGTCACACCTGTGAGGTGGAGCCCGGCTCCCGGATGCAGCAGGTTGCCGACAACGATGCCGATCCCGAGCGCGAACGTCGACATCACCAGGAAGTATCCGATCGCGATTCCGCCGATCTTGCCGACCGTCGCGGCTTTGGCGATCGATCCGACGCCGATCACGATCGTGCAGAAGATCACCGGGGCGATCATCATCTTGATGAGCGCGACGAATCCCGTGCCGATCGGGGCGAGACCTTTTGCGAACTCGGGGGCGACAATACCGACCACGGCGCCGGCGATGACGGCGACGATGACGGCGAGATAGAGGTAGTGATTTCGGTCGATGCGCCGTGCGGCGCCTGGCTTCTTTACCATGAGGGGGTCCAATCCGAGAGGAACATCGTTGTGCCTGATCCACCTAGGGGTGGTGCAGTCAGCCTCCTCAATCGCGGAGCGCGGTGCTACTTGTGGTCATACTGATTACCAAAGAACGAGGTGGAGGCGATGGCGCGGGCGAATCGGCGGTGGAGTATCGCGAGCCGCATCTTCGCGCTGCAGCTCATTGCTGTTCTCTTGCTGGCGGGAAGCCTCACGCTTTTCCTCTGGCTCAGTGACCAACAATCGGCGAACGATAACGCCACGAAGGTCAGCCTCGCCGTCGCGACCACGCTCGCGAACGACCCGTTCGTCATCGCACAGGTGCAGACCCCCGATCCGACGACCGAGCTTCAGCCTTTGGCTGTTCGGGAGATGCGCTCGACGGGCGTCGACTTCGTGACGATCATGGACCCGACGGGTACCCGCTTCACGCATCCGAACCCGGCGGAGATCGGCAAGAAGTTCATCGGCACGATCGACCAGGCACTCAAGGGCAAGTCCCTCACCGAGACGTACACGGGAACGCTCGGCCCGTCGGTTCGCGCGGTCGTCCCCGTGATGAAGGGCGGCAGGGTGATCGCGATCGTGGCCGCCGGCGTGACCACGAGGAGCGTCGCCTCCTCGATCGCTCCGCGCATCCCGTTCGTGCTGGGGGCCGCGTTGCTCCTGGTGATTCTCGGCAGCATCGGGGCGTACCTCGCTCGCCGTTTCCTCTCCCGGGTGACCGGAGAAATGCTTCCGTCGGAGCTGTCCAGGATGGTCAGCTACTACCAGTCCGTGCTGCATTCGGTGCGCGAGGGACTCATCCTCGCCGACGAGCATGGGCAGGTCGTGCTCTACAACGACGAGGCCGCGGAACTGCTCGACCTGCCGCCGGCCTCGAGCGCGCAGCGACCAATGCCGGTGGCCGAACTCGACCTTCCCATGACGATCGCTGACCTCATCCGGGATGGCGGACGCGCGGTGGAGGAGACACACGTGGCCGGACACCGCCTGCTCGTCGTCAATCAGGAACCCGCGACACCGGCTGGGGGAACGAGCAGACAGGCGGTCGGAACACTCATGACTCTGCGGGATCGCACCGAGGTTCAGCGTCTCGCCGGCGAACTCGAGTCGGTGCGAACGCTCAGCGACGCTCTGCGATCGCAGACCCACGAATACGCCAACCGTTTGCACACTGTCGTCTCGCTGCTCGAACTGGGCCGGCAGGCCGAGGCCATCGACCTCATCGCGCAGCAGGTCGAGCGCAGCCAGTCCCTGGCGGACGACGTGCTCGCCGCAGCCAATGAACCCGCCGTCGCGGCGCTCCTGCTCGGCAAGGTCGCGCAGGCTGAAGAGCGGGGCGTCGAACTGAGTGTGAGCATTGCTGACGGCCTCCCGCCCTCCGGTCTTTCAACCGTGGATCTCGTCTCGGTGGTCGGCAATCTCGTGGACAACGCGATCGAAGCCGCTGCTGTCGGCCCGACCCCCGCGTGGGTTCAGGTGACCCTCGTCTCAGACGATCGGCTCGGGATGCTCGTGCTCACCGTCGCCGACAGCGGCCGCGGTGTCGACCCCGGGTTCGAAGACGCTGTGTTCTCGCGAGGATTCTCGACCAAACCGACCGATACGGCCGGACATGGTTTCGGCCTTCCGCTCGTGAGGGAACTCCTCGAATCACAGGGCGGAAACGTCGAGTTGCGCCAGCTGGGAACCACCGAGTTCGTGGCCCGCTGGCCTGTCGCTCCGGGAGCCCCCCGATGATCCGAGCACTTGTCGTGGAGGACGATCCCCTCGCCGCCGAGGCGCACGCCAGCTACCTGACGAGGATCGACGGGTTCGAGGTGGCCGGCATCGTCGGCACTGCCGCCGCCGCGCTTTCGACGCTGAAGGCTTCTCTCCCCGAGCATTCCATCCAGCTGATCCTGCTGGACATGAACCTCCCTGACGGTCACGGCATCGAGGTCGCCCGGCGGCTGCGAGCGGCCGGCGTCGCCATCGACATCATCGCGATCACCGCTGTGCGTGACATCGAGGTGGTCCATACCGCGATCTCGGTCGGCATCGTGCAGTACCTGATCAAGCCGTTCACGTTCGCGACGTTCGCGGCGAAACTGCAGACGTATCTGGACTATCGTCGTCGGTTTGACGCTGCATCCTCCAGCGCAACCCAGTCCGACGTCGACAGGATGCTCGCCTCGCTTCGCACGCCGACCGACGTTCCCCTACCCAAGGGACTCTCCGCCCCCACACTGCAGGCCGTCATCGATCACCTCCGAGCCGCCGATCGAGCGCTGTCCGCCGTCGAGCTGGCCGAACCGCTCCGTCTTTCCCGCGTCACCGCGCGACGCTACCTGGAGCATCTCGCCGACACCGGCCAGCTCTCCCGCGCGCCCCGCTACGGCACCCCGGGCAGACCCGAACTCGAGTACCGCTGGCTCCAGTGACCCGGGCGCGGTGGGGCCTGCAGCCTCCCCGGACTCTCCCGGCTGGTGCAAAAGGTGCGGTCCACCGCGTTGCAACCGCACTTTTCGCACCACTTCACAGGGCCTCTTGTCCACAAGAAGCGGCTCACGACGCGATGCGACGCGAGCGACGGTCAGTGGGATGCGACGAACGCGGCGAGCCCATCGTCAGCCAATGCAGCCCGCAGCGCGGGAAGAGCGGCCTGATCGAGGTTGACGATCGACTGCCCATCGGCCGAGGTGCCCGTTCCGGCGGTCGGCATCGTGAACGTGTGGATGCTTGACGCCCCGGCCAGACGCATGCTGGTGGCGAGCCCGATCATCGTCGGCAGGTCGAATTGCTGGTCCACGCTGAGGTACTTGCCCATCGCACTGACGAAAGAGTTCAGCTCTGCAGGATCGGTGAGGGTGGCGCGGCTGAGCACTTTGTCGACGATGGCCCGGATGAGCAGCTGC